>CAZEHQ010000073.1:0-17828 GCA_964512165.1 uncultured Gemmatimonadaceae bacterium | reverse complement strand
GCGGCGCCTGGAGGGCGTCCCCGACAGGGCCGGGCTGGAAGACGCGGTGTTCTCGGTGCGCGACTTCGATCTCGGTATCGGTGAGCAGGTCTCCTTCGGACCCACTCGCCGCCAGGGCCTGCAGCGGGTCTACTACACCGTCGTCCGGGACGGCCGCTTCGTGACCCTCGACGACTGGCAGGGGTGGCTCTCCTGATGAAGATCCAGAAGCTCTTCCAGAGGACTCGCTTCGGCATCTTCGCCCTCTTCGGGCTGATCGTCCTGTCCACCTCCGCCTTGTGCATATACACGGTGGACACCCAGCTGTCGAAGGAGTACGAGACCAACTGCAGGAACATCGCCAAGAGCATCGCCGACTCCAGCGTCGACATCCTTCTCAACAGGAACCTTGCGACCCTGCAATCGCTCATCGACCAGTTCGTCGAGATCCAGGGGATCCGCTACATCTACATCACCAGCGAGGAAGGCGAGTACCTGGCCCACACCTTCGTGCCCGGCATACCCGAGGAAGTCCTCGCCAGCGATCCCGCCAGCACCGAGCCAGTCCAACGCAGCATTCCGGGGATGGGCGATTTCATGGAAGTCGGCAGCCCGATCCTGGCCGGCGTGGGCGGCACCGTCCACGTGGGCATGGACCTCGACATCATCGGTCTCAAGATTCAGCGGGCCATCGGCCAGCAGGTGATCCTCATCAGCATCTTCCTCGTCGTCGGCGTCCTGGCCTCCATCTGGCTCGTCAACCTCGCCGCCAAGCCGCTGGGCTCGCTGCTCTCCTACGCCGTGGAGCTGTCCGGCGGCCGGGGCGAGGAAGGGGCCGTGAAGGAGGACCTCCTGGCGCGCGATGACGAGGTAGGGGACCTGGCCCGCCTCTTCCGCCACGTCTCGGGTCGATCCCCGGCCCCGGACGAGCCGGAGAGCCGGCCCTAGGGGATCGGTTCCGCGATGCGCATTCCGCGAAGCGCCATCGCCCTCTTCTGCACGATCCTGCAGGTCTGCTTCGGCACGGTCTACGCCTGGAGCTTCTTCCAGACGATGCTGGTGCGCCAGGTCGGCTGGACCCATACCGAGACGGCCTGGGCCTTCAGTATCGCCATCTTCACCCTGGGCGTGTCCGCCGCCTGGGCGGGCAACATGCTTCCCAAGGTCGGGCCGCGGTGGCTCGCCGTGGCCGGCAGCCTGTTGTTCTCGGTTGGATACCTGATCTCGGGGGCCGCCCTCCACCTGGATTCGGTGCCCCTCTTCTACCTGGGTTACGGGGTGGTGGGCGGGGCGGGCATCGGCCTCGGATACGTGACCCCGGTGGCGACGGTTGCCAAGTGGTTCCCCGACCGCAAGGGGCTGGCCACCGGCATCGTCGTCATGGGTTTCGGCGTGGGGGCCTTCCTCCTGAGCAAGGGGCTGGCTCCCTTCCTGATCATCCGCACGGCCGGAGCCCTGCCCCAGGTCTTCGTGTGGCTCGGCATCGTCTTCGCCTGCATCCTGATTCCCAGCAGCCTGGCCCTCAGAGATCCTCCCGAGTCGGCGTTGCCCGCCGCCGCCTCGGACGAGGCCCCCGGATTCGGCGAGCCCGACTCCGCCGGCCCCTACCTGCGCACCACCCAGTTCGCCATCATGTGGACGGTCTTCTTCTTCAACATCTCCGCCGGGATCTCCGTCATCAGCTTCCAGTCGGAGCTCCTCCAGGAGATCTGGGGCCTGGCGGACGCCACCATCGAGCCCACCACCCTGGCCGAGTACGGCGCCACCCTCATCGCCGTGAGCTCGATCTGCAACGGCCTGGGGCGCCTGTTCTGGGGACTGCTCTCGGACCGCTTCGGCCGGGTGGCGATCTTCCGGGTGATTCTCGCGAGTCAGATGGTGGTCTTCGGGGTCCTCATGACCGAGACCAACCCCTGGATCTTCTCCATCCTCGTCTGCTACGTCCTGCTCTGCTTCGGGGGAGGCTTCGCCACCATGCCGCCCTTCGTCCTCGACGTCTTCGGCTCGAAGAAGATGTCCACCATCTATGGAGCGGTCCTCACGGCTTGGGCCGCCGCCGGGATCGCCGGACCGCTCTACGTGGGACACCTGAAGGACGTCTATCCGGACAGGGCCGTCATGTACTGCTTCCTCATCGGTATCCTCATGCTCGCCGCCGGGTACCTGTTCTCCTACCTGTTGAACGACGGGCGGCTCCGCCTCGGACGTCCGACGCTGGAGAGCACCCTCGACCGTTTCGGGGTACCCGCGGCCGGCAAGGCCCCGGGATGACGCCGTCCTCGGCGAACGGGTCGAGAGGCAGCGACCTCGCCTACCAGGAGAAGATCCTCCAGGGGGTCTCGCGGACCTTCGCCCTCACCATCCCGCAGCTTCCGGCCCAACTGCGCGAGGTGGTGGGCAACGCCTACCTCCTGTGCCGGATCACCGACACCATCGAAGACGAGCCGGCCCTCTCGGCCCAGCAGAAGCAGGCCTTCTCGGAGCGCTTCGTGGAGATCGTCGCCGGCCGCCAAGGGGCGGAGCCCTTCGCCCGCGACCTCGGGTCCCTGCTGTCCTCCTCGACGACCGAGAGCGAGCGCGACCTGGTGGCCAACACCGCCCGGGTCATCCGCCTCACCCGCGGCTTCCGCCCCGCCCAGCGGTCCGCCCTCGAGCGCTGCGTGCGGATCATGTCCCGGGGGATGTCCGAGTTTCAGCAGCAGGCGACGGTGGAGGGCCTGGACGATCTTCCACACCTCGACCGCTATTGCTACCACGTGGCCGGCGTCGTGGGCGAGATGCTCACCGAGCTGTTCTGCGACTACTCACCGGAAATCGGCAGGCGGCGCCAGGACCTGCTCGCCCTCTCCGTCTCCTTCGGGCAGGGGCTGCAGATGACCAACATCCTCAAGGACATGTGGGACGACCGCCGCCGCGGCGCCTGCTGGCTGCCGCGCGACGTCTTCCTCGAGGCCGGCTCCGAGATTCGCTCCCTCCCCGCCGGGCGCGACGACCCCGCCTTCATCGACGGGCTCCTGGAGTTGGTGGCCATCGCCCACTGGCACCTGGAGAAGGCCTTGCGCTACATCCTCATCATTCCCGCCCGCGAGACCGGCATCCGCCGCCACTGTCTGTGGGCCCTGGGAATGGCCGTGCTCACCTTGCGCCGCATTCACGCCACTCCGGCCTTCAGGGACGGCCAGGAAGTGAAGATCTCCCGCCGCAGCGTGCGCGCCGTCACCCTGGTCACCAGCACCCTGGTGCGCTCCGACCTGGCCTTGAAGTTCCTCTTCAAGGCCCTCACTCGAGGGCTTCCCCGCGCCAGTGCGGGAGGGCGCCTCCAGCCGCCGCTTTCGCCACCGGACCCGAAGGCGGAAGGCGCCAGGACATGACGAACGTCCCGGACCGGTAGCCAGGAGAAACAGACGATGCGAGTCATTCTGGCCCAGCCCCGCGGATTCTGCGCCGGCGTCGAACGAGCCATCGAGATCGTCGAGGCGGCGCTGGAACGGCATGGACCACCCATCTACGTACGTCACGAAATCGTCCACAATCCGCGGGTCGTGGAGAACCTGAGATCCCGGGGCGTACGGTTCGTGGAGCAGATCGATCAGGTCCCCGAGGGCGCCATTGCGGTCTTCAGCGCCCACGGCGTGTCCAGGAAGGTCGAGGAGGATGCCTCCACGCGGAACCTGCGTTCCCTCGATGCCACCTGCCCCCTGGTCTCCAAGGTGCACAAGGAAGGCCGGCGCTACGCGGCCGGGGGATACGACATCATCCTCATCGGCCACGAGAACCATCCCGAGGTCGAAGGCACGGTTGGACAGATCCCGGGGCCGGTCCACCTGGTGAGCGACGTGGAAGGGGTGGAGGCGCTCAAGGTGCGGGATCCCGCAAAGGTCGCCTACATCACCCAGACGACCCTGTCGGTGGACGATACGCGCGAGGTGATCTCGGCCCTGCGGCGACGGTTCCCCGAGATCGTCGGACCGGACGTGAAGGACATCTGCTACGCCACCCAGAACCGCCAGGCCGCCGTGCGCGCCCTCGCCGCCCAGGTGGACCTGTTGCTGGTGGTAGGCGCGGAGAACAGCTCCAACTCCAACCGCTTGTGCGAGGTCGCCAACGACTGCGGCGTGCCCAGCTATCTCCTCGAGGACCCTTCGAGGCTCGATCCCGATTGGCTGGTGGGAGTCGAGAGCATCGGCGTCACCGCCGGCGCCTCCACGCCCGAGGAGCTGGTGAGCGAGTTGATCGAGAGGTTGCGGGAGCACGCCGACCTCGAGCTCTCCACCATGGACGGCATCGAGGAGAACGTGCGTTTCAGCCTCCCGGATATCCTGGATCCCGCCCCCGCCTCCGACTGACGGGGAACTCCGCCGCCAGACCTACAGATTCCAGCTCAGCCCCAGATCGACGAAGCTGTCGCGGCGCGTCGGGTAGTGGAGATCCGCCGCGTCGATGGCGATGAGGTCGATCGCCTCCAGGCGCAGGGACCAGCGGCCGGAGATCCGCCGGTTGAGTTCGATGGCGAGGGTGCGCGTCGATCGTTCGAGGTCCATCAGCAGGCCGCCGAGAATCTCAGTGCTCTGAACATCGTTCAGGGCGAAGCGTCCGCCGAGGAAGAGGTCGTTCTCCAGGGTATTCGGGGAGCGTCCCGGCGTGGCCCTGGGCCCCCGTCCATCGTAGCTCCATTCGCCGAGCAGACCTGCATCGGCCGTGGAGCCGAGCACCGAGTAGAGCGTGTACTCCGCGCCCAGGACCGAGGCGGCGTAGTCCTCGTCCCGGTCGAGGCGGTTGCGGGCCCCGGCGCGGTGAATGGCCTCGAGCTTGATCAGCCACGAACCGGTCGTCAGTTGAACGTCCAGCCCGGCCTGTCGGATCTGCTCGTAGCGCTGGACGAGGATGGGCCCGCCTCCCGGCTCCGCGCCCAGGAGGAAGAAGGGCTCCCGGCTGGTGCCCCTGAACAGGCTCAGACCGATGTCGGCGGGGCCGACGCCATGACTGTACCGGGCGGCCAGATCCAGGTGCCGCGCCCCGGCTTCGCTCTCGTACTCGACCCGGTTCTCGTCCACCACGAGAGGCAGGCGCAGCCGGCCCGAGGGCCCCGGAAAGGTCCGGGGCCGGTGAAAGGGAAGGCCGAAGACCTCCACGGCGCCCCAGTCCCCGGACCAGGTGAGGTGGGCCATCGGCTGCCCCAGCTTGACCTCGCGGTCGGGATGCTCGACGAAGTCGACCTGGTTGATGATATCGACCAGGTGCTGGGACTCTGCCACGCCCCAGAAGACCTGGTCCAGCCCCGCGCGCAGCTCCCACTCCCCGTCGCCGACCTCCCCGAAGAGCAGCAGCGCCGCCTCCCGCAGGTCGGCATGGGTGCGGCGGGGGTCCGCCGAGTCGTAGCGGAAGAACGGTGCCACGCTGAGGCTTCGGCCCTCGGGATCCGAGAAGTAGAGCCGCGGGGCCACCGCGAACCCGCTCGCGTGGCGGCCCTGGTCGGCATGGGCCGGGCTCTCCCGAAACCAGCGCGTCTCGACGCGGGCGCTCCCGGAGAACCGGTGCTCCAGCCAGGGGGCGGCGCCCGCGGCCCCGGCGAGAGCGGAGGCCAGGATCCAGACCGCCGGGGGCAGCGCCAGGTACGGACCGCCCCGAAGCCTCATCAACGGGCGCGTCTCAGCCCGGTGCGGGTGAAGTCGCGCTCGTCCAGATCGGTACCGAACCGGTAGTCGGTCCAGGTCAGGACGGTGCTCTTGCCGGTGAGATGGTTCTCCATCGTCATCTCGCCCGCCCGCCAGTAGCGCTCCAGGTAGCGCTGGTAGTCATCGAGGGTCAGCGTCTTCAGGTGGGCGTCCTTGCGGTCGTAGTACTCGACCCTCCAGACCCGGAGCTCCTCCTTGTCGCGCCAGACCACCTGCCGGCTGTACCCCGACTTCCTGTCCACGGGGAACCGCTCCGTCACCGTGCAGATCGACGGGCCGCAGGGTTCGTCCCGCAGGTATCGGTAGGTGAACTTCTCCACCGCCTGGGGGGTCAGGTCTTCATAGGCGAACTCGCTGCCCATGAAGGAGCCCGACCGGTTCGACGAGCTGATGCGCTTGACGCGCTTCAGGGCCGGGAGATACAGCCACTGATCGTCCGAGTCCTCCTTGCTCGCATGGATGAGCAGGGCCGTGCCCTCCACGTCGGGAGGGTCGTCGAAGACGAAGAGGCTCTTGTCGCCCTCCCCCGGGACCTCGAGAACCCTCACGCGCAGCTGCCGGCGGCTCTCCTGCCCCTGCTTGTTGCGCAGCACCATGACCTGCCGGGCGGTGAAGCTGCCGAAGCCCTCCTCCAGGGACCGGGCGTCCCGGGCGATCCGCAGCCCCGCCGCCTCCGCGGAGGATCCCCGCGAAGGAGCGGGAGACGGGACTTCCAGGAGAGCCCACGCCATGGCGGCCATGGAGAAGAGGCGGAGCGTGGTCCGCACCCGGGGCAGGGGCATCGTCAGTTCCTCCGGTCGATGGCGATCAACAATGTGGGCAGCAGCAGGAAATCGGCGATCAGGGCGAAGAGGATCGTAGTGGTGACGAGAAGGCCGAGAGCCCAGCTCACCTCGAAGCCGGAGGTGGCGAAGACCAGGAAGCCGGCGGACAGGACCGCCGTCGTCGTCCACAGGGCATGACCCACGGTGTTGAAGGCGGAGCGCACCGCCTCGGGTGCCGCGAGGCCCTCCCGCCGCGCCTTCAGGTACTTGCTGAGGAAGTGGACCGTGTCGTCCACCACGATACCGAAGACGACGGCGATCACCACCGAGGAAGCGATGCCCACGTGGCCCACGAGGTAGCCCCACAGGCCGAAGCTCATGATGGCCGGCACGAAGTTGGGGAGAAGACTCAGGAGACCGACCCGGACGCTCCTGAAGATCCATATGAGGATGAAGGAGATCAGGGCCATGGCCACGATCGTCCCCTGGAGCATGCTGTGGATGTTCCGCAGGGACAGATGGGCGAAGACGACGCTCAGTCCGGACGCCTCCTGGGAGAACTCGGGCGCCTTCGCCGCGAGCCAGTCCCGGGCCCGCTGGTCCAGCTCGCGCAGGTCCCGGGACCAGGCGTTCCGCGTCACCACCACCATGCGAGTGGCCGACTTCGCCACGTCGATGCGATCGTTGAGGTCGCTCCCGAAGGGAAGGGAAAGCTCGTAGAGCAACAGGTACTGCGCCGCCAGGTCCGGGTCTTCGGGCAGGCGATGGTACGCCGGATCGTCGCCGTGCATGTTCTTGTTCAGACGCTTCATGATGTCCGGGAAGGCCTGCACGTGGGTGACCTCGGGCTGCTGGCGGAACCAATCGGCAAAGGCCTCCACCTTGCGCAGGTACTCGGGCCGGGTGATGCCCCCTTCGCTCCCGGAGGCGAGGGAGTACTCCAGCTTGTCCACGCCCGTCAGGTGGTCGACGATGTAGTCCGTGTGGCGCCGGAACTCGTAGCGGTCGTCGAAGTACCGGGCCATGTTGTCGCTCAGCTCGATGCGCGGTATGCCCATGATCAGGAACACGATCACCACGGAGAGGGATGCCAGGAGGAGCCTGCGCCGGGCGATGACGAAATCCGCCAGCTGGTCGAAGAACGCCGGTTTCCCTCGCTGAGGGGGAGCGGCGCGGGCGCGCAAGGGCAGCAGGGAAAGGAGGGCGGGCAGGAGGGTCATGGTGTAGAGGAAGGCGCAGAGCACGCCGAAGGCCACGTAGTTGCCGAGGACGTGGAAGGGTGGCGAGTCCGAGGCGTTCAGACTGAGGAAGCCGATGGCCGTGGTCACCGAGGTGATGAGGACGGGATAGGCGTTGATGCGTACCGCTTCGACGATGGCCGCGTGCCTCTCCAGGCCGCGGCGCAGGCCCAGCAGGACGCTCGTGACGATGTGGATCGAATCGGCGATGGCGATGACCATGACGATGATCGGCACGCCGGCGTTGGTGGGGCTGAAGACGACTCCCCTCCATCCGGCGAAGCCCACCGTGGAATTGACGACGAAGACCAGCATCGCCACGATCGCCGCCGCTCCCAGAAAGGAGCGCAGGATCAGCACCGTGAGGCCCACGATGATGAGAAAGACGATCGGAGTCAGGGTCTCCAGATCGTCCCGGGTGGCGTCGGCGAAGGTGCGGTTCATGACCACGTCGCCCGTCAGGTAGCAGTCGATGCCGGGATGGTCCGCCCGGGCCTGCTCCAGTTCCGAACGGAGGAAGTCGGTGATCTCCACCACGGCCTTGTCGTGCTCTTCGGGCAGGACGAAGTCGATGGCCACCCCGGCCGTCCGGCCATCGCGCGAAACCAGTCGCCCGACGATATCGGCCGCGCCGAGGGCGGCCCGCTCTACCCGCTTCAAGCCGGCATCGCTCAGGGCCTGGGCATCCTCCACCAGGGGGCCGACCACCAGGTCGTCCTCGAGGCCTTCGCTGTGGGTGTAGTTGGTGAGAGAGTTGACCCGGCCGGAGTACGGAGCGCGCCACCCCGCCTCGGTCAGCTCCTCAACGGCGCCCAGGGTCTGACGGCTGAAGACCGTGCCGTCCCGGGGGGTTACGGCGATCAGGGCCTGGTTGGAGACGGAGTACGTGTTCTGCAGGGCGTCGAAGGCGGCCAGCTGCGGGTTGTCCTCGCCCAGGAGGATGCGGTAGTCGTTGGTGACGGTGATGAAGCGCGCACCCGCCGTCAGGGCCAGCATCACCACCGAGGCGAGGAGGACGACGGGCCACCGGTAGGAGAGGACAGCGGCGGTGTAGCGGTCCAGCTGCATCTGTCACCATGGGCTCGACTTGGATGCGCGCACGTGGTCGGGCATGCGGTAGCTCATGCCGGTCTTCTCGGATTCGTCGTACACCGAGATCTCCAGGAGCTGGCAGAAGTTCTCCGATCGCAGCAGCTCCTTGCCCTTGATCAGGCCCTGGAAGCGTTGCTTGGTCCGGTAGGCGAAGAGGGCTCCGAAGGTCCGGGTCTTCGGAAACTGCAGTTGGTTGGCCATCTCGTTGCCGATCAGGGCCCGGGAGAGAGTGTAGGCGAGCTTCGTCACGGCTTGCTGCTCCTCCGGGTCGGCGATTCCCGCGGTCAGTGGAATCGCCCCGATCAGCGCATTCGCCATGGTGGCGCAATCCTGATCCGGGGCCGGCTCGCACATGTGGGCCACCTTGAAGATCTCCTTCGCGTCCTCCCTGTCGGTGAAGAGCATGCCTTCGGGGACACCCATGAGGTGGCCGGTATAGCGCCAGATGTCCATGACGCTCCTCTGCTCTTCCTCGTCGAAGGTGGCGCCCACGGCCGCGGAGTGCTGCAGCAGGCGCATGGAGAAGACCGTCGTGGCAAGGCCCAGGTGCGCCGCGTGCAGGGGCGTGCCATGGGCCTCCTGATCCCATTCGTCGGAGCTCGCCAGCAGGTGCCTCACGCGGGCGTGGACGAAGCGGAGGCGCATGGACAGCTTCCAGCCGTCGCCGTTGCGCCGCAGGCCGCCCGGAAAGAACACCTCCAGCAGATGCCGGTTGTTCTGCATGAGGCGTCTTCTCGCCGTCGAGCGGTGGAGCACGCGCCCGGTAGTGGCGAAGGACTTGGCGATGAGGGTGGAGAAGCCCTCGATCAGCACCCCCGTGACGAAGGCGACGAGCACCCGCGTCGCGTTCAGGTGGAAGGCGCGGACGCCGGGCCGGAAGTCCTCGTAGTCGTACCAGGGGGGCGTCTCGGAGTCGACCTTGTCGAAGAAGTCGCGCATCACCCGCGGCGCGGTGCGCAGGACCTCGCTCTCCTGGTCTATGCCGGCCTTGATGAAGCGATGCAGGTCCGGCGTCGGCAGCGACGCCAGTTCCTCCATCACCGGGTCCAGCGGAGGGTCGCCGATGCCGGTGTGGCGGATGTAGTTGTCGGCCCTCTCCGCGTCGTACCGGCGGGCCTCCGCGTATCCCTCGAGATAGGCCGAAGGGGGTGATGGCGTCATCATGTCGAGAGGAGATCAGCCGTCCGGGGTCGCGGAAAAACTAAGGATCGGCCGGAATCCGGGGCAACGTGCGGGGATCGCCCCCTGGGAGCACCCCGGCTCAGGGCGACTCCTCGACCTGCACGGCGACGATGTCCACGTCGTGGTACTTCTGGTGGCGCACCGAGGAGGCATAGTGACGCAGCAGGCGGAAGGAGATCTCGCGCTCGTCCACCAGCTCCGGCTGCTCGCTCATGAAAGCCAGCCGGTCCTCCAGGTTCTCGGCGCCGGAGGATGCCGAGAACTCCAGCTCCATGGCACCCTCGGCAAGGCGGGCCGTGAGGATCAGACGCCGCTCCCTGCCGGCGGACCCGTCCTCCTCCGCCTGCTGCAACAGGATCGCCAGCGTCTCCTCTCCGGCGGAGCGCAGCCGCCCCGTCGACGTCTCGCCCCAGCCTGCCCGGGAGGCCCGCTCTTCGAGGAAGGCGTCGATCTCCGGCAGCGACGCCGCCGCCAGCTCCACCTCCAGGCGCCGGCGCCGGGGAGCGGTGAGCTCCATGAAGGCGGTGAGGGCGATGGCCGCCATGCCGCCGGCGGTCATGCCGTTGCCGAGCAGGGTGCCCCAGGTCCCGCCCAGCAGGTCCGCGAAGATCACCTTGTCTTGAAAGCCGACGCCGATCCAGAAGGAGAGGCCCACAACCGCCGCCTTGCGGTGATCGAGGCCGTCGGCGACGACGATCTTCATCCCCTGCACGAAGAGCATTCCGATGAGCAGGGTCACGTAGGCCGCGGCCACGGGGTTGGGGATGGCGATCACCAGGGCCGTGACCTTGGGCGACAGGGCGAAGGCCACGAAGATCACGCCGATGTAGATCCCGACCCGCCGTGCGGCGACCCCGGTGAGCTCGGCCAGGGATATGCTGCTCGAGTAGGTCGTGTTGGGAGGCGTCCCGGCGAGACCGGAGAGCAGGTTGCCCACCCCGTCGGCGTTGAGGGCGCCCTGGACCACGCGGAAGTCGGTGGCCCGCGGCTGGCGCCGCGAGACCCGCTGAATGGCGACGCCGTCGCCGATCGTCTCGATGGCGCCGACGACGGTGACCACCACGAAGGCCGGCAGCAGCGCCCAGAACTCCGGGCCCAGGCTCAGGTCCAGTCCCGGCCAGGAGCTGTCCGGAAGGCCGATCCACGGCGCGTCGATCACGGACTGGATGTCGTACAGGCCGAAGGGGGCGGCCGCGGCGCTGCCCACGGCGATCCCGATGAGGGGCGCCCACAGCCGCCAGGCCGCCGGGGCGCGCAGGGCCAGCACCACCAGGGCGAGAAAGGTCGCCCCCGCCGCGGTCGGGGCCGCGGCGGTGGGGGTGCCCTCGGGCACGTCCGTGAGCAGGCCGAAGATGATCGGCATGACCGTCACCGCGATCAGCATGATCACGGTTCCCGAGACGACGGGGGTGATCACCCGGCGCAGCAGGGAGAGCCGCGCCGCCAGGGCGAACTGGAAGAGCGCGGAGACCGCGATCAGGCTGGCCATCAGGGGGGGGCCGCCCTGGGCCAGGGCCGTGATGCAGACCGCGATGAAGGCCCCGGAGGTTCCCATGATCAGCACGTGTCCGGCCCCGATCCGCCCGAGGCGGACCGCCTGCAGGACCGTGGTCACGCCGCTCACCACCAGCGCCGCGAAGGCGATCCAGGTGATGTAGCCGGCCCCCTGGCCGCCGGCCCGCCCGATGATGACGGCGCCGAGCACCACCGGCGCGAGGACGACCACCGCCGCCTGAAAGCCGACCCCGGCGGCGACCGGGTGGGGGGGCCGCTCGTCCGGCTCGAAGCGGATGTTCTCGTTGCCGCGCGCAGTTTCCAAGGGCTTCTCCGATCAGGGACGCCAGACCAGCAGCAGCTGGGCGGTGCTCTCCTGCCCGTCAGTTCCGAGCTTGTTGCGCCAGTACTGGTACTCGATGCCGGCCAGCAGCCTGCCGGGCGCTCCGAGGAGCGCCCGGCCCAGGTCCCACGTGAACTGGGGCTGAGCGAGAATCCACCCCTTCACGTCGCCATCGACCTCGTCGGTGCTGCCGCCGACGTACTCGGCATGGCCGGCGATGGCGAGGGACTGCCCGCCCACCTCGAGAGGGAAGGCCCAACTCACGTCGAGCATCAAGCTGTTGCCGGTTGCGGGGGGGCCGCCGGCGGCGAGGCCGGCGTTGTCGTCGATGTAGGCGGTGGCGTCCGTGTTGAGGAACAGGAATCCCGGCACGTCCCAGGAAGCCCTCAGACCGGGCAGGTACTTCACGACCTTGCCGTCGCCCCCGGCGTTGATCCCCGCCACGAGGGAGAGGTCGGCCATCGGCCCCAGGCGCAGCTCCCGGTCCGCCAGCTTGCCCAGGCTGAGCGTCGGGTACCACTCGGCGTAGAACTCCCTGTCGTTGAAGCCGTCCTCGCCGCCGTCGTCGAGGTAGTCGACGAAGAAGAAGCTGTCCCCGAACTGCCATCCGGAGGCCCTCTGGATGGTGAGCACGAGCGTCGCCTCGCCGGTGGCGGAGAACGGGTTCAGCAGCTCGCCGTACTGCAGGTGGAACTCGGTCTGTGCGGACGCCGCGGTTCCGGTGGCCAGCACCACGGCCGCCAGGGCGGCCCATGCGGTCTTCATGTCTCGGCCCTCGGGAGCTGGAGCGGGTGAATCAGGAAGTCTCCGCCGCGGGAGAGAGGCCCTCCCGGGGCAGCACGATCCTGAACTCGGTGAACTCCCCCACCTCCGATTCCACCTGGAACTCCCCGCCGTGCTCGCGGACGATCTCGTGGGAGATCGAGAGCCCCAGACCGGTGCCCTGCGTCCCCGACTTGGTGGTGAAGAAGGGGTCGAAGATCTTGTCGACGATGTGGTCCGGGATGCCCGTGCCGTTGTCGCGGATGGAGATGCATACGGTCTCCCCGCGGCTCTCGGTCTTCAGCCACACGGTGGGCTGGTAGGAACCTTCGGCCTCCTCGCCGCGGGCGATGGTGGCATGGCAGGCGTTGGTCACCACGTTGAGGAAGACCCGGCTCAGGTCCCGTGAGACGGCCTGCACCTGGCCGGCGTCGTCGTCGTACTCGTGCACCAGGTTGACGTTGAAGGTCGAATCCGTTCCCCGGAGTCCGTGGTAGGCGAGCTTGGCGTACTCGTCGAGCATCAGGTTGATGTCCACCGATTCCACCTGTCCCGCCTCGTTGCGGGAGTGGGCCAGCATGCCCTCGACGATGCGGTTGGCGCGCTCGCCGTGCTCCTTCACCTTGACCACGTTGCCGCCGAGATCGTCGAGGATCTCGTCTACCAGCTCCCGGTCCATGCCGCCCTCGCCGTCCCCCTCGCCCTCGCCGTTCCCCTCCCGTTTCACCTCTTCCCGCAGCTCGTCGATCAGCTCCGACGACAGGCCGGCGAAGTTGTTCACGAAGTTCAGGGGGTTCCGGATCTCGTGGGCGATGCCGGCGGTCAAGGCGCCCAGGGAGGCCAGCTTCTCCTGGCTGATGACCTGCTGCTGGGTGCGTTTGAGGTCTTCCAGCGTCGTCTCCAGCTCGGAGTTGGTGGTCTCGAGCTCCGAGTTCTTGGCCTGCACCTCCGCCGCCAGCTTCTCCACCAGGTTGAGCCGCTGCACCTCGACGGCGTGCTGCCGGAAGACCTCCAGGGCGCCGGCCATGTCGGTCACCTCGTCGTTGCCCTCGATCCGCACCTGCACCTCCAGGTCGCCCTTCGACATCCGCCGGGTGGCGTCGAAGAGGCTGGCCATCCGCGCCAGCAGGCGCTCGGCGAAGAGCTTCCAGACGAAGTAGGCGGCCACCAGGGTCAGCAGGGTGACCCCCAGCAGGAACCAGAACCCGAGGCGCACGAGATTGCGCGAGCGATTGGCCGCGTTCCGGGTGGAGATCTCGGCGTCCTTCACGAGGCCCTCCACCATGGCCACCAGGTCCGCCGTGGTCTGCTGGTTGCGCGCCAGGAGCTCCTCGGAGCGGCGGATCTCCGCCAGCTCCAGGGTGCGGGTCTCGAAGGCGCCGTCGGAGGCGGCGTAGAGACCCCTCAGCACCTCCACCCGGGGCTGGAGCCGCGCCCGGATCTCGGGCCGGATCCCCGACAGGGCCCGCCGCACGTCGCTCATGGCCGTCTCCACCCGCTCCCGGTTCGCCCGCAGCAGCTCGGGGTCGTTCTCCGTCATCGCCTGCTGCACGAAAGTGGTGGTGACGTTCTGCGAAGCCTGGAAGTCGAGGAGGCCGGCGTAGTGGGCGAGCTCCGACCTCGACGTCCGCCGCGCGGCGGCGACCGGGGCGTCGTCGAGATCGCGGAGCCCGGTATGCATGAAGAAGTGCTGGTCGTCCACCAGCTCCTCCAGCTGGAGCTGCAGCTCCAGGGCCAGGCTCTCCACCCGGCCTTCCAGCTCCCGGAGCCGGTCCCGGTAGGCCATCCTGCGGCCCACCGACTCCTGGATCCGGGTGATGCTCTCCACCAGACTGTCGGCCAGCGGCAGGACGCGGTGCCCCACCTCACCCTCGACGCCTCCCTTGGACTCGGCCCTCTTCACCTCGACGAGCCACCTCCGGAGGGTTTTCTCTTCCCGGGCCACGTCCCGTCCCACCTGCTTCAGGTCTGCCGGGTCGTCGGCGGCCAGGAGCCGGGGCGACGCCCGCACCAGCTCGGAGCTGCTGCGGGCCACCTCGAAGGCGGCCACGAGGGCCGGCATGTGGCCCTCGGTGACCTCGCTCTGCCGGGAGCTCACGACGCTCATCAGCACCAGCGCCAGGACCACCGCGCCGATGGTCAGCGTCACGCCGCCTCCCAGGACCACGACGATCTGGCTGCCGATGCCGAAACGGCCGCCGGTGGCCTTGCGCACGCGGGCCCCGAGGCGGCTGGGGAGCCGCCTCAGGAACCACGCGAAGGCGGCGTGAATGCGGTCGTCCATCCTCTTCACCGCGGCAGACGGGTCACCGGGGCGAACCGGCCCCCGCGGATCATGGTCAGGAAGACCCTGTCGGACCCCTGGTTGTCCCCCGGTCCGTACTCGACCTGGAAGCCCCCCAGGTCGATGGGACCGGCTTTCTCCAGAACTCGGAGGAAGGCCTCGCGGGAGGGCGGAACGGATCCGCCGGCCCCGGACACGGAGGCGCGCAGGGCGTCGACCACCAGGCGGCCGGCGAGATACCCCTCCAGGGAGACGAACCCCGGTTGAGCCGCCGCTTCCACCGCCTTCAGGGCGGCGTGATATCGGACCACCACCGGGACGCCGGTGTCCCGGGGAAAGGGCACCACCTGGGTCACCACGACGCCGTCGCCGAGTCCGCCCAGCTCATTCAGCAGGGCGTTGCTGCCCACGAAGGAGATGTTCACGAAGACGGCGCCCAGCCCGATCTTCCGCGCCCACTTGATGAAGTGGGCCGCCGGGCGGTAGGCGCCGATGATGATGACGGCCTCCGGGTCGCTGTCCTGAAGACCGAGGAGGGCCCGCTTCACGGCCACCGTGTTGCGCATGTAGGTGACCTCGCCAACCAGCTCCATGCCGCGCCGCTCGAGGGCCTGCCGGACCCCCGTCAGACCGGCCTTGCCGTAGCTGTCGTCCTGGTAGAGGATGGCGATGCGCCGGAAGCCCAGGTCCCCGGTGAGCCGCGCCACCATCTCTTCCGTCTCCTGGAAGTAGGAGGCGCGCACGTTCACCACGTAGCGCTGGTCGTTCCCCCGGAGCAGCTCGGCGCCGGTGAAGGGTCCGATGTAGGGGACCGAGGCGCCGCTGGCGATCGGCTCGGCGGCGTTGGAGGTGGGCGTGCCGACGGCGCCGATGAGGCCGAAGACACCGCGGGCGATGAGCTCGCGGGTGTTGGCGACGGCGGCCTCGGGCTCGTAGCCGTCGTCCCGCACCAGGAGCTTCAACTGGCGGCCGTCGATGCCGCCGGACCGGTTGGCTTCCTCGAAGGCGGCGCGAATGCCGAGGTTCATGTTGCGGCCCAACTCGGCCGCCGGGCCGCTCAGGGCCGCCGACTGACCGAAGAGGATGGAGTCGGCATGGACCCCGTCGCCGCCTCCCTGCGCCCCCTGCCCGTCCACCGCCGCCGGGGCCAGCCCGAGCGCCGCGGCGGCGAGGAGGGCCAGCCGGGTCATCTCAGGAGCCATCTCCCAGGTAGCGGAGGGTCATGCAGGTTATATCGTCGGACTGGGGGGCCTCGCCGGCGTGGGCGTGCACGGCCTCCACCATCCGCTGACTGAAGTCGGCGGCGCTCGATCCGGCGGCTTCCGCCAGAACCCGGGTCAGCCTCTCGTCGCCGAACTCCTCTCCGTTCTCGTCCATCGCCTCGTTGACACCGTCGGTGTAGAAGAACAGCACGTCTCCCGGCTCGAGGTCGAGGTTCCCGCCAGGAAAGTCGAACTCCGGAAGCACGCCGAGGACGAGACCCGGAGGGCAGTCGATCTGCCGGACCTCGCCGGAGGGCTTGACCACGTACGGCAGATTGTGCCCCGCATTGGCGTACTCCACGTGTCCCGTCTCCGGGTTGAAGCTGGAGTAGAAGACGGTGACGAACATCGACTCCTCGTTGGACTCCGTGAGGAGCTGGTTCACCTCGGTGAGGCAGGCCGCCGGGTCTCCCTCCCCGATGGCGGTGCCCTTCATCAGGGTCCGGCTCACCATCATGAAGAGGGCCGCCGGCACCCCCTTTCCGGAGACGTCCGCCACCACGATCCCCAGGCGCTCGTCCTCGAGCCGGAAGAAGTCGTAGAAGTCGCCGCCCACCTCGCGCGCCGGGGTCATGGAGGCGTGAAGCTCGAACCGGGGATCCCTGGGAAAATCGGTGGGCAGGATGGACTCCTGCATCTGCGCCGCCACCCCCAGCTCCTGGCGCAGGGCCACCAGCTCGTCCCGGGACCGCAGGGCCTCGCGCATGATCACCAGATGCTCCAGAGTCTTGTCGATCGTCGCCTCGAGATCGTCGAAGTCGATGGGCTTGGTGACGAAGTCGAAGGCGCCCCGGTTCATGGCGGTGCGGATGTTCTTCATGTCCCCGTAGGCGGTGACCATCACCGCCCGCAGGTCGTAGTCCAGACTGCCGAGCTGCTGCAGGAGGGTGAGACCGTCCATCTCGGGCATGTTGATGTCGGACAGGACCAGATCGACGTCGTCGTGATCCTCGAGCTGCTTGAGGGCCTCGACCCCGTTCTGGGCGAAGATGAGGCTGAGCTGTCCGGAGCGGGTCTTGCGCCTGAACTTCTGCCGCAGCAGCACCTCGAGATCCGGCTCGTCGTCCACGACGAGGATCTTCGGCACCATGGTCGTTCCAGGATTGGACATTACGGTCACTGGCCTTTCACTTCGCTGCTCGCCGGACGATCGATAAAGGTACGCAAGGCGGGGATGGTAGCGCACGGTCTATTGCACCGGCAAGTCGTCTGCAGCCGCCGTCCGGACCGTCGTCGGGACTCCCGGTCCGGCCTGAGCCCCCCTGCCATGTCGTCCCGGTCAGGGTCGCCTCCAGCCCCGGCACATGGTATCGTTCTGGGCAGGCAGCGATCCGGAGACGCCTCCGAATTCCATAAGGAGTGGAGCATCATGACCGCCTCACCCGACGCAGGCATCGACAGTCGGAAGGTCTCCAGGCCACAGCCCATCGCGATCGTGGGCATGGCGTGCCGGTTCCCCGGCGCGCCGGACATCCCCGCCTTCTGGGGTCTCCTCGAAGCCGGCGGGAACGCCGTCAGGGAAGGGGATCCCGGTTCCGGAGTGGGCCGCTGGGGTCAGCTCTTTCCCGCTGGCGCGGTGCCGAGCGAGGGTTGCCGTTACGGCGCCTTCATCGACGACATCGACCTCTTCGACGCGGAGTTCTTCCGGATCTCGCCGGTAGAGGCCGAGCTGCTGGATCCGCAACAGCGGCTCATGCTCGAGACGAGCTGGCAGGCTCTCGAGGACGCGGGGATCGATCCGGACGGTCTCAGA
>CAZEHQ010000072.1:0-17896 GCA_964512165.1 uncultured Gemmatimonadaceae bacterium | reverse complement strand
CCATGCCGCGCATGTAGCCCTGGTTCCAGTCCACGGCGTCGGCACCGGCCGCGGTGGCACCTCCTGTTCAGCATGGCCTGCCTGACCCTGTGCACGGCCGCGGCGCTCTACCTCGGGCGCCCGGAGCCGCCGCCGCCGCCGCCCCCGCCGCCGGCGCCCCCGCCTCCCGTGGACCCCGCCGCCTTCCCCGGGCGCATGCTCGCCGACGCCGATTCGGTGCTCGCCGACCTCGGCATCCCGGCGGGGCGGGTGCACCGGCGAGCCTCCGGTCCCGGGGCCCCCGATGTGCTCACCGTCCGCGTGCCCGGCGACCTGCCGCTGGCCAGCGTCAACCAGAGGCTGACCCGACTCGCGAGCCGGCACGGGGGGGAGGTGATGCGAGGCGAGGAGCTGGAGGGCGGGACCGGCGTCGACCTCAGTCTCGGCATCGACTCGTCGGAGACCACCCGCTTCCGGCTGCGCCAGGACCCGAGGTCGACGCGGCGGGCCGGACGTATCGCCCTGATCGCCGATGCCGGCGGGCCCAACCTCGACCGGCTGTGCGCCCTCCCCGCCTCCCTGACCCTGGTCGCCCTCGGGGACAACCGCCGGGAGGTGGCCGAACGCTGCGGTCCGGGAGGCCACCGGGTGGTCTCCAAGCCGATCGGTCTGCGGGCGGCGCCCGACTCGATCGATGGCGACACGGAGGCCGCCGCCGGGCGCCAGTTGTGGGCGCTGGCGGAGCGCGCCGCCATCGAGGGGGAGGCGGTGGCCCTGGTCCATGCGAAGGGTCCGACGGTGGCGGCCCTGGAGGCGCTGATGCCGCGCCTCGAGAGCCGCGGCTACCGCTTCGTCACCACTTCCGGGATCGGTCGTTGAGCTCCGCCCCGGCGGGGGCCTTCGGCTACGAGGTCGTGGCGGAGGACGGTCCCACGGGGGCCCGCGCCGGCCTCCTGCGCACCCCCCACGGAGTAGTGGAGACGCCCGTCTTCATGCCCGTGGGCACCCGGGCGACGGTCAAGGCCATGAGCCAGCAGGAGCTGGCCGACCTCGACGCCCAGGTCGTGCTTGGCAACGCCTATCACCTCTATCTGCGGCCAGGCCATGAGCTCGTCGACCGCCTCGGCGGGCTCCACGCCTTCATGGGCTGGCAGCGGCCGATCCTCACCGACTCGGGGGGGTTCCAGGTCTTCAGCCTGAGGGACCGCTGCCGGATCACCGAGGAGGGGGCGCTCTTCCGGAGCCACCTGGACGGCTCGCGGCACCTGTTCACGCCGGAGCGGGTGATGGAGATCGAGGAAGCTCTTGGGGCCGACATCATCATGGCCTTCGACGAGTGCACGCCCTGGCCCGCGGCAGAGGACGAGGCCCGAGAGTCGATGGAGCGCACCCTGCGCTGGGCCGGGCGCTGCGCCGCCCGCCACCAGCCCCTCCAGGCGGTCCGGGCCGACGCCGGCCGGCCGCCCCAGGCCCTGTTCGGGATCGTCCAGGGCGGCGTCTACCCGGACCTGCGCCGGCGCAGCGCCCGCGAGCTGGCGGGCCTCGACCTGCCGGGTTACGCCCTCGGCGGACTCGGCGTCGGCGAGCCCCGGCAGGAGATGCTGGCCAGCGTCGAGGCCGCCTTGCCGGAACTGCCGCCCGAGAGGCCCCGGTACCTGATGGGGGTCGGCCTGCCGCAGGACCTGGTGGACTGCGTCAGCCGCGGGATCGACATGTTCGACTGCGTCATCCCCACCCGCAACGCCCGCAACAGCACCCTGTTCACGCGTCGGGGGCGGGTGCGCATGCGCAACGCCGGACACGCCGGCGACCCCACGCCCCTCGACCCGGAGTGCGGGTGCCCGACCTGCCGTCACTATCACCGCGCCTACCTGCGGCACCTGTTCCAGACCGACGAGATCCTCGGCGTGCGCCTGGCCACGTACCACAACCTCCACTTCTACCTGGAGCTGATGCGCAGCATGCGCGCCGCCATCGTCGAAGGCACCTTCGTCGATTGGCGGGAGGGATTCCGCGCGACTTACCAGGACGGCTGAGAGCGCCTATTTTTCCGGGTCGATCCCCCCTCACGAAAGGCCCGATGTGACCCTGCTCTTCCTGCTTGCGGAGCCCGCCCACGCCATGGGCGGCGGCGGCGAAGGCCAAGGCGGCACGCCCCTGGTCATCCTGCCGTACGTCCTGATGTTCGTCGTCCTCTACTTCCTGATCCTGAGGCCGCAGATCAAGAAGCAGAAGTCGCAACAGAAGATGATCTCCGAGTTGAAGAAGGGGGACAAGATCGTCACCAGCGGCGGCCTCCACGGGGTGATCCTCAACCTCAAGGACGAGGTGATCACGGTGAAGATCGCCGAGAACGTCCGCGTCGAGATGTCCCGCTCCGCCGTGTCGCGAGTCCGCGACGAGGGCGAGTCCAAGTCCTGAAGGTCGTCTTCCTCGGAACCCCCGATTTCGCGGTACCCTCCCTGCGCCGCCTCGCCGCCAGCCGGCACGAGGTGGCCGCCGTGGTCACCAATCCCGATCGCGCCGCCGGCCGCGGCCGGCGGCTCCGGCCTCCACCGGTCAAGACCGCCGCCGCCGCTCTCGGCCTCCCCGTCATGCAGCCGGATTCCCCGCGCGACCCGGCCCTGGCCGAGCAGCTGAAGGCCCTGGCCCCGGACGCCCTGGCCGTGGTCGCCTACTCAATCCTCCCGGAGCGTCTGCTGCGCGTGCCCCGCCTGGGCTCGGTGAACGTGCACCCGTCCCTGCTGCCCGCCTACCGGGGGGCGGCGCCCATCGTGTGGGCCCTGTTCGACGGCTGCACCGAGACGGGGGTCACCACCTTTCTGCTGAACCGGCGCGTCGACGCGGGCGACATCCTGCTCCAGGAGAAGGTGACCATCGGCGGCGCCGAGACCGCGGGAGAGCTGGAGGCGCGGCTGGCCGAGGACGGCGCGCGGCTGCTGGTCCAATCCCTCGACGCGTTGGAGGACGGCAGTCTGCAGCCGAAGCCCCAGCCGAAAGAGGGGGTGTCGCGGGCCCCGAAGCTGACGCGGGAGGACGGCCGCATCGACTGGAGCTGGGGGGCCGAGCGCGTGCGCGACCGGGTGCGCGGCGCCAACCCGATGCCCGGTGCCTTCACCGAGTGGGCGGGAGGGATGCTCAAGGTGCATCGGGTCGAGCCGGCGGAGGCGGCCGCCGGAGCGGCCCCCCCGGGGGAGGTGCTCCGCTGCGGCTCGGAGGACGGAGTGGTCGTGGCCTGCGGCGACGGGGCCGTGCGTCTCGGCGAGGTGCAGCCGGCCGGACGGGAGCGGATGTCGGGGGAGGACTTCGCCCGCGGCTATCCGTTGCGTCCGGGGGACCGCCTTGGCGGTGAGAGCGGTGACTGGGGCTGAGCCGGGCGCCTGGCGGCTCGCAGGGCTGGCCGTGGTGATGATGACGGTGATGCCCGCCGCCGCCCAGCCATCCGGATCCGTGGCGAAGGCGGCGGCCGCCGAGGAGCCCGAACCCTCGGTGGAGGCCGAGGGCGATTCCCTTCGAAGCGCGGACGAGCCCCTGTCTGCGCCCGTCGTCCGGCCAGCCGGACCCGTGGAACCAGGGGCGGCCGACCCGGGGCTCCCGGCGGGCGGGCGGCTGTCCCCGCGGGCGGTCCTCGTGCGGTCGGCGGTGGTGCCGGGATGGGGCCAGGCCGCCGGTGGTCACTGGGTGAAGGCGGTGCTCTTCGCCGGCGCCGGCGCCGGCTGGTTGACGTCCGCCGTGGTCGAGAGCTCCCGGGTGGCCGACGCCCCCACGCCGCAGGAGCACGAGGACCGCGCGGCCCGGCGCAACACGCGTGTCCTGCTCTATCTCGTAACCGCTACCTTGTCCGCCGTGGACGCCTACGTCGACGCCCATCTGGAGGACTTCGACCTCGACGCAGGAGACCTGGAGACGCCCGGACTCCGGCTGACCGTCCGATGGGGTCCATAGGACAGGAGGGAGATGCGCCGATGCTCACCGATGCGCAGAAGCAGGAGTTCGACGACCGCGGGTACCTCGTCTTCGAGGGCCTGCTGCGGGGCGACCGCCTCGCCCACTACCTGTCGGCCCTCGACGAGCTGGTCGAGCGAGTCCGCGCCCTGGGCGAGCCGGAGGGACACTTCAGCCTCGAGCTCGACGGCGACGGCCGGCCTGTGCCCGGGCTGCTGCACAAGGTGCAGGGCGTGTGCGTCGTCGACTCCAGAATCCTGGACCTCGCCCGGGAGCCCGCCATCGTCGACCGGGCCGCCGAGCTGCTCGGCTGCGAGGAGGTGGATGTCTTCGGCACCAAGTTCTTCCCCAAGCTCCCGGGCGGCGGCACGTCCACCCACTGGCACCAGGACAACTACTACTTCGGCACCAACTCGCGGCGCATCCTGTCCTGCGGCGTCTACCTGCAGGAGGCCGACCGCCGCAACGGCTGCCTGAGGGTTGTCCCCGGCAGCCACCACGACGCGGTGATCGTCGACCACCAGCGGGAGCAGGGCATGCACGGGTCCTGGACCCGGGTCGAGGAGTCGCGCGCCGTGGACGTGGCCGTGGCGGCGGGGACGGTGGTCCTGTTCTCGGCCAACCTCCTGCACGGCACCGCCGACAACGACGATCCGCGGCGCACCCGCTACTCGACGGCCTGGCACTACGTGCCCGGCGGCCTGGACCTGGAGCGCTTCCGCCGCGGCGAGTACGAGGACCGCTGGACCGTCCGGAGGGCCGCCCCGGCCTGAGGGTGTGTCACCTGGGACCCGGGGCCGTGTGCCCCGGGTGACATCGATCGCCACTGGGTCTGCGCGGAAGCCCCGAGGGCCATCGGTGGTCCCGGAGTTGCGTTGTCCCTCCCGTGGTCTCCCGCCTTTGCACCTCCACCGGGCTTCCGCTGCCCGCCGCCGTGCTGCTGCTCGCCACCGCGGGAGCTGCCGTCGCCGCCTTCGAGCGGGGACCCTTCGCCGACCCGCTGCCGGCGCCGGACCGGCTGGGCGCCAACCCCGCCCGGCTCGCGTCGGTCACCGCCTCCCTCTGCGGGCATCTCGTCCACGACCGGCCCTTCGGCCTGCGCGAGCTGGGGGGGCAGCACCTGCTGCTGGCGGCGCCCCGGCTCGGCCGGTTGCGGGGCGGGTTCGGGCTGGCGGTGCGCGGCCCCCCGAGGCACCGGGAGCAGGCGGTGCTGGCGGCGGTCGGTGTCTCGCTGACAGGGGCGCTGGATCTCGGCGCCGGCCTGCTGGAGGCGCGCCTGCAGCGGACCGGTCAGCCGGCCTGGCGTGGGCGGGTGCCGGTCCTGGGGGGGCGCGCCGATCTCCTCCGCCGATGGCAGGTGGAGGGGTGGTGGCAGGGCGGCGCGGGGGGCCTGCTGGAGCGGAGGGGCTCCGTGCGCCTGCGCCGCGAAGGGCCGGAGGCAACCCTCTCCCTGGGGGTTGCCTGGCGGGGCCCTGCCCTGCGGCCCGAGATGCGCCTGTCCCTGCCCCTCGGTGGGCCGGCGGCGATGGCCCTCGACGGGATCGACCGTCCGCGCCAGTACGGCCTGGGCGTGGGAGCCGGGGTGCGCAGCCTGCGCATGGGGGTGCACCTGCGGTCCCATCACCAGCTCGGTGCCACGCCTTCGTGGTCGGCGGGCAGGGCCTGTCGCTGACTTTGCGGGGTGGGCGGGGGCGGGCGATCTTTCTCTCCAGACGCTGGACCAGGAAAGGAGCCCCCCATGCTGCTTCGCATCGCCCTCGTATCGCTCGCCGGCCTGTCCGCCTGCGCAGAGTCGGACTCCGTGGTCAGTCCTCCCGGCACCGACGGGGTCGTCGCCCCGGTGGACGAGGGGGGCCTGCGCCAGCTGGCCGACCTGTCCGGCTCCTTCGCCGAGCGTTTCCGCATCGTCGGCGACGGTCTCGACGTGACCGGACCCGGGCAGGAGATCAGCCTCACCTTCGAAGTCGACGGCGCCGACCAGCTGCGCCAGTTCGACATCAAGCTGGAGGCCGAGCCTGCGGCCGCCTTCGACCTGGGAAACGCCGAGGCCACCCTGGAGACGCCTTTCGTCACGCCAGCCCGCAACGGAGTGGTGGTGACCGGCGCCGAAGTGCGGGTCCTTGGAGCCAGCCTGACCACCTCGGTCAGCGGCAGCCATGTGCTGGCGACGCTGCGGGTCCGCACCGCCTCCGGGTACGACGCTTCCAGCGAGGTCCGGCTGGTCCTCACCAGTTTGTCCCTCGGACCCAGCTCCGGCGAGCGCGACGAGTACGACTCCGACCTGGGCGTGGGGATCACCCTGAAGCAGTGATGGCGGGGCGGCCGCAGGTGCCTGCGGCCGTTGACGATATGCCGAGGCGGGGTTACGTTCTGAGGCCTTCCTGGGGGGGCTGTAGCTCAGTTGGGAGAGCGCCTGAATGGCATTCAGGAGGTCAGGGGTTCGATTCCCCTCAGCTCCACCATCGTAAGACTCTCCGATTGTCACACCGGTCAGGCCATGCTGTGATGGTGGCTTGGCCGTTCGTATTCCAGGACCCAGTTGTGCGGAGGCTGGCGTCAGACCCTGCCGTGGGGTCTGGCCTGCGGTGGAATGCGGGCAGGGTGTATCGCAAGGGAATCGAAGGACCGCCGAAGGCGCCCCTGCCGGAGCTGGCCGCGCTTCGGAAAGCACGAAGAGCCCCGCCCGGGCACTGCTCGCCGGGACTCGCAAGAGGGGGTCAGGCGGTGATCATGAGCCCGGTGGAGTCACACCTGCGGCGGCGGCGAGGGCCTGATCGAAGGTCCGGACCTCCCTCACGCCGCGGCGCCGGCAGCTGGCCAGGTGACAGAGGTCCCTGGCGCCCAGGGCGGGATGCTGCTCGTGGAGCTGCCGCGCCAAGGTGACGTCCTCCTGCTCCAAGGGCCACACTTCCGCGCGGGATCCGGTGATCAGCGTCAGGGCTGCGTCGAGAGTCTGCTTCCGCCCCACGGGCAGATAGGCGTGGGCCAACTCCTGCAGCACCTCCGCCGAGGTGCACAAAGGGGTCCGAGAGCGGATGCACCCGGCGAAGAACTCCCGCGCCGTGGAGCGGAGAGGATGGGGACGGCCAACGGCGTACATGAAGACGTTGGTATCGACGAAGATCACGTGCTGGAGAGACCCCGCTGACGTGATTCGTCGATGACGGCCCGGTGCTGCTCCCAATCCGGTTCTCGCCCGGGGCCTTCGAGCGCGTCACAGGCGCGGAAGAATCCCTCGAGGTCTTCCTGTGATCTGAAGGCGTGGAGCCTCTGCTGCTCCTTCAGACGCTGGCGGGCTGCGCTCCTGAGCCAGGCGCTCAGGGTCATGCCCTCCGTCTGCGCCTGATGGACGAACCGGTCGCGGTCCTCGTCGGGAATCACGAGCTGAACCCTGGCCATTCTTTCCATCTCCGATGTAGGTATGTGTATGAATAATACACATACTCCCTGGAGTCAACCGCGCGCCACCTCCACAGCCCGCCCCGTTCGCCCGGACTCGACAGCGGCAACCACCGTGGCGGCGATCGCCCGCCCGTCCCGCGCCGTCATCAGGGTGTCCGACCCCGTGTCGATGGCCCGGCCGAAGTCGTCCAGCAGACGGCGTTCGTAGTCCACGCCCACGCGCCGCTGGCGGTGGTCCTCGGGCTCGAGGGATCGGGCATGGACCGAGACCTCGGGCCGCGGCTCGGCGACGACAAAGGCACCCTTGGTCCCCAGGATGTGCAGCCGCAGCTCGCCGATGTTGGGGTGCGAGGGCTCGCCGATGCGGCCGATGCACAGGGAGCCCAGGGTGCCGTCCTCCATCTCCAGCGTCACCGAAGCCAGGTCCTCCACGCCGCGGTCGGCGTGGCGCTGGAAGAAGTGCGCCGTCGTGCAGGCGAAGACCCGCCGAACGGGGACGCCGAGGAGGGCCTGGAAGTAGGCGAGGGGGTAGATCCCCTCGACGGTGAGCTCCCCCAGGACCTCGTGGCCGGGGGGGATCTCTTCCGGCTCACCCGAGCCGAGGAGGACACCGGCGTCCTTGGCGAAGAAGAAGTCCACGTGCATGGCGAGCGGATCGCCGAGGCTGCCGGCGGCGAGGACCTCCCGCGCCTGCAGGATGGAGGGGAAGGTGTTGCGGTTCCACATGAGGAACCGCACGTCCGCCTCCTCCACGGCGGCGACGACGCGGTCGCACTCCGCCAGGCTCAGGGCCATCGGCTTGTCCTGGACGATGTGCAGGCCGGCCTCGGCGGCGGTCGCGCTCAGCCGCGCGTGGCGGCCGGTCTCGGGGGTGACGCAGGCGACGCGGGGGCGGTACCGATCCAGGGCCGCGGACATCCCCCGCACGTACGGGAGGCCGAAGGCGGAGGCCGCGGTCTCGTTGCGTTCGTGCACCCAGTCGGGCGCCTCTTTCTCGTCGGCCAGGGCCACCAGCTCGAAGCGGGGGTGCGCCGCAAGCGCCTGCACGATGTAGAGGTGCTTCACCCCGCCCAGGACCAGTACGGGCAGCACCTCAGGCGCGCTCATACCGCACTCCCGACAGCCGCAAGGCCGCCCCCGCGGCCCACGAGGAGGCCGTCGCCTCGGCGACCCTGAGCACCGCCGCACCGTCCTCGCCGGTCACCGCCGGTTCGCGCCCCTCGGCGACGGCCGTGGCGAATTCCGCCAGCACCAGGGCCGGCACCGATTCGTCGGGCCCGGTGAGCACCGCCTGGGCCCGGCCTCCGCCGAAGAGCAGCTGCACGTTGTGGTGATCGTCGGAGTGGGCGGCTCCAAGAGAGCCGATGAGGGCCAGGGAGCGGTACCCGTCGCCGGGCGGCAGACCGTGAGAGATGTCGATGAGGGCCATGCCCCCGTCCTCGAAGCCGAGGTGGACCTGGAGGTACTCCGCCCCGCCGAGACCCGCCCGGGGGGGCCGCCCCGTGGCGTAGACGCGGGTGGGCAGGCCGTCGAACATCCAGAGGGCCAGGTCCAGGGCGGCCAGGGCACCGGGATCGTTGTCGCCGACCTCTGCGGCCGGGGACCAGTCGTGGATGCGAAGCAGCCCCGGCCGTCCCAGCTCACCCTGGTCGAGGCTGGCCCTGACGGCGCGGCAGTCGGCCCGGAAGCGGTCCCCGTGGGCGGGCATGAGCCGGACCCCCGCGGAACGAGCCTCCGCGGCAACGAGTTCCGCCTCGCTGGCGGTCCCCGCCAGGGGAGGCTCGACAAGGAGGTGCTTCCCGGCACCCGCCGCCTGTTCGATCAGGGAAGCCCGTGTCGAGGCAGGGGTGGTGAGGATGAGAGCGTCGAAGGCTTCGGCGGCGGCGTCGAGCAGTTCGTCGAGGGAGGCGGCCCGGAGCTGGACACCTGCGGAGAGGGCCGCCCGGGCTGCCCGATCGGAGTCCGGGTCGACGACAGCGGCGATCTCAGCGACGGGGAGGTGGCGCGCCGCCGTGAGGTAGGGGCCGGCCTTGGCGCCGCAACCGATGAGGGCCATTCGGAGCATCGGCGCCGCCGGGTTGCTTCAGGGTCCGTTCAGCTCGAGGGGCGGCCGCCGCGGCGGCTCACCGTTCCCATCGCTCGGGAGCGATCGACGGCGCGTCCGACTTCATGCCCACCGGCTTGTGGGGCTGCTCCCAGTCGACGCCGGATGTGTTGAGGCTCTGCAGGAAGCGTCGGGCCACCGCCGGCGCCGCCGCCACCAGCTCGGGATCCCACTCCTCCATGGGCTGGATGGGACCCGCCCAGGCGGGGCGGTAGCCGAGCTGTATCAGCGTGCGCTGCGAGTCGGCCCGGTTGGGATGGGTGCCGTGGAAGATGTTCACGGGGAAGACGACGGCGGTGCCCGCCTTCGCGCAGATGGTCCGCTCACCCGGGTGCGACGTGTAGCGCACGTAGGGGTTCGCGTCGGCGTGGAAGGAGAGGTGGGAGCGCGGCAGGATGCGCAGGGGCGCCCGCTCCGGGGTGAGGTCGTCGAGGTAGTAGAGAACGCGCAGCAGCCGCGGGGAGCTGCCCTCGTACCCGAAGATCGAGGAGCCGAAGGGCTGCCCGTCGGTGTGCAGGGAGATGGGGGGCGAACCGGCCAGGGTGCGCGTGAACAGCCCGCGGGTGAAGACGATGTCCTCCCCGCAGAGGGCCTCGAGGAACTCGACCACGGGGGGATTGGCGATCGCCTCCGCCAGGGCCGGGCTGTACCACTGGGGCTCTTTGTGGAAGGTCTGGCAGTCGCTGTAGTCCTTGGTCCCCATGGGCGCGTCGGCCATCTCTGCGTTGATGCGGTCCATGTGAGCGGCGTCCAGCACGCCGGGGAGGACCACGTAGCCCTCGACCTCGAGGTGGCGCGTCTTCTCGCCCAGGGTCATCGAGGCGTAGTCGGTCTCGTCGACGTTCATGAAGCCGATCGCCTCGGAGGCATCGTAGTTCAGGTCGCGCTTGGCCATATCGATCCTCCAGGTGTGCCGCTCAGTCGCGGGCGCCGCGAGCCCGCAGCAGGGCCGCGAGCTCCCCGTCTCCTCGCTCGATGGCGGCGGAGAGGGGGGTGGCGCCGTCGTTGGCGGCGGCGTTGATGTCGGCGCCGTGGGCGGCCAGCAGGTCGAGGAGCTGCTCGCAAGAGGACCCCGCAGCGACGGCGTGGAAGAGGGTGTGTCCGCCGGCGCCGCGAGCCCTGGCCTGCTCCGGGTCTGCCGCCACGACCTCGGCCAGCTGCTCGGTCCGGCCGAAGGCTGCCAGGTCGAAGGCGTTGCGGCTGTGATCGAGCAGCAGATCCCGCAGCTCGAAGTGGCCGGCGTGGTTGGCGAAGCCGACGGGCGTGGCGTTGTGCTCGTCCTCGCGGATCTCGCAGTTGCCGCCGCGGTCCAGAAGGAGCTGGACGACCTCGGTGTTGTTGGCCCAGGCCGCCCAGTGGAGGGGGACGCGGCCCTTCTCGTTGGGCGCGTTCGGGTCGGCGCCGAGTTCCAGCAGGAGCCGGGTCGTGTCCGGCTTGTCGACCGCTTCCTGCAGCAGCTCCGGGTTCTCGATCAGTCCAGGCTCGGCCTCCAGCAGCTGTCGGGCGGCGCTCTCGTCGCCGCTCATCACGGCGGCGGTGAACCGGTCTTCGACGGACAGCTCCCGGGCCTCGGCGCCGTGCTCGACCAGCATCGCCGCGATCCGCGGATGGCCGCGGAGCAGGGCGTTCTCGTAGTTGGAGCGGTCGTTGTAGATGTCGGCCGCGTCAGCGTCGGCGCCGTGCTTCAGCAGCAACGACACCCGTTGCGGCATGCCCATCTTGACCGCCTGGCACAGCTGGTAGTCCAGGGTCCGGAGCGGCGGGTCCCCGTCGGGATCGACCACGTCCGCCGCCTTCAGCCCGTGCGACAGCAGCAGCTCCAGCCACTCGTCACCCGGCGTGAACATGGTGTTGTAGAGACCCTGGGCGTCGTTCGGGTCGGCGCCGGCGCTGAGCAGGATCCCGGCCAGTTCCCGCGCCCGTGCGTGCGGCGGCTGCTGCAGGAGGCCCTCCTCCCCCTCGCCCATGGCCCCGGTGAGGCCCGACCAGCGCCAGCCCCCCAACTCCCTGGAGACGAGGAAGGCGTTGCCGTCGGCGCCGGCGGCGAGCAGTACCTCGAGGGCGGTCACGGCATCGCGCTCGGGGGGAGCTTCCGGTATCCGGCTGTAGCAGACGTAGAGCAGGGGCGGCCACTTGCGGGGACCCCCGGCGGCGCCGGCGGCGGAACGGTCCGCCGACAGGTGCTCCCTCAGGGCCTTCACGTCGAAGGCGGCGGCCGCGGCATGGCAGCTGGCGGCGGTGATCTCCGGCGACTCGGCGAGCATCCGCGCCGCCTCCTCGCGGCGGCTGACGTGATCGGAGCCGAAGTAGCACAGGCACGCGAGATCGGCGAACCGGTCGGCGCGCTCGCGCAGAGATGGCGGATGGCCGCCCGGCGGGTCGTTGGACATGAGGGCAATTCCTTCTGGCGATTGTGGGCCGCGGATTTTAGGTTCCGAGCGACGGCCCGGTCAAAGGAGGAAGAGGATGAGAGTTCTGGTTCTGTCGGGAGTGAATCACGGCTTCGATCAGAGCGCCGAGGTGATCCGCGGGTTTCTCGACTCGGCCGATGACCTGGAGGCTCAGCTCGAGAGCGACAAGGACATCCTCGCGTCCCCGACGCTGAATGAGTTCGATGTCCTGCTCTTCGGCACCGGGTTCACGCGCGCCGTGGTCGGGCCCGACGGCGAAGTCGTCCGCGAGCGCGACCTCACGCCGGATCAGGAGGACGGGCTCTTCGACTACGTCGCCGGCGGCAAGGGCCTGGTCGGCGTCCACGGCACCGCCTGGTGGGTGGACGCCCGTGCCGTCACCCTCCTCGGAGGCCACGCCAACTGGCACCCGCCGGGACTGACCTTCACGGTGAACATCGAGGACTCGTCCCATCCCGTGACCCGGGGCCTCTCCGACTTCGAGGTGGAGGACGAGATCTACATGTCCGCCTGGGATCCCGGCCTGCGGATCCTGGCCACCGCCGAGTGGAGCGGCAAGCAGCATCCCATGGCCTGGGTCCGGTCCTACGAGGCGGGGCGGGTGTTCTACACCACCCTGGGGCACACGGCCGACACCTTCCGCCGCCCCGCCATGCAGCGGCTCATGACCCAAGGCGTGCGCTGGGCGGGCTCGAACTGACTCCGCGGCACGGAGATGGCATGGTGATACCCAAGTGGACTGCCGCGGCGCCGGACGGGGACGCTCCGTCCGGGCGCAGCCGGCAGGTTCCAGGGGTCGCGGGTGCGGCGCGAGCGCGATCTCGTGGCGGAGATTCTCCCGCGGTCGCGACGCAACCAGCAAGCGGACACGGGTCCGGAGTCGGGCTGCTCCTGCTGGCGGTGACCCTGGCGGCCATGGGACCTGCCGCATGGGCCGAGTCCAAAGCCGTCCAGGATGCCACCGTGATCAACGTGACCCTCCGCGGCGACGGCGCATGGGGCCTGGTCGTCGAGTTCGCGCGATCCGTCCCGGACCACCAGCCCGACTACTCGTGGAGCGGAGTCACCGACATCTCGGGCCGGCTGGTGCTGACGATCCCCGCCACCGACCCGTCCCTGGTGAGCGGGGACTACCAGGCGAGGGCCGTCGACCTGTACGGCGAGGTCGTGGGCGAGTGGAGCCGCATCCCCGTCGACCGCGGCCGCAGCCAGGCGCTGGAACTCGTGCTCGGGTCCGGCGAGGTGAGGCGATTGCCAGCGGGACTCGTGGAAGCCCTGGTCGCCCACTACCGCCTCGACGGAGACGCCCGGGACGCGAGCGGCGCCTATCACGGAACCCCGTCGGGTGTCGAGCCCGGGGAGGATCGCTTCGGCAACCAGGCGGGGGCGCTGGTCTTCCAGGGGGCGGACGACCGCATCGATCTACCCCACCAGGTGCTCGATGGCCTGCGGGACGTGAGCATCTCCTTCTGGTTGAAGACCACCAAGGCCGGCAGCCAGGCCGTCCTGAGCGCCGCCAACCGGAGCAACGACAACGAGCACATCGTCTACCTGTGGGACCAGAGAACCTTCCACTTCCTCTCCCACGGGAGGCACAGTCACCAGAGCAGGAACTGCGTGGTGGGCATCCCGCCGATCGCCGACGGACGGTGGCATCACATCGTGGTGGTTCGCAACGCCGCCGGGGGGAACGCCGACTTCTACGTGGACGGCGTGGGTCGGACCGGTCGCTGCGGTGATCTCGATTACAGGATGCTGACGGTCGAGGCTGGAGGTCTGATCATCGGCCAGGAGCAGGACCGGCTGGGCGGCGACTTCGACCCGAACCAGGTACTGGAAGGGTCGCTGGATGATCTCAGGATCTACGACAAGGCGCTCTCCGCGGCCGAGGTGCAGACGCTCCGGGCAGGGACCCCGAGGAACCGGAGCCCCCCGTGGAGCGGTCGACCCCACTGGTCGCCTACTACCCCTTCGATGGAGATGCCCGCGACGCCAGCGGCAACGGCCATCACGGCGTCCAGAGGGGTACCGGGGCCGACGAGGACCGCTTCGGGAACAGGGCCGGCGCCGTGCTCTTCCAGGGGACGAGGGACCGCATCGATCTGCCGCACGAGGTGCTCGACGGCCTGCGGGACGTGAGCATCTCCTTCTGGCTCAAGACCACCAGGACCGGCGAACAGGCCATCCTGGGCGGGGCCAACCAGAGCCAGGACAACGAGTACCTCTTCCACCTGCTGGAGCCCGGAAGGTTCCAGATCTACTCGCATGGAAGAGCCGGGCGCTTCGGAGACGAGTGTCCCGTGATTGTCGAGCCGATTGCGGACGGGCGCTGGCATCACATCGTCTGGGTCCGCAACGCCTCGGAGGGTTACTCGGACATCTACCTGGATGGGGTGGGCCAGACGAATCTCTGCCGGGACCTGGAGTACCGGGATCTGGTGGTGGTGGAGGGAGGTCTGATCCTCGGCCAGGAACAGGACCGGCTCGGAGGGGGTTTTGCGGCGGACCAGGCCTTTCAGGGATCCCTGGACGACCTCTGGATCTACGACAGGGCCCTGACGGCCTCCGAAGTGCAGGCCCTGCGTGGCAGGATCAGGCCCGGTGCGGCCAGGCCGGCGGCCCCTCGAGAGACGGCGGTGGCCAGCGGCCTGGAGCCCAACGCCCCCAACCCCTTCAACACCTCCACCTGGGTCCCCTACCGGCTGGCCGCCCCCGGTCCGGTGCGGCTGGAGATCTACAACATGCTCCGCCAGCGGGTGCGTGTCCTCGTCGACGAGTTCCAGGCCGCCGGCTTTCACCGGGTCCACTGGGACGCCCGCGACCAGGGCGGTGCGCCGCTGGCGGCGGGCGTCTATCTGGCGCGGCTGGCCCACCCCGAGGGCGTGCACAGCCGGCGGCTGCTCTACCTCGAATAGGGCTGAACCAGCCATGACAGCGCGGAAGCCACCCGCATGATCGGGACCCTCGTACGCAAGGAGCTGCTGACAAACCTGCTCACCTTGCGTCTTGGCGTAGCGGTGATCTTCAGCGTCGTCCTGTCGGTGCTGACCACCTTCATCGGCACCGTGGACTACGCCCGCAACGTGGACGTGTACGATCGCGAGATCCGGGAGACCGAAGAGCGCCTGGAAGAGGTGACCATCTACTCCCAGATCGGCCCGCGGGTCATCGTCCCGCCCCAGCCCCTGGCCATCCTCTGCCGGGGTGTGGTGAGCACGGCGGGGCAGTCGATCTGGATCGGCCTCGACCAGGTGCCGGTGTCGGCCTGGGAGCTGGCGGAGAGCTTCGACAGCAACTTCATGAGGATCCTGGTGCAGATCGACTTCGCCACGGTGGTGGCCCTGCTGCTGAGCTTCCTCGCCGTGGTCCTCGGCTTCGACGGCATCTGCGGGGAGCGCGAGAGGGGCACCCTCAAGCAGCTCCTCGTCAATCCGGTTCCCCGGGCTCACGTGGTCCTGGCCAAGCTGCTGGGCGGCATGATCTCCCTGTGGATCCCCTTCGCCCTGGCCTTCGTCCTCTCCCTGATCATTCTGATGGCCCACCCCGACGTGCACCTGGCCGGCGGCGACTGGGTGCGCCTGGGCGTCTTCTTCGTGCTCTCCTGCCTGTTCCTCGGCCAGGTCTTCGCCTTGAGCCTGATGGTCTCCTCCCTGGTTCGCGGCACCGACACGGCGCTCATCATCTGCCTCTTCGCCTGGCTGGTGGGCGGCGTGGGATACATCAACGTCCTGCCCTCGCTCAGCCGCTACGGGGTAAAGGCCCCGCCCGCCGACGAGTTCCGCGACCAGAACCGGCAGCTCTGGAACGAGCTCGACCAGACCATGGAGGAGTGGGAGGAAAGGAACCCGTCTCCGTCGCCCGCCTATCTCAAGGGGCTGGAACGAGGCCGCGTGCTTCGCTACGCCCATCCCCTCGGCTACGAGTGGATGCAGCGCAGGAATGCCTTCGCCATGGACAAGCGTCTGGAGCTGGCCGACCGCCGCTACCGCTACCAGTGGGCCAACTGGGAGCCCCTGGCGCGGATGAGCCATATCGTCGACGAGTGGTCGATCCTGTCGCCCTTCACCAACTACCAGGTGCTCTCCTACCTGCTGGCGCGCACGACCCTGGACGACCGCTTCCACCTCGTCGAGGAGGGCCGGGACTACCGCCGGACCTGGATCGAGTACCTGCGCGGCAAGGATGCCTTTGCCAGCCGCCGCTGGTTCAGCGACGATCCCGAGGGCCAGGAGCCGATGATCGCCGATCCCGCCTCGGTGACCGCGGCGATGCTGTCCGCCGACGCGCCGTTCATGCGAGAGCGCATGGCCTGGGCGGAGGCCCGGGAAGAGAGCCGGTCCGCCGCCGCCGTGGGGCTGGACCTCACCGACATGCCCCGCTTCGGCGGTCAGTGGCAGCGATCCCTGGGCGCTTCGTTCGGGGTGATGATGCCGGGCCTCGCCATCCTGGTGCTGAGCTTCGGTCTGGCGGTGATGGTCACCATCGCGCGTTTCCTGCGCTACGATCCGCGCTGAGTCCCATGGGAGCGATCTTCCTCCACCAACTGCGCGACAACCTGCAGTCGCTGCGCTTCCAGATCAGCCTGGTCATCCTGTTGCTGTTCTTCGGGGCCAACGGCGTCATCTACACCATGAAGACGGGCAACCTCGCCGACGAGGTGACCCGCATCACGCGCCTCAACGAAGAGCGCTACGGGCGCGTGGAGACCACGGCGGAAGCGGTCTTCGCCAGCTACAAGATCCGCTGCGCCGAGGTGGGCACCGAGTTCATGGCCGAGGCCGGATCCGACTGGTTCCGCTACGCCATGTACGTCAGCCCGGATTCCGGCGAGATCCCCGGCTTCGCCAGCTCGCGCACCACCAACCGCTGGATGCGCCGCTTCGAGGTCGTGGACTGGGCCGTCATCGTGCGCTACGTGCTCTCCTTCCTGTGCGTGGTCCTGGCCTACAACGCCGTCTGCGGAGAGCGCGAGAACGGCACGCTGCTGCTGGTGCTGACCAACTCCCTGTCCCGCGGCCGTTTCCTGCTGGCCAAGGTCGGCGCCCACCTTGTCACCCTGCTCGCCTCCACCTTGGCGGGCAGCCTGCTCAGTCTGCTCATCCTCGTCCTCGGAGGGGTGATCGAGCCGGACGGGGAGGTGTGGCTGAGCTACGCCTTTTTCCTGCTGGGCACGACCGTCTTCATCACCCTCTTCCTGCTGCTGTCCACGGGCATCTCGGCCCTGGCCCGCAGCTCGGCTTCCTCCCTGGTGCTGCTGGTCACCACCTGGACCGTGCTCATGGTCGTCATCCCGCAGACCTCGTACCTGGCAGCGGTGACGGCGGTGAAGTCCCCGGGCGGGACGTGGCAACAGATCGACACCCATGAGAGGGAGGTGCGCACGGCCCTGCAGCGGGAGGGGGTCGAGCCGCGGCCCCCGGAGCTGGCCCGGGCCGACGACTTCGCCCTGGAGAAGCGCTACGCGCAGCGCATCCAGGAGATGGAGAAGGGCAAGGACCGCATCCGCCTGGAGGCGCTGGACCAGGAGATCCGGCAGTTCGAGGTGGCCCGGACCGTGAACATGCTCTCGCCCGGGTTCGCCTTCCAGTACTCCCTGGAGGCGCTGCTGCGCAACGGCATCGAGCGCTTCCGCAGCTTCACCCGCCAGGGCTGGGACTACCGCGAGACCCTGCGCGACTTCCTGCGCGCCCGCGACGCGGCCGACCCGGACTCGCCCCACGTGCTGTTCCTGGGGGACTACATGTCGCAGGAGAAGCTGGACCCGCGCCACATCCCGCGGTTCGAGGCGGCCCCCCTGCCGCTGGGGGAGAGCCTCGCCGCCGGAGTGGCGCCGATCCTGATCCTGGTGCTGGAGACGGCCCTGGCCTTCTTCTTCGCCCTGTGGGCCTTCAACCGGGCGGAGGTGGCGGGGTAGACGGGGCGGACTTCAGTCGTCGGGCGGCTCGATCACCTCGATGCCGGCCTCGCGCAGGGCTTGCGCGCGATAGCTGTAGATGCTCGCCGTGGCCAGCAGGATCCGCACGGGAGTCACTCCGGTAGCCTCGATGTACAGCTG
>CAZEHQ010000071.1:0-17986 GCA_964512165.1 uncultured Gemmatimonadaceae bacterium | reverse complement strand
TCCCTCGTCGACGGGGATCGTATCGGTGGCCGCGTCCTCCTCGTACTGGTCGTCGAGGTTGATGGAGTGGGCCGAGTGGCTCGGCAGGACGGCGGCCATGTGCATGGCCATCGCCTTGCCCAGGGTACCCGACTCGTGCTGCAGGATCACCTGGATGTTGGCCCGGCCCAGGGCCCAGCCGATGGTCATCGTCTCGTACATGGTGCCGCCGATCATGTAGATGTCGGCCAGGTCCTGCCGGTACTCCAGCATTCCGCCCTGGGGCGTGCCGTGCATGATGATGGGGATGCGGGACTTGCGGCGGATCGCGGCCCAGCCCTCGACATCGCCCTTGAGGATGGGGTCCTCGATGTAGCCGACGATGGGGTGGTTGCGCTCCAGCTCGGCGACGATGGGCAGCACCGCCCCGAGGGAGCGGTTGTGGTTGAAGTCGTAGTGGATGCGGAAGCCCTCGGGGGCCACCGCCTCGGCCGCCTTCGTCTGCTCGAAGACGTCGTGGTAGGCGCAGGTGTGGATCTTGAAGGTGCGGTACCCCTGGGCGGCGGCGCGCTGGATCTCGGCGGCGAACTGCTCGGGCGAGGCGGGCCGGGTCCAGGCCGCCACGGGCACCCAGTCCCGCCGCTTCGGCCCCATGAGCTTCCAGGCGGGGACCTCCAGGCACTTGCCCATCAGGTCGTAGGCCGCCGTGTTCAGGCCGCCGGAGAGGTTGCCGTTGAGGTAGTCGAAGGGGTCGCGGCCCACCAGCTCCTGGCCCATGTCGGCGGCCGGCTCGAACCAGGGACGGACGCGCTGGTCGCCCCAGCCCACGAGGCCGGAGTCGGTGGCCACGCGGAACAGCAGGCGGCAGTCGATGCCGTAGAGGTCGACGACGCGGCCGGCGTAGCGGCGAGCGAGCCTCGGGTAGATGGGGATGACGTCGACGGAGGTGATGCGGTGGCTGGACATGGGAACTCGCTTTCCTTTGCCGGGTCAAATGGCGGCGGGCGGTGAAAACTGTCCGGCCCGGGCCCTCTTGTCTACCCGCCGACGGCGACGTTGTTTCCACACCACACCTCTGATGGGAGCCTCGGAATGAAGGTAGGACTGTACGCATCGATGTTCGGCAAGGACCGCAACAGCTTCCCCGACATCGAGAGTTTCATCAACCTGGCCTACGAGCTGCGTCTCGACGTGATCGACCTGCGCAGCGACGTCGGCTTCGAGGAGCATGGGTCCGGCTACCTGCTGCGGACCAAGATGGACTGCCTGCGAAAGGGGCTGAGCATCGGCTACCTGGCCACGGGCGGACACTTCGTGGGCACCGAGGCCGAGCTGGAGGAGAAGGTCCAGCGGGTGCGCACCGACGTGGACGTGGCCGTCTCCCTGGGGGCTCCCATGGTGCGCGTGTTCTGCGGCTCCACCCCCGAGGACGCCGGCGCCCGCCGCCGCGAGGTGGAGTGCTTCCAGGCCTGCTGCGACTACGCCGCCTCGCACAGCATCGCCGTGGGCCTGCAGAACCACCCGTGCACCGGAGACGGGGTCCTGCGGCTCTTCGACGAGGTGGGGCGCGACAACTTCACCTTCATCCTCGACACCGGGCAGTGGGAGGGCTCGCCGGCGCGCACCCAGGGGCGGCCCGATCCCGATCACGACATCTACCACTACATGGAGCAGACCGCCCACCACGCCGCCCACGTGCGCGCCAAGTTCTACAAGATCGACTCCGGCCGCGAGGAGTGGCTCGACTACGACCGCATCGTCGACATCCTCGCCGGCGCCGGGTTCAACGGCACCCTGGGGGTCGTCTTCGAGGGCAAGGACGTCAACGCCTGCGACGACCGCGAGGTGCTGACCCTGGCCGCCGCCCAGCTGCGCCGGCTCGCGGCGGGGGACCGCTCTTGAACCGGCCACCCGAGGAGTACGTCCGGGTCGAGGAGGGGCGCGAGCTGGCCTTCCTCACCGAGTGCCTGGTCAAGTCCGGCATGAAGAGCCGCGACCACGCGGCGCGGACGGCGCGGCTGCTCACCAACTCGGAGCTGCGCGGCGTTCGCAGCCACGGCATCAACTTCGTCCCCGGGTACTGCCGCAACTTCCGGGAGGGCCGCCTCAACCCCGACCCCCGCATCCGGGTCGTGCACGAGACGGCGACCACGGCCATCCTCGACGGCGACGGGGGCCTCGGCTACGTGCCCTCCATGCTGGTCACGGACCGGGCTGTCGAGAAAGCGAAGTCCGCCGGCGTCGGCATCGGCCTCGTCCGCGGCATCGGCCACTACGGGTCGGCGGGACACTACACGCGCCGGTGCATGGAGGCCGGGTCCATCGGCTTCTCGGTGCAGGGCTACCGCGGCGCCGGCGGCCAGCCGGGCCAGGACCCCAAGCCGTCGGCCGGCTGGACCGGGGCGCCCCCCATGTCCTTCGCCATCCCCGCCGGCGGCGAGCCCGGCATCGTCCTCGACATGGTGGCCCACGCCGTCTCGGGCGAGGGCCGGGAGAAGGTGGAGGACCTGCTGGAGCGGGTGCCTGCCACGTTCTTCAAGAGCATGGGCCTGGTGGCGGCGGCCACCATCATGGGCGGCGCCCTGGCGGGAGTCACCCTCCCGGAGGGCGACGAGATCGCCGAGCGCTGGCCGGCGGCCAACCTCGGCGGCCTGATCCTGGCCATCGACGTGGCCAGCCTGTTGCCCGGGGATGCCTTCAACGCCGAGGTCGACCGCTACGTGCGCGCCATCCGCGAGAACTACGCCCCCCTGCCCGGGTACGACGAGGTGCTGCTTCCCGGGCACGTGGAGGAGCGGATCATGGAGCTCCACCGCCGCGACGGGATCCGCTTCGGAGAGCACGAGCAGAGGGCGGCGAGGGATCTGAGCGAGTACCTGGGCGTCCCCCTGCCGTGGTGACGCCCCGGGGCGCCGCCTTGCCCTCACGGTCGACTCTGCGGAGTTTCGCATGGGCGCGACGGGGGCCGTGAGGCCCCCCCTCTGCCACTGGAGACCGACGACGGCCCCATGAGACGATTCACCCGTACGCCCTGTTACACCGGTCCCGACGACCCCGAGCGCGGCCAGGTGCGCGGCCGCCTGCAGCTCGGAGAGGCGGTGGTCATCGAGACGGTGGGCGGCCACGACCAGGACTACACACACCAGGACAGCCTCAAGCCCGGGGCGGTCTTCGAGGTTCGCGAGAAACGCGACTCCCGGCAGGGAGGCCCCTTCCACGTGGAGGGGATCGAGGCCGGCGACTGGCTCTCCCTGGAGATCATCGACATCGAGGTCGGGCCCTACGGGTTCTACCGCAACGGCGGGCCTCTGTGGGGCAGCATGCGCTGCGTGGCCCCGGTGCGCGACGGGCTGGTCCACTTCCCGCCCGACTTCGTCGTGCCCGTCCGTCCCATGATCGGCTACGTGCGCCTGGAGTCGGTGGCCCCGTACGAGATCGACACCGGCGGCAACCTGGACTACAACTCCGTCCAGCCCGGAAGCACCGTCCACATCCGCGCCCAGAAGCAGGGCGGCCTCTTCCTGCTCACCGACGTGCACGCCCGCATGGGCGACGGCGAGCTCACCGCCACGGGCGTGGAGATCGACTCGGCTGTCACCCTCAAGGTCGACCGCTCGCCGGGGTTCCCCTGCCACGCCCCGGTGGTGGAGAAGAGCCGCCACGTCGAGGACGGCGAGGAGTGGCTCACCAGCGGCCAGGGGGGCAACTGGCAGGAGGCGGTGAAGGCGGCCTGGATCGACATGGTGGCCCTCATCGCCGACCGCTATGACTGCACGGTGGAGCAGGCCAACCTGATCGTCGGCACCATCGCCGACGCCCGGCCCGGCTACTCGGCGGGGGACCTGAACGTCCGCGGCCGTCCCCATCCGGGCGGCTACATCACCGTGCAGCTGGCGGTGACCAAGTCCCTGCGGCGCACGGGCGCGCCGTACGTTCCCTGAGCCCGGCTCGTCCCCGACCGCGAATGCAACTACGCCAATCGGCGACAGGAGGAATCATGCTGACATGGTTACTCGGCCTCGCACTCGCCCTGACCCTGCACGGCATGGCGGGTCCTGCCCATTCCCAGGACGAGGAAGAGCTGCAGAGGATGGTCGACCAGGGGGAGCAGGAAGAGGCCGAGCTGCAGCAGATCCCCGGGGCCGACCTGCAGGGACTCGGCCGGGACCTGGTCTCCGGCAAGCTCCGCCTGCCCACCGGCGAGGAGGTGGAGAAGCTGCGCATCAGCCAGGACCGTGAGATCGACCCCGTTACCTACATCGTCGGCCCCGGGGACGCGCTGCAGCTCTACATCTGGGGAGAGTTCGACCTCTCGTACATGGTGCAGGTCGACCCGGTGGGCAGCGTCCTCATTCCCACGGTGGGCGCCTTCCACGTGTCGGGCCTGTCCCTGGCCGAGGCGAAGAAGCGCATCCTCGCGGCGGCAGAGGACAAGTACCCGGCCGTGGAGATCACCCTGACCCTGGCCAGCATGCGATTCTTCACCGCCTACGTGACCGGCGCCGTGCTCAACGAGGGGGGTTACATCATTCACCCGACCACGCGGGTTTCGGACCTGATCGACCTGGCGGGAGGGTTCACGGACGAGCTGCGGGGCACGACCTTCCAGGACGAGGTGGGGGGCAAGAAGGTCACCCGCGTGCGCCAGATCATCGAGCAGTCCACCGCCCGGCGCTCGATCCGGTTGAACCACCGCGACGGCACCACCGAGACGGTCGATCTCGACATGTTCCTCTCCACCGGCGATGTCGCCCACAACCCCTACGTGCGCATGGGCGACGTGGTCCACGTGAGATACCGCGACACCGCGGTCTACATCTTCGGCGCGGTCAACCAGGAAGGCGAGCAGGAGTACCGGCCGGGGGACACGGTGGAGGACCTGGTGAACCTGGCCAAGGGAGTTCGCCTGGACGCGCCCCTGATCCGGGCCGAGTTGTGGCGCTTCAAGGAAGGGACCGAGGAAGACGAGGTCATCCTGCTGGGCAGCAACGAGCCCGGGGAGGCGGGGTTCGTCTACGACGACATCCGCGGCGTCGAGCTGAAAGCCAACGACATGGTCTTCATCCGCGCCCGCGCCCAGTGGCAGCTGATGCCCACGGTCATGGTCCTGGGCGAGGTCCGGTACCGCGGCCGCTACCGGGTCGTCCCCGGCGTCTCGCGCATCAAGGACGCGGTGACCATGGCCGGCGGCCTGACCGACCAGGCTTCTCTCGTGGGGTCCAAGGTGATCCGAACCAAGATGCGGACCCAGATCGATCCGGAGCTCGATCGACTGCAGACCCTGGCCAGGGTGACGGGAATGGCCGACATGAGCAAGGAGGACCGGGCCTATCTGCGGACCAAGGGCCGCGAGGAGAAGGGGCGGGCCTCGGTCGACTTCGAGCGGCTCTTCGGGGAGGATGACGAGGAGCAGAACATCTTCCTCGAGAGCGGCGACGTGATCTACATCCCTCCGCGGCGGCGCACGGTCAGCGTCAGCGGCGAGGTGCAGAAGCCCGGTCTCATCGACTTCGTGCCCGGGAATGATGTCGGCTACTACATGGAGAAGGCCGGCGGTTACTCGTACGACGCCGACAGGGGAGGAGCCCGGCTCATTCGGGCGCGGACCGGGATCCGGGAGAAGCTGGACTTCGATCTCCAAGCCGAGCCCGGAGACGAGATCTGGGTGCCGCAGAAGGAGCGAGTCGACTTCTGGGAAGCGACCCAGTCGACGATGCGCACCATCGCCGAGACCCTGACCCTGGTGGTCCTGGTGCGGTCCCTCCAGTAAACCAAGGAGCGCAGCACAAATGGAGACGGAAAGACAGAAGGAAGCCGATTTCCTCGACCTCCTTGCCGCCCTCTACGCCGGAAGGCGCCTCATCCTGGGTGGAACCCTGATGCTCTGCATCCTGGCCGGGGCGGTCAGCTTCCTGGTGCCGGTGGAGTACGAGGCGAAGGCCCAGATCCTCCCGCCCAAGGAGCAGAAGCAGGGATTCGGCTTTTCCGACCTGCTCTCGGCGCTGCCCATCCCCACCCTGCGCCTGGGCGACAAGGGCACGCCCGCCGACATCTTCATCGCCACGCTGAAGAGCCAGAGGATCCGGCGGCAGATGGTCGACAAGTACGGGCTGATGGATCGCTACGAAGTCGAGACCATGACCGATGCCATCGAGATCCTGGGCAACAAGACGACGGTGGACAAGACGGAGGAGGGAACGATCGAGATCGCGGTCCTCGACCAGGACCCGCAGAGGGCCGCGGAGATGGCCGCCCACTACATCGAGCTCCTCGACCTCACCAACAAGCAGATCTCACAGAAGACCGCCTCCGAGCGTCTCGACTTCATCGGGACACTCCTCAAGCAGGAGGACGACAAGCTCGAGGCGAAGATGAAGAAGCTGGAGGAGTTCCAGTCGGAGTACAACGCCATCTCCATCGAGGACCAGGCCCGGGCGGTGATCGGGGCCGCCGCCGGCATGCAGACCGAGGCCATGGAGCTGGAGGTCGCCCGGCTGGGCCTGATTCTCTCGGGGCTGGACCCCGGCCACGACAGGGTCAAGAAGCTCCAACAGGAGATCAGGTTGCGGGAGATGTGGATGGTGGTGCTGCGCGAGGGCCTCGAAGGCGCTTCCGACGACCTGCTCCGCGACAAGACGCTGCAGTTCGAGCTGGACGAGAACCTCTTCCTGCCGCTCAAGAAGATCCCGGGCGTGGCCCAGGAGTTCGCCACCCTGGAGAAGGACGTGCTGGTGCAGAAGGCTCTGTTGCAACTCCTGCTGCAGCAGGAGGCCGAGGCGCTCATCGAGGCCAACAACACGACGTCCACCGTTCAGGTCCTCGATCCTCCCGTGCCGCCCGAGATCAAGGCCCGGCCCCAGAGACTGCTGATCGTCCTCATCACCGGCGTCCTCAGCCTCTTCGCCTCCATCTGCTACACCTTGGGGGCGGGGTACGTGCGGGCGGTCGGGAAGGACTGGCGGGAGCGGCAGGCGGCGGGCCTGTAGAGGAGCATGGCCCCAGGGGGGGACCACCGGCCGGGCCGTATGCCGGCGGGGCACCCTTCATCATCCGCCGAGTCGGGCTCTCGTCCTGTCGGCCCTGCGGCCCGTCCCGGGCCCGGAGGCAGCGTGCCCCGAGTCGTCCACCTGACCACCGTCCACGACCGTTTCGACAACCGCGTCTTCCACCGCGAGTGCCGGAGCCTGGCCGACGCCGGCTACGAGGTGGTGCTCCTGGCCCCGGGGGAGGGTACGGTGACGGGAGGCATCCGAGTCGGCGGCCTGCCCCGCACTGGCAACCGGTTCGTCCGCATGAGCCTGGGTGTGGGGCGCACCTTCCTAAAGGCCCTGGCGACGCCGGCAGACCTCTACCACTTCCACGACCCGGAACTCATTCCCGCCGGTCTGCTGCTGCGGCTGCTGGGCAGGCGGGTGGTCTACGACATCCACGAGGACAACCGCACCGCACTCCAGGAGAGGGAGTACCTGCCCCCATGGCTCCGCGCCGCCATCGCCGGGCCTCTCGGGCGGATCGAAGAGGGTGCGAGCCGGCACTTCCACCTCGTCCTGGCCGAGCGTTACTACGCCGAGCGCTTCCCCCGGGGCGAGGAGGTCCTGAACTACGTCCGCTTCCCCCGTCTCGACGAGGGCCAGCTGGCCGCCCGGCCCCGTGGGAACGGCCCGCGCCTCATCTACACCGGCAACGTCAAGTCCTACCGAGGGGCGCACCTCCACGCGCGGCTCCTGCAGCACCTGCCCGATGCCGAGCTCTTCCTCGTGGGCCGCTGCGATCCGGAGATGGCCTCCGAACTGCAGGCTCATGGCGATCGGCGCCGCCTCCACCTCGACGGCGTGGGCGGCTACGTGCCCCACGAGCGCATCGTCTCGTACTATCTCCGGGAGAGCTGGACCGCCGGCTTGGCTCTGTTTCCCGATGGTCCGCACACGCGGCGCAAGGAGCTGACCAAGATCTTCGAGTACATGGCCTTCGGCATTCCCGTGCTGTGCGCGGACTTCCCCAACCTGCGCAAGATCGTCGAAGAAGCGGAGTGCGGGATCTGCGTCGATCCCGAGAACGCCGAAGAGGCGGCGGCCGCTGTGCGCTACCTGTGGGAGAATCCGGAGGCGGCTCAGCGCATGGGCGAAAAGGGGCGGGAGGCGGCGCGAACCACCTACAACTGGGACTCTCAGGCGGAAAAGCTGGTGCGCCTCTACGAGGCCATCCTGAAGCCGGCAACTCTTGAGGGCTTCTAGGCGGAGCTCTCCAGGATCTCCTCGTAGAGCGCGTGGATGCGGGCCGCTATCCCGCGGTAGTCCCAGAGCCCTTCGGCACGCCGGCGAATGGCCGGTCGGTCATAGCGGCCGTACCCCTCGATGACCGCAAGAATGCCGGCGGCGAGGTCCTCGGCATCGCCTACGGCCACCAGTTTCCCCGATCCCGCCTCCACCAGTTCCTCGGGACCGCCGCATCGAGTAGCCACCACCGGAAGGCCGCAGGCCATGGCCTCTGCCACCACGACCCCGAAGCTGTCGTAGTAGCTGGGCAGGGCGAAGAGATCGGCCTCGGCCATGAATCGCGGGATCTCCTCGTGGGGCTGCTCATCCACCAACTCGACGCAATCGGCCAGGCCCAGATCGGCGATGGTTCGGCCGTAGGCGGCAGCCGTTCCGCTCAAGGGGCTCCCGCCAACGAGTTGCAGTTGCACGTCGCCGCGTTGCTGCCGGACCCGATGCATGGCCTCCAGCAGCACATCCAGTCCCTTGCGCGGATCGTAACGCCCCACGTAGAGCACCCGCCAGCCATCCTCCCCTCCTGCACGCCTTCCGATCCGGAACATCCTGCAGTCGACTCCCTGGGGAATGGCGTGAATGCGTCGGTCTTCCACGCCAAGTGCACGAACCCGTTCCCGCATGTCCCTGCTGCTGGCGATCACGGCTGTCGCCTGGCCGAGGGCCCTGGAGACCAGGGAGCGCCAGCTCGCCTTTGCTTCGGGGATCTCCCGCACGTCGTGACCGTGTACGGAGATGACCACGGGACAGCCGAGTTGGCGGGCGTATTCCACGGCGGCCAGACCGTCGGGATAGGCGAGGTGGGCGTGGATCAGGTCGGGCCGAGTCCGGACGGCCCCCTTCAGCGCCGCGAGATAGAGGCGCCATGCCTGGGAGAACAGCAGCCGGCGGGGCAGCGAGAGGTAGCGGGGATAGCGGATTTCGAGCCCGTCCAGGAGTTCGGTACGCGGGATCCGTGCGTAAGCCGCCCAACGCCCGAACCCCCCCGCGGGCAGGGAGAATGGCGTGGGCGAGACGACCTCGACTCGGCATTGAGCGCCGAGGAAGCGTGCCTGCTCGTGAACGAAAGTCCCGCGGGTGGGAAGGGACGAACTCGGATAGAGACGGGAGGTGATCAGGACGTTCATGTGGAGCGCGAGGCGGCCTCGATGCGCTGCACGGCAAAGAGCATTCCGATGTAGAACCAGAACATGTTGTTGGACAGGTCGCCATTGAACGACTGGTTGACCTGGAAGGCCACGAAGGTGGAGATCAGTCCGATGGTCACGGCCCGCAGATAGGGGTCCTCCATCTCTCGGAATCGACGGAGGCTCAGGAAGAAGGTCCGCCCGACAAACCACATGAAGGCCGCGAAGCCGACGATGCCGAGCTCGCCCAGGACCATGGTCACCACCGTGTGGGGCTCGTTGACGTAGCTCCAGTGGGGATACCCGGGCGGTGCGTACTCGGCAAAGACGTGGGGGAAGGCCCGCCAGCCGATGCCGAGAACAGGATGGTCGAGGAACATGTCCAGGGAGGCGATGACGAGGTAGATCCGCGCCGTGCTGGAGGCGCGGCCGATGGTGCCGAATTCCTCGAAGAGGGTGAAGATGGAGATGAAGCGCTCGAAGATGTACTGGGCGAAGGGCACGAACTCCTTCATCCCCAGAACCAGGACGATCGACGCGATGACAAGGATGAAGAAGTAGCGGAGCTTTCCGCTCAGCCAGAGCATGACCATCACGCCCACGGCCATCGCCACCCAGCTGGAGCGGCTGAAGGAGGCCAGCCCCTGTGGCAGCGGTCCCTCTTCCGCCAGGCCGAAGAGGGACCGCTGCCACAGGGGCTGGCGGTAGTTGAGCAACACCGCCAGGAGCGGCAGCACGCCTCCCATCATGAAGATGGCGAAGATGTTGGGGTTGTGGAACGTGCCCGTCGCTCTGGGCACGTTGCCTCCCAGGGCGGTGATGACCTCGGCGGGCAGGTGGAACTGGCCGGTCAGGACCTGGTAGGTTCCCATGACCGCACCGGCCACGGTGAGAACGACGATCGACCAGATGGTCACCGACACCGTCCGCCTGGAGTCGATGACGATCTGGATCATGTAGGTGAAGAGCACCAGAGCGCAGAGTCTGAAGAAGCTGACCGTCGCCTCGGGTTGGTTCGGCGAGTAGGTGAGGGAGACGGCGATGCAACCCAGGAAGAGGATCAGCGGCGCCTTGATCTCGAAGTCGGGGAAGCGGGTACGCCGCGTCAGACAGATGTGCACCGTCATGGCGACGATCAGCAGGCCGAAGGCGAGATGGAATCCCGTCAGGTAGAAGCTGCCGCCCACCTTGCCCGCTTCGGCAAAGAGCCGGCCCGTGCTGTCGAGGCCGGTGGTCAACAGCACGAGAGGAACGATGAGCCAGGGTCTCGACAGCGATGCGAGGAGAAAGACCACAGCGCACACGGCGGCGATGAGAAAGACGGGCAGCAGCCAGGTGAGGAAGATGCTGGCCGCTGCCAGGGCGGCCTGAAGTACCAGGAAGAGGGCAAACCAGCGGCGGTCGAAGAGGGCCCTCGAGTTCCTGTCGGCCAGAATGCTCATGATCCGGGATCAGCCTCGCGGGTCCGTGGCCGGCCCCCTGACCCGCCGACGAGAAACGCGCCCCACCCAACGCCCTCGGAGCGCAGGAAGCGGCGTCCGATGAGAGAGGCCCAGACGGTATAGGCGATCGATTTCGCCCAGGCCGCCCCGGCCAGTCCCCACCCGGGGATGAGCCAGAGGCCGAGACCGATGTTGAGGGCGAAAGCCAGGGCGGCCGCCCACATGGTGACCGCAGGATACCCCTGTCCCGCCAGCTTGGTGTTGCAGACCGAGCCCAGTCCCAGGAAGACGAGCCCCGGCAGCATCCAAGCAAGGGGCAGGAAGGCTTCGGGATAAGGCGGGAAGAACCAGCCGATCAGAGGCCTGCCCGCCGCCAGGAGGGCGACGGCGGCGACCAGGGAAAAGAGCAGAATCCCCCTGGCGACGCGCAGGCTCAACTGCCCGTCCTCGCCGCGCACCACCTTGGCCAGCAGTACGGCGCCGGCCACGTCGGGCACGCGCTGCATCATCTCCGCGAAGTTGAGGGCCACCCGGTAGCTGCCGACGGCGGCATCGTCGAGGAAGTGCTTGATCAGAAAGATGTCCCCCCGCAGAAGCAGGAGGACCAGCGACACGGAGACGGCGCCGCGCCATCCCACGGCCAGGGTCCGCCGCAGGAGCGGACGGTGGCCCCACGTGAACCTTCCCGAGCCGCTCAGAGCAACAAAGGCCGCAAGACCCGCCAGCCCGGCGCCCCCCGCGTAGGTGATCAGCGCGTTCTGCAGGCGCAGCTCGCCCGCGGCCAGGAGAGCCGTGTTGCCCCCGAGGTAGATGACGATGAAGATCACGGGAACCGCCGCGTACAGGCGGATGCGATCCATGCCCAGCAGGATCGCCTGCCCTGCACGCTGAAGGACCACGAGAGAGGGGAGCACCGCCAGGAGCGGCCACCAGGAGAGGGCCTCCGGCCCCAAATGGTGGGACGCGTTCCCGGCGGCCAGAAAGGCCACCCCCAGGCTGGCCGCCACCAGCACCAGGAGACAGATCAGCGCGTTGTCGCGCGCCTCGGCCCCGGCCTCTTCCCGCCCCACCACGTAAGTGGTCCCACGGCGCAGCCACTCTCCCAGCAAGGTTGCGCCGATGACGGCGGCGGTGGACCACAGGGCCAGCTTCCCGTAGCCGTTTTTGCCGAGATGGTTGGCCAGCAGCCACTGGTTTGCCAGTCCGAGAGCGAATACCAGTCCGGTGGAGACGGCGTTGAGCGAGAAACCGCGGAGGAAGTTCACCCGTCAGGGCTCCGCATCTCCTCCCGACGGACCCCCGTGGAGCCGGGGTCTCCGCCTTCGGAGTGAGGCGCTCCCCCTGCGGAGCGCCCGGGAGATGTCCCGGAAGGTCTGTGACGACGGACCGCGTTCGTCACAGACGGGCCGCCGGGGGGAGAGTTCGGGGGATCACGGGGTCCAGGCTGCAGGGGTAGAATATCACCTCGACCCTGCGTGGGGACAAACCTTCGGGTGGGTCGACGGTAGACCCGCCGGGCTCTACATGTCGCAAGTTCACGGGGTGCCGCGAGCGCCCACTGGATTATCGGAGAACCGCACCACGCCGAAGCCCTCAGGCGCGTGGAACTGGGGCTTCTCGGTGCCCGTGTCCGACCATGTGATGTACTGCAGGTTCACGGCGCCGCCCGTGCGGTAGAGGTTCAGGCGCCACAGGTCGCCGTCCTCGGGGGGAAGCCTCGGCGCGAAACCCTCGAAGGTGTCGAAGGGGATGGCGATCTCCGTGGTCCACAGGCTGTCGGCGTCGTCCTCCTGGTTCAGGGTGCCGTGGATCTGGATGGCGACTTGGAGGCCTTCGGCATTCCAGTCGGAGCTGCGCCCGTCCCGGGGTGAGCGGTCCAGGATCGTGCCCAGGGCGTTGAACTCGAAGTTGTAGTAGATGCTCACGTCGGACGTGTCGGGAGCGATGAAGACCTCGACGCAGTCGTCCCTGGAGACCGGGTCGTCGCGGTCGGTGTGGACGGCGGAGATGTGGGGGTCGAAGGCGCGAAAGGCGACGTAGAGGGCCTCGTCGTCCCACAGCAGGTGGGCCTCGGTGCGGTCCTTGGCCCCGGAGGTGTACCAGGGAAAGACGAAGTCGTCGATCATCGGCGCCGCGGCCCAGGAGGGTTCGTCGAGGACGCCGTCCACGGCGATGGGACCGGCCGTGCGCTGCACCACGGCTCGCGGCACGTGGTCGGGGATCGGCTCGGCGAGAAGCGGCAGGGGGCCGCAGGCCAGGACCAGCAACGGGACGAACAGTCTCTCAGGGCGAGTCATTCAGACGCTCCTGTGCAGGGATGTGGAGGACCATGCAGGCGGGATGGCCGAAGGCGCTCTCGGGCGGCGGAGCTTCGGCCGTGAGAAGCTGCCCGTTGATGCCGATGAACAGACGCTCGCCGTCGGCGTCCAGCTCCAGGCAGTAGGAGCCGCCCACGCGGTAGCCGAAGCGGCTCTCGAAGGGGGGGCCGAGGAAGGCCAGGACCTTGCGCGCGCCCGTCCTCAGGTCGAACTGCACCACCGGGGCGCCGTGGCTCCAGGCCTGCCCGTGGGCCCAGGGCACGGCGTATAGATAGCGGCCCCCGGGGCTGATCTCCAGGGCCGTGGTGTAGGCGCCGCGGTGCGGCCCTTCGCCGGGAGCGCCCCCTTCGTCCGGCCAGACCGCGCCCAGGGGCTCGGAGCTCCGCCCCTCCGGGTCGATGCGCACCAGGAGGCCTTCGCAGACGCCGTAGAACAACCCGCGGCCGTCGCGCTTCTCGGTGCCGGCTCGCATGGGGCCGTATCCCTCGGGCAGAGGCAGGGCGCGCTCCTCCACGGTGTTGGAGGCCGCATCGTAGCGGGCCAGCCACACCTGCCGGGAGGTGTCGGGGCGCACCGAGAACCAAGCGCCGCCGCCGGCCTCGTCGACCAGGACGAAGCGCCGGCTGGCTTCGGTCCTGACGTGGCCGTAGTAGATCGTGCGTCCCTTCACCAGGTCGAAGACGGCGAAGCCCTGACCTTGCCAGTTGCGGTCGCAGGGCAGCGCGTAGAACAGGCCGCGGCGGGTGTCGGCCATGGCCGCGGGGATCACGTACGGGCGCTTGAGGATCCCGAGGACGTCGAGGCGGCGGGAGACGGGATCGGCGGCGACCACCATGCCGTGGTGCTCGTTCTCCTGCTCCCAGTCCTCGGGGGGCGCGTTGCCCCAGTAGGTGCCCCAGCAGATGCGGCCGTCCTCGAGCTCCTCCAGTCGGCAGTGGATCTTGCCGAACCCCCAGTCCCCCTGCCGCTGCCCGAGCAGTTGCTGCTGGTCGAAGACCAGCTCCAGGCGGCGGTCCTCCGGGTCGTAGGCGTAGACGTAGCTGCGGCCTCCGGGGCCGCCGTGGTCGCCGATGGCGGACCAGAACCGCCCGTCGCTGGCGATCAGGCCGTCGCCCCACTGCGACCAGAGGTTGCCCTCCTCCCGAAGCGGGATCGGGTAGAGGACGGCATCGACCCGCGGTGCCGCCGAGGCCGGGATGTAACCGAAGTCGGAGGCGGACACGGAATCGGGGGCCTGCAGCAGGGCGGGATCGTCGAGTGTGAGGACGCTTCCGCCGCGGAACCGCTCGCGCTCGCCTTCCGCTGCCAGTGTGGCGGCCCACAGGCACCACGGCGCCGTCCACCGCCAGAGCCGGATCCACTCAGGACCAGGCGTCACGGGCTCCCCGGATCCAGTGGAGGTGATGCTCGCGCAGCTGCCCGTAGGTGTAGAAGGCGAACCCGTCCACCCCGGCCTCCGCCTGGGCCTGGATCAGCCGCCGGGTGTACGACTCGCTCTCGAAGCCGCCCGGCCGGACGATGGAGACCAGGCGCACCTCGGGCGTCAACTCCTCCCGCCGCTGCTGCACCCCGTTGGCGGCCTCCTCCGGCGGTCCGGGCACGGAGGTGTACACGGCGTCGACGCAGGCCAGCACCCGGTCCCGGTCGAGGCCGGTCACGCCCCGGTCCAGGGAGCCGAAGAAGGTGACCCCGGCGCCGCCCTCCCGCACCGTGGCGGAGACCTCCTCGAAGAGGGAGGTGGCGGTGGACACGCGGGCCTCGAGGTAGCTCCGGAGCCGGCCATCGTAGGCGCCCTCGATCCAGTCCTCCCGGTCTCCCTTGCCGGCCGCTCCGTCCCCCGGGTCCGGGCGCAGCTGGCGGTCCAGATCCCGTGCCACCTCCGCCCGCAACCGCTCTCCGTCGAGGTTGGCGCCGTTGGCGGCGTCGATGCAGTGGCGGCAGAAGCACAACCCCATCAGGAACTGGTGCAAGGGGTCGATGGCGACGGCCACCTTCGGGTTGCGGAAGCCGTAGCCGAACCCCAGGTAGCCGGGTGACTCGATCTGCACGTGCCGCGGACCGAAGCGGACCATGTCGCGGGTCAGGGCCAGGGCATAGGCGCGCACGCCGGGATGGGCGGGGCACAACTGACCGAGGTGGGGTTGCCCGAAGCAGTCGCGCCGGGCGGTGCCGGGGAAGGCCTGGGAGAGGTGGTGGTTGTAGAGGTAGATCGCCCAGGCGGAGAACTCCAGACCTCTCTCGCCGATGCCGCGCACCAGGTCGGGCAGGTAGTCGGGGCCGCTGACGAGATGGGATACGAGGGGGCGGATCCCGGTGCCTCCGTAGAGGCTCTCGTCGGGCTGGAAGTAGACGGAGCCTTCCTCCCCGAAGTAGATCTTCCGCGTCGGGTTGTGGGGAGAGAAGTAGGTGGAGACGTGGTAGCTGAGGGTGAGGAGGACGCCGCCCCCCGGGCCGAGGGTATCGGCGATCACCCCGCAGGCCGCCTGGACGCCCTCATCCGACAGGTCCCACGGGTAGGTGTAGAATGAAACGTCTAAGCGGTTGATTCCCTTTGACTTATGAATCATACGATCTGTCTTTACCCACGATGCCGCCCACATTCCTCACGGGCCATAATGGAACTTCGCAAGAACAAACGGGCCGTTTAGAGCTGACACCCCACTCAGTTCCTCGCGGGCAAACTGCTTGCCTCGATCAGTCGATCCGAAGGCGGGTGGGGGCGCAATGTCACCGCAGCCGCTTCTTCACAGCGCCGGCGATGACGATGACAAGCCACGTCACGCCGAACCAGAAGAGGGCCACGACGAGCTTGATGAGGAACTGCTCGGAGGTGAGGTCGAGGATGTCGGGGTCCAGGGGACAGCGCGGGTTGTGTGACGGTCCAGCCGAAGGAGGCCAGGATCAGGGGCCACAGCCAACGCGGCCCGAACCTCGACGGTTTCGCTTCGTCGGGGAAGAGGCGGGCGCGACGCTCCCTGTCAAGGCGGCGCGAGCGGCGCTTCTCCTTGACCCGAGGCCACCAGTGGGATTCCTCGGAGAGGGCCCAGGTCGCCAGCAAAGCCGTGGCCGGCCTAAAGGCGACAAGGGGGTTTCAGCCCTCAGGGCCGTGCGCTGGGGGCTCTTCCCACGGGCGCGTCTCGATCCCCGAGCGCGGCGCGACCCTTCTACGACGTGACAGTGCAGGGAATCTATGGGACGTGCTGGGAACCGCGCAAGCTGCCCCTGGGTCGTGCGCTTCCTCTTTCCTCTGCACGGCGTTTTCTTGGCCCCGGCTCCCCGGCGGGAGGCGCCCTTGCCTTGGTGAAATCCCGCCAAAGGCCCTCAGATCGCCGCTGACGGCTTCGAGGGGTGCCACGCGGGAGAGCGGGCCCGGTCCCCGCCGTGCACAGGCGCCCTGGTTCCGTCTGTGCAGAAGGCGATTCCGTGTTGCGGCCACAGAACTTGGTGTGCGCCGGGCTGCGCCCGGCTCTCGGCTCGGTGGCCAGACAGCCTCGCGCCACCCGGTCAGCTTCCTGCGGGCGGCGGGCCCTCGTCGAGCTGGTGGCGGATCCACGCCGGGTATTCGTTGTGCTCGTCGCGGTGGCGCTGCAGGGCCTGGCGCCGCTCTTCGCCGACAAAGCAGGCCGGGTGCCAGGCGTTCGGCTTGCCGGCCTTGCCGGCGGGGCGGCTCTCGATGATCACCTTCGAGCCCCGTCTCGATCGGCTCGCCCCAGGAGTGGCAGTCCAGCCGGGTCCACGAGCCGCCGATTCGGGCAGGGGCGCGGCCGACCGAATCCCAGGGGCGGGGGAGAGACAGCCCCCTTTCCCAGGCCCGCCCGCCAAGCAGGCCGCCGCGCCCCATTGAATCAGAACCGCCGCCGCACTTGGGCGCCGGCGCCACGGTGGAGCGCCAGCGGTTCCAGGCGCAGGCGCTGGCCCAGGTGGCGGCTGCGATTGAAATCCCGAGCTTCCCGATCCGCGTCCATGACTGAGTAGATCACCATGCCCACGTAGACGCCAACGCCGGCGAGCGCGAGGCCGTCGTTGCTGTCGTCTTCGCCCGGGTCATTGGCATTGTCGTCGGTGCCCACGCTGGCCCCGACGATCCCAATCCCCAGGGCCGCAACGCCGGCGTGCCATGCGGCCTTCTTGTACTGCTCGTTGTAGCCTGCCCCAAGCCGGGGAATCCCAGAGAGTAGAGCACGGGGCGTGCCCGGGGTTCTTCCCCGGGGGGCGGGAGGGTTCCTTTGTACTGGGCTGCAGCAGGGTCCGGTCGTAGGTCAGGGAGGCAAGACGGCCCGTGGTCTAGGCCTCGCTCGCGGCCACCCAACCCAGCCCGGAGAGGAGCACCAGTCGTAGGCCGCGGCCGGCGTGGAGCCGAAGGTGTCGCGGGCATCGGTGCGGAGTACCGTTCCGCCCGGCCTTCGGAAAAGCTGCTAGGTCTCTCATCGGCCCTATCTCGCGGCCCTCGCGGGTGCGTCGCGGGCTAGCTTTGAAACGTGAGTACTAGGCAAAATCCGGTTGCGGGCCAGCTTTGAAACAGTAGGTTGCTCAACGCAAAAGACGTGCCAGCGAGGCGAGAAAGTACGTCAAAATTCTTGACCCACTTTGGATCTAGCTTGAAACAGTAGGTGCCAGAAGCAAAAAGCGGGCCAAGGATTCATGGCCAGAGCAGGCCTTTAGCCAGGGCGAAAACTGAAACCGCCAGGGCGCAAACGGAGATTCGACGGGTCGTCTTCAGGTGCTTCTGCTCTCGCTGCCGACGCTCTAAGGTCTCCGCAGATTTCAGGGACATCCCTTCCTTGGCCTCGTAGAAGAAGCACTCATCCTTTCGATTCCTGTCGAGAGCATCGGTTGTGCCTGCGCGGGAT
>CAZEHQ010000070.1:7581-18258 GCA_964512165.1 uncultured Gemmatimonadaceae bacterium | reverse complement strand
GCGCACGCCGAGGATCACCTCGCGGCCGGGCGGCACCTCCAGCGCGATCGTGTCGTAGCGCTGCAGCTCCTGGCGGCGGCTCCACAGCATCTCTCCTGCCGCCCCCTCCTCGAACTCGTGGAGGGTGATCTCGAAGACACCGGAATCGATCCGGTAGAGCCGCGCCGTCACCTCGCGGGGCAGGGGATCGAAGGAGTACAGGCGGCACTCCAAGCCCGTGCTGTCGGCCGAGGTCACCCACTGGGCCAGCTCCTGGCCGCCGCCCTCGGGCCAGGAGAGGGTGATGCTCAGGTCGTCGGAGTGGGGATTCCGCGTCGACTGGCCCCAGCCGCCGAGGACCATGCCGGTGATCGCCTGCTCGCCGCCGCGGCGGGCGTTCCAGGCCTCGGTGTAGCGGTGGAAGCGCAGGTCGCTGCTCTCCTTCAGGTAGTGGGTCAGGCTGCCCATGAGCTGCGCCTCCGGGGGGCTCCGGTATGCGTACCGCGGCCCCGTTCCCCAGTACCAGCGCAGGATGTTGTAGTCGTACACGAAGGGCTCGCCGTCGAAGTAGTACTGCGGCGTGCGCTCGGGCTTGCCGAGGTGCCACGCCGTCTCCAGGGACCGGCGCACGATGTAGGGGTCGCCCGGATCCATCAGCACGGAGTGGAACCGCGTGCTCGTGAGGTCCTCCGTGTGGAAGTGGTCCATGGGCGAGATGCGCACCCAGCCGCCGCCGAGCATGTTGGTGCGGTCCAGGCCCTCGAAGAGCCGCAGGTACATCCGCCGGGCGCCGGGGTGGCTGTCGAGGGGCACGTCGTAGCGGCCCACGAGGAGGAAGACGTCGTCGTTCCAGCCCTCGCCGAGTTGGCCGTCGGAGTTCTGGTTGCGGACCATCCAGTCGATGACGCGCAGGCGGAACGCCTTCAGCCGGTGCTGCAGCCACGCCCAGGCGGGCACTCCGTCGGGCACCTGGTCCGGCGAGAACGAGGGGCGAGTCGGCACGGCCAGCCCGTAGGTATCGCGCGCATGGGGCAGGACGCCCGCCATGTCGAGGTAGTCCTGGGCGATCACCGAGTTTGGCAGCACGCGGCTCACGGCCAGGGCCGGCATGACCGAGTCGTAGTGGCCGCCGAGGGTGTGGGGATCGTCGAGGTCGGGGGTGATGCGCTCGAAGATCCAGGGGCGGTAGTGGGCCTTGGTGGCCTCGGCGACGACGGGCATGAGGCCCTTGCTCTCGTACGCCGCTTCCGAGGCCTGGAGGGGCGCCTTCCTCAGGACGATGCGGCTCCCCGCCTCGTCGCCGATGCGGATGCGGGCGTTGTCGTGGCTGGCCACGTCGAGCCAGATGCGGTCGCCGGCGGGCAGGATGAGGGGCGGCGGAACGAGGAGGAGTCGCAGGCGGCCGCCGTCGCCGTCGAAGCCGCGCAGTTTCACCTCGGCGTGGGTCCAGATGCGGTGGGGCAGCCCGGGGTCGCGCAGGCGCACCACGAGCAGGTCCTCCCGGCTCCGGGTCCGCACCCGCAGGTCGAGGAGGATGGCGCCGACGCAGGTCTTGCCCGTCACCGGCGCGGTGACGAGGTGGGTCCGGTTCAGGTAACCCGTCTCCACCCATTCGGGATCCCCGTCGGGAGGGGTCCGGTAGGCGAAGAGGGTTTCGCGCTCGCCGAGGCCGTGCTGGGTCCGCAGGGTCAGGTCGTACCGCGGCTCCAGGCGGCCCCCGCGGCGCAGGTGGAAGCTGAGGTCTTCCTCGGGATCGGGGGACCAGGGCTGCAGGGCGACATCGAAGAGGCCCAACTCGTGGACCCGCGTCCGGCCGGTGAGGGGCAGGTGGAGGTCGCCCTCGAAGCCGGGAGGCGCGCCGTAGCCCTGGAGGAAGGGCAGGTGGAAGGGGCCGTGGGCCTGGCGGGGCAGGGTGGCGGCGAAGAAGAAGCGCTCGTCCCGGGGCAGGTCGAGGAAGACCTCGCCCTCGAAGAGGCCCTCCTCGCCGCGGCGCAGGTCCGTGAGCGCCGCCGGCATCTCGGCGAGATTGCCCTCGACGGTGAGGTAGTTGAAGACGGCGCCCTCGCCGGGGTCGACGTCGAGCCTCTCGGCCTGGTGGGCGGCGTCCCCCGGGATCGGCGTGAACACGTCCTGCGGGTGCGGCCAGGCCAGCTCGTAACGGCCGTCGCGGCAGAAGAAGGCGGGGATGTTCTCCTCGCCCACGAAGGCGGGGACGATCTCGGTGAAGGCCAGGACGCGCTCGTCGTCCAGGGGCTCGAGGACGGGCAGATCCGCCTCCGGTCCCAGGCCCGAGGCGCGCGCCAGCCGGTCGCGGTCCTTGCGGGTGCGGCGGACGGTCTCGGTGGAAGCGGGCGGCGTGTTGGTCCGCGCCAGGGCCTCGATCTCGTCCCGCTCCAGGGGGCGGGAGAAGGCGTGCAGCTCGTCGTACACGACGTGGGGCATGGGCAGGTGGAACAGCCCCGGCAGGGCTGTCTCCCACCAGGCGTCCCGGCCCCGGGAGGAGGCCGCAGTCTCGCCGTTGAGGATCAGCTCCAGCCCCCGGGCCTTGTCCCAGTTGAGGACCACGTGGTTCCAGCGGGCCGGATCCCACTTGCTCCGGGAACGGATCTCGTGGCGCGCGTAGCGGGCGTCGACGAGGTGGGCGCCGAGGCGCCCGTCCCCGTCGGCGGTGATCGCCAGCAGGTGCTTCTCGGCCCGCCCCCAGGCCATGGCCGACTGGTTGAACAGCTCTCCCTCGGACAGCTCGCCCTTCACCCAGAAGGCCACGGCGCCGCTGCCGGTGTTGAACCGCCCGGCGCCCCAGAGAAAGGGCTGGTTGTCGACGGTCCAGTGCTCGCGGTGCCTCCAGGTGCGGAAGATCACGGCCACGACTTCGTCCAGGTCGCCGCCGCTCATCTCGTCGCGCAGGTCGATGTGCGGGGTCAGGTTCATGCGCAGGCCCCGGCCGAAGCGCCCCTCCTCCAGGGTCAGGCCCCGGTCCTCGATGGACTTGTGGCCGCCCCGGGCGACGAAGTCGTGCTCGAGGAAGTCGAAGTCGTCGAAGGAGAGGTGGAGGGTGGCCGGCCCCGCGGGATCGGCGGCGGCGGGATGGAGGGCGGCGGGGAGGAGGAGGGCGAAGGCGAGGAGGAGAGCCGAGGTCCGCGAACCGGCCAGGCGGGGGCGAAGGCGGGTGGCGGCGAGCTCGAGGGCGGCGGGTGGCGCAGTGCGGGTCAGGATCACGGGCAGCTTTCTGTGCGGGGATGGGAGCGTTGGGACCTTCGCGCTCGGTGCTGTCGGGAATGATAGCGGCGGCAGGCAGATGCGTTGCACCCGCACCGCGTCACCCTGAGGCCCGGGCTGGGGCGCCGGCTCCCCCAGGTCGGCAACCTGGCCCTGGGCCAGGCCTCCGGGTCCGCCCGGCGCGGCCCCGTCCCATCATCTGCTGCCGGAACTTCCGCGGAGGGGACTGCTCTGCCGCGCTCGCGGAGCCGCTCTCTCCGGCGCCCTCCGGGGCTCCTTTCCCCACACCGGCTGCTGGGGCGGACTACCTTGTCTCGCCGCCGCGGCCCTGTTCGCACCGAGGGGGCGGACCGGCCCCGCGGCGGACCAGCAACCCATCACGGGAGAGTGGGAGCCATGCCGCGCCACCGACTCCAGGACGTGAACACCACCGACCTGATCGACGCCATCCGCCTGGGCTGCCGGAGCATGTCCCGGTGCTTCAACGCCGACGACGGCGACCTGCCCTTCGGCGGCGCCCGGGTGCGCCCCGACGCCCGCCTCGCCGGCAGCTTCGAGTCCCACATCCCGGGCCGCCACCTCAACGCCATGCTCAGCGCCGAGGAGGCCGCCGGCGTCACCCTCGACGAGAGCGCCGTCGACAAGCACGCCCGGGCCGCGTTCTTCTCCTACTCGCGAGCGCCCCTGCCCCTGCAACGGGGCGGCGAGCGCACCGGCGGCCGGGGGGATCCCGTCCTGCTGCAGGACCACGACGTGCGGGAGGGCTTCCACGCCCTGTATGCCCTGGCCCGCTACCGGGACTCGTCCCGGGCCCTGGAGCTGGCCGAGGCGAGCATCCGCGTCATCAGGGAGTACTGGCTGCCCCGGGAGCGGTGGGACCTGCCGCGGCTGCAGAGCGATCTGGGGGTGCAGGTCCTGCGCGACGGGGCGGGCACCTTCATCCAGCGGCTGGCGCGGGCCATCGGCCCCCTCGTGAAGATCCACCGCGCCACCGGGAGCGGGCCGGCCCTGGAGCTGGCCCTGGCCCTCGAGGAGAAGGCGACACGCGAGTTCTTCCGCGAGGACGGGGCCTTCTCCAACGATCTCTTCGGCCCCCACGCCCACTCCACCACCTGCGTCATGTCGTCGCTGGCGCAGCTGGCCGACCACACCGGCGACGCCGCCCTCATGGCGCGGGTGAAGGCGTTCTACGACAACGGCCTGTGGGAGATGCGGGACCAGATCGGCTGGTCGATCGAGGTCACGGACCCGGCCAGCGACTGCCTCCGGGGCGAGGCCAACAACACCGGCGACATCGTCGAGACCGCCCTCATCCTGGGCGCCCACGGCCACCCGGAGTACTACGAGGACGCCGAGCGCATGCTGCGCTCCCACCTGCTGCCCAGCCAGCTGCGGGACGTCTCCTTCGTCGTCGAGCCCGACAACCCGGAAGGGCTGGACGGCCTCCGGTGCGTGGGCGAGCGGCTGCGCGGCGGCTTCGGCTTCCCGGCCCCCTACGGCCACGAGCCCGTGGGCCTGTGGCAGTCGAACAAGCCCCGCGTCGGCTTCAACCTCGACATCGTCGGAGGGGCCGTGGCCTCCCTGTGCGAGGCGGTTCGCGAGGTGACCCGCCGCGACGAGGACGGCCACTGGGTCAACCTGCTCTTCGACAGAACTACCCCCGACATCGAGGTGCGCTCCCCCTACACGCACGACCGCCTCGGCGTCCGCCTGCGGCGGCCGGGGGCCCTGCACGTGCGCCTGCCCTCGTGGGCGGACGCGGAGCGGATCACCGTGGACGGAGCGGGGCCCGTGCGCGCGGCCGGGGGCTACCTGGTGGTGGAGAGTCCCCCCGTGGGCCGCTGGATCGAGTTCGACATCGATCTGCCGACGCGCGAGACCGAGCTGACCTGGCGGGACCAGCGGACGCGGGTCCGCTTCCGCGGCGACGAGGCGGTCGCCATGGACGACTTCGGAACGGACCTGACCTTCTTCGAGCCCTTCGAGTAGCGGCGGCCGTCAGCCAGCCTCCAGAAGCCGCCCCACCTGGTCGCGGAACCGACCCACGAGATCCAGCATGTCCGCGTCGTCCATGCCGATGTAGTCGTGGACGGACAGATTCCGGGCGTTGAGGAACTGGTTCCAGTCCTCCAGCTCCTCGATGATCCCCAACTGGGCCGCGGACTTGAGGGCGTCCCGGGGGCTGTAGGCTTCCAGGCCGGCCTGATCGGCTTCGCGCTTGAATCCCTTCCACGCGTATTCGAAGGTGGTCTCGAAGGCCTTGGCCAGGGCCGCGGCCCTCAGCGGGTGGCCTGGTTCCGCCCGGCACTCGTCCAGGGCGGCCTCCAGCAGGTCGAAGGACTGCTTCAGCTTCGCGTCAGTCATGCAGGAAGACTCCCGCCTTTCGCAGGAAGGCGCACCAGGCGGCGTGGCAGCCGGCCAGGAACACGGCGTCCTCCGCCACCTCTGCCAGGAAGGAGGGCTCCGCCCGGGTGAGATCGACGAGCTGCGCCGTCAGCAGGGACTCCTCGTTCCACCCGGCCACCCGGTCCAGGAGCCGCGAGTAGAGGGGGAACTCCAACGCCGAGCCGGTGAAGAGACCGAGGTCATGGTCGGAGTAGGGCTTGGCGTCGCCGCGGGCGCGCGAACCGAAGAGAAGGAAGGCGGCGCCGGGAGCCTCCGCGTGCAGGGCGCTCACGAGTTCGGAGACCGCGAGCCCGGGCATGCGGCGGCGGCGGCGGTCCCAGGAGAGCACCTCCGCGGGGGTCAGGTCGAGAGCGTCGAGGATCCTGGAGAGGCCCTGGGGCAGGCCCGCCTTGCCCGACAGATAGTTCCCGATCGTGTTCCGGTGGATGCCCACGGCCTCGGCCAGGCCCGTCACGGACATGCCGCGGCGGCGGATCTCGAACTGAAGGCGCTTCGAGTCCAGGACGATCTGGGGAGATACGCTGTCCATGTGCATAGTATCGATAGTCAACAGCACAGAATCAACGGGCTCATCTCAGAGCCTCAGCTCTCGCTGGTGCTCGCGGATGTGGCTTCGCGGCGCCGGCAGGGAGCCGGTCGTCCCGTTGGGCTCGAAGCCCATGCGGGCGTACAGGGCGATGGCCGGTCGGTTGTGGTCCCCCACGTCCAGCAGCAGGCGCCGGGCGCCGCCGGCCCGCGCCCACTCGACCACGGCGTCGACGAGGGCCTCGCCCACGCCTCGTCCCCTGACCTCCGGGGCCACCCACATGGAGATCAGCCACGCAGTGTCGGGCCGCGAGTCGTCGCGGGCGCCGCGCACCAGGCCCACGTCCTCTCCATCGACGACCGCTGCGAAGGTGGCCATGCTCCGGAGCTGCGCCGCCCAGCTCTCCGGCGGGAGGGCCGCGGCCTCTGCATGGGTGCTGGCAAAGGCGTCGGGCGCATCGGCCAGGGCCCGCAGCCGGACCGAGCGCAGGCGCGGCCACTCATGGGCCGCGAGTCGTTGGATCTCGATTCGGCAATCTCCAGCTGCCATGCCGCGCGCGAACCCGCGCTTGTCGGGCGGGTTTCCGAGGCAGCCGCCGCTATGGGTCTGTCCGCTTGACGAAGCAGTAACCCTGGGTACGGCGGACACCACCTGGCGAACTGTCGTCTCTCGTCTCCGTGATCTCGGGGCTGGCGGCGTAACCGAGCTTCAGCTTGATGGCGTAGTTCGCCTTGCGCGAGACATCACTGCGCGATCTCACCTGATAGGCGCCCATCTCCGCCGCTCGAACCAACGCCTCCCTCTGCAGGGCCGTTCCGATTCCCCTGCCCCTGCAGCCTTCGAGGACCAGGAAGCAGCGGATCTTGGCCTCGGTCAGCACCTTCCCGTTGCGATCACAAAGAACGGGACATTCCACCTCCGGCCCGATCGGTTGAACGAGGAACATCAGGAATCCGACGATCCGGCCTTCCACCGATGCCGCGAGCAGGCACCGGGCGGACTTCTCCGCGTAGACTCCGTTTCGCGACAGTCCATGGGCCTCGATGAAGGCGGTCAGGTCTGTCCATCGCGGGTGGCCCTCGTCGATCCGCTCGATTGTGAAGTCCAGGGATTCCAGCTGCACAAGGCCCTCCCAAGGTGATCCGGCGCAAAGGTAAGGTCCGGTGGACACCTGGCCATGGGTGTGACCCGCGGCGCCGCGAGCCTGGAGCCCTCTGGCCCGCCCCCGCCCGAGACCCTAGCCTTTCTCTCATGTTCAACGCCCGTTCCACCCTCCACGGGCCGACGCGGGTCGGCCGCGGTGCCCGCGCCTGCGGCGCCGCCGGGACCCGCGGCTACCCTCTCGGCGGCGGTGCCGGGTACCGGGAGGTCGTGCGGCCCACCCGCTCGCCGGCGCGCAACCTCGACGAGCTGCTGAAGGCCCTGGCCTCGGCCGGCGCCGGCGATACCGTGTACGTGGCGGGAGACGCCGTCATCGAGTGCACCGAGCGGGTCCACGTGGAGGAGCTGGTCCTGGAGCTGCCCGGCGGCGTGACCCTGGCCAGCGACCGCGGCATCCGCGGGGCCCCCGGCGGCCTGATCCGCTCCGACACCTTCGCCACCAATCCGCTGATCCGGGTCACGGGGCCAGACGCGCGCGTCACCGGTCTCCGCCTGCAGGGGCCGAACCCCCGCCAGTGCCTGGAGCACCACTCCCGCGCCTACTACGAAGGCCGCGGCGCCGGCTACTACTACAAGTTCCCCACCTCCGCCGGCATCGAGGCGCGGGACCCGCGGCTGCGCGTCGACAACTGCGAGCTGGGCGGCTGGAGCCTCGGCGCCGTGCACCTGATCGGCGGCGACGGCCATCTCGTGCAGCACTGCTTCATCCATCACAACCAGTACCAGGGGCTCGGGTACGGCGTCTGCCTCGACGAGGCGGAGACCCTGATCGAGGGCAACCTCTTCGACGCCAACCGCCACTCCATCGCCGGCACCGGGCGCAGCGGCTCGGGGTACGAGGCGCGCAACAACGTCGAGATGGGGCGCAGCCTCAGCCACTGCTTCGACATGCACGGTGGCCGCGACCGCAAGGACGGTACGGACGTGGCGGGCGGCTGGATGCACGTCCACCACAACACCTTCCGCGTCCCCGGCCGGCGCGCCCTCGTCATCCGCGGCACCCCCGAGGACCGGGCCGTGGTCGAGCACAACTGGTTCCACCACCGGACCGAGGCCGGCGCCCTCGGCTGCGAGGGGCGCGTCACGGTGCGCGACAACGCCTGGGGGCGGACGGACCCGGTGCGGCGCTGAGGTTTCGACGTTGGCTGTCCATCGGATCCTGTGGCTCTCCGTCGTTGCCTCGGGTGTGCTCGCCCTGCCGGTCTTGGGGGTGGGGGCATCCAAGACGAGCGACTTCGACGGCAACGGCACAGTCGACCACGTCGACTTCGACATCTTCATCGCCGGCTTCGGGGCCCGGAGCGGCGACCCCGGGTTCCGGTCCGATCTCGATCTCGACGGCGACGGGCGAATCGGCTTCAGCGACTTCTTCCTCTTCGCGGCCACTTTCACTGGAACGCGGGCAACGCTGCCGGCGACGAGCACCGACTGGTACGCCGCCTTCGCGGAGTGGGACGAGACGCACGGGGACAGGTACCTGGATGGCCACGACGGGGGGACCTACGCGTGGGCGCCTTCGGGCTATGTGCAGAGGATGTATCTCAACCTCTACCGCACGTTCGGAGAGACGGTCTGGCTGGACAAGCTCGCGGGACAGATCGACCGCATTCTGGAGGCTCGCTCGGACGTGCCGCCCTACGAGAGCTACGACCCGCGTTACGTGGACGGCTACGAGGGCTGGGGGCAGGCGCGCTACACCCAGTACGCCCCCGAGTACACCGAGTGGTTCAGCGACGACGGGCTGATCATCAGCCCCATCGTGGCCTTCGTCGAGCTGGTCTGGCAGGACCCGGCTCTGCACCCGGCCTTCAAGTCGCGGGCCGACGAGTACCTCCGCATCGTGGAAGAGGAGGTGATCGCCAAGTGGCGCGCCAACTGGGAGCCGCACCCCGGGTGGACGGAAGATGACAACAGCCGTTTTGGCGAGAACGGGGGCTACCACCTGTATGAGTGGTCCGGGTGGAGGAACCAGCCCCTCAACATGTTCCTCTCCTTCACCGATGCCCTCGTGACCCTGAGTCGCCTCTCGACATCGCCCCACTACAAGCCTCAGGAGCAAGACTTCGCGCCCTTCTACGCCGAGCAGAGCGAGCAGATGCTGCGGCTCTTTCACGAGCAGCTGCAGCACGACGCGGAGGCCGACGCCTACACCTGGAAGTACGGCTCCAACAGCGCCTGGCCCGACCTGATGGAGGACGTGGGCCATGGGTTCATCGACATCCAGGCGGCGCTGCAGGGCGTGCGCAGCGGGCTCAGCTTCACCGAGAGGGATCTGGCGAGGATGGCCAACACCTTCGTCCACAAGGTCTGGAACGGCAGTCTCGAGGAACCCGCCTTCGCCTACTACGTCGACGGAGTCCCGAACTCGCTCGACGAGACCCGGGGCCACTGGGGCTGGGGGTTCCTCTACCTGGCCGGGTACGACTACCGCATCCGGGAGGCGATGGCCGCGTACTACGACAGGGAGGTTTCCATCGAGGGGAAGGCGGCCCATATTGCCGCCACGGCGGCGATGCTGGCGGTGGCCGCGCAGTTGCACGACACGTGGGCGCCCGGCGCTCCGCTGCAACCGGAGGTGGTCTGCACCGGACCGGACGTGCGGGTCTCGTGGTGGCCGCCGGAGGCGGATGCCGACGGCACGGCCCTCACCGGGCTGCGGGGATACACCGTCCATCGCGCGCCCGGGCCGGAAGGGCCCTTCCATCCCCTGCACGAGGACCCGCTCGGCGCGACGCAGTACGTGGACCGGGACGCGGCATCGGGGTCCTGGTCCTACCGGATCACCGCCGTGGACTACAGGCGGCCTCCCAACGAGGGACCGCCTTCCGCGACGGTCTCGACACCACCACTCACCAACTGACGGAGAGACCATCATGAGCGACCTGAACGTGGGCATCGTGGGACTGGGCTGGGTGGCCGGCGCCCACATCGAGGCCTTCAAGGCCGTGGAAGGCGGGAACGTCACCGCCATCTGCTCCCGCAGGGAGCACGACGAGGACGACTTGGCGGCGCAGTTCGGCACGCCCCTGAAGGCGTACACCGACTACGACGCCATGCTGGCCGACGACGACATCGACGTCATCGACATCTGCACCCCCCATCCCTTCCACGCCGAGCAGGCGATCGCGGCGGCCCGGGCCGGCAAGCACCTGATCATCGAGAAGCCGATCTCCCTGACCTGGGAGGACGCCCTCGCCATGGGCGAGGCGATCCGCGAGACCGGGGTCAATGTCTGCGTCTGCTTCGAGTGCCGCTACAGCGCCCACTTCACCATGATCCGCTCGGTCATCGACGAGGGCCTGCTCGGAGAGCTGCACTACGCCGAGGTCGACTACTACCACGGCATCGGGCCCTGGTACGGACAGTACGGGTGGAACATCAAGAAG
>CAZEHQ010000070.1:0-7571 GCA_964512165.1 uncultured Gemmatimonadaceae bacterium | reverse complement strand
GGCGGCAGCTCCCTGCTCACCGCCGGCGTCCACGCCCTCGACACCTGCCTGTTCTTCATGGACGGCGAGGTGGAGGAGGTGTCGAGCCACCAGGTCAAGTCGAAGGGGACCGACTTCGCGCCCTACGAGTACAACACCACCAGCCTCAGCACCCTGAGGTTCGCCGGCGGCGACAAGCTCGCCAAGGTCACCTCCTGCATCGACTGTCTGCAGCCCTACTACTTCCACATCCATCTCGTCGGCAGCGAGGGCAGCCTCCTCGACAACCGCATCTACTCGAAGAAGCTGAAGGGGATGGTCAAGGACCGGTGGAGCACGCTGGAGACCTCGCTCATCGACTCGGGGGACGTGAGCGATCACCCGTACGAGCCGCAGTTCCAGGCCTTCGTCGACGCCATCGGCAAGAACGAGGCGATGCCGCTCACCGACTGGGAGACCGCCCTCGAGACGTCGCGGGTGGCCTTCGCCGCCGATCTCGCCGCCGCCGAGGGGAGGCCGGTGAAGGTCGCCGAGCTGTGACTTCGCCCGAGCTGTCCTTCGAGTGCCCCAAGTGCCGTCACACCGGGTGCGAGATCGGTGAGATCCGCGCCGCGGGAGGGTTCTGGTCCAAGTTGTTCGACGTCCAGAACCGGAAGCTCTCGACCGTGACTTGCGGGAAGTGCCGTTACACCGAGTTCTACGCGGCCGACAGCTCGACCCTGGGTAGCATCTTCGACCTCTTCGCGGGATAGGGGCAGCGTCAGCCGTAGTCCGGCCCGCCCACCGGCCCCAGCAGGGCCCGGTTCTCCGCGGGCGTCCCCACCCCGTCGAGGAACTCCGCCAGGGCCTGCCGCATCCGTGCCGCAATCTCCGGACGGGCGCCGATCACGTTGGCTTCCTGCCGGGGGTCGGCTCGCATGTCGTACAGCTCGGGGGCGCCGCCGTCCTCGCCGTGGGCGAGGTAGGTCCAGCCGTCGCCGGTGACGGTGGGCCCACCGTTGCGGAGGAAGGTGGAGCTGAAAGCGTACTGCCGGGGCCAGTCGGCGGGTCCGCTCAGCAGCGGCGCCAGCGAGTGCCCGTGCATCTCCAGGCCGTCCGGTTCGACGCCTGTCAGGGCCATCAGCGTCGGCAGCAGGTCCACCGACTGGGTCAGGGCGCTCACCCGGCTTCCGCCCGCGGCCCCCGGAGCGGCGATCATCAGCGGGATGTGGCTGATCTCCTCGTACAGGGGCCAGACGCGGTCGTCCTCGGGATGGATGTTCGACTTGCCGGTGCGGTCGTGCTCGCCGACGAACATGCCGTGGTCCGAGGTGAAGACGACGACGCTGTCCTCGAACAGCCCCAGCTCCTCGATCTTGTCCAGCACGTAGCCGATCCACTTGTTGACCAGGTAGATCTCGGCGGCGTAGTGGGCCTGCAGGTTGGCCAGCTCCTGTGAGGTATAGGCGGACGCCGGCCCGTAGTTGGGGTGGATCATCGGCGGGCCGTCGTACCCGGAGCTGTCGTAGCGGGTCACGAGATGCTCCGGCGGGTCCCAGGGCTCATGGGCGTCGAAGAAGTCCACCCACAGCAGGAAGGGCTCGCAGCCGCGGTTCTCCTCCAGCCAGCGGCTCGCCGTGCGCGCCGTGCGCGCGCAGAAGCGGTCCTCCTCCCAGGCCCAGTCGCGGTTGGTCCACGAGTGCTGCGTCGCCAGGTTGCCGAAGCGCGTCTGCGCCATGCGCGGATCGACGCGGGTCTTGGCGCCGTCCACCTCCAGCCGCGGCGGCAGGTTGCCCTTCAGCAGCGGCTTGTCTCCCTCCTGGCCGCGGATCCAGAACGCCCCGTCGAATCCCCGGTCGAAGTGGTGGACCCCCTTCATCAGGTGCGGCGTGTCGCAGATGAGCTGGCTCTGCCAGCCGGCGCCGCCGAAGATCGTGCTCAGCACCGGGAGGTCCGGGTCGAGGGGCTTCCAGCCGTGAAAGGGAAAGCTGTAGCGGCCGCTGAACAGGTCGGTGCGGTTGGGGATCGTGGGGAAGCTGGACAGGTAGTGCCGGTCGAAGCAGACGGCGCGCCCGGCGAAGCGGTCGAGAGCGGCCGTGCCGATCCAGTCGTTGCCGTTGCAGCCGAGATAGTCGTAGCGGAAGGTGTCGCTCACGAGGACGATGATGTTCATGGCTCGGCTCAGGTCGCCAGCGGCGGACCGCCGGGGATGGTGATGGGTTGACGTTTCCGCCGGCCCGCGCGGACGGCGGTGAACCGGGCGGTGAGGTATTCCCCGAGGTGGATGGACCCCGAGATGCGGTCCCCCTCGACCCGTCCCGCGAAGAGGAAGGGCACGGAGTCGCCGGGCTTGCTCACGGCGCTGCTCAGCCGCACCCGGTCCCCCTCGACGACGCCGGACAGCTCCTGGACGGAGAACTCGCTCTGGTGGGAGCCCTCGATCCAGTTGCCGTCCTGGGCGATCGTCAGCCGGTGGCGGCGGGTGCTGGTGAAGTAGTCGACGTCCAGGTCCCAACTGCCGCTGATCTCCACGGTGGCCGGCTCCAGGTCGTGCGAGCGCGGCCCCCGCTGTTCGGTGAGGATGCGGCGGATGCGGTCGATCACCACCTCCTCGTCGCCGGGCTGCATCTGGCTGGGGTTGATGCGGATGCCGGCGCGTTCCCCCGAGTCGGCGGCTCCCACCGCGATGCGCGGCTTCTTCCGCGCGAACTCCTCGGCCACCTCCGCGCCGGTGATGTTCAGGCGCCCCGGGGCCCAGCTGATGGTCAGGGCCGGCGCCCGGTTGGACATCCCCGCCGGGTCGTCGACGCGGCTGGCGACGGTGTCGATCTCGGCCACCGATCGCGAGATCCGCTCCAGGATGCCGAGCCACTCCTGCCACTCGGCCTCGTGGTCGCGCCGCACCCAGGCCTCCACGGCGGCCAGCATCCCCAGGATCTCCTCCTTGCCGATCTTCTCCGAGCGCCCGGGGCCGTGATGGGGGGCGCTGGCCTGCCAGGCCGCCATGAGCAGGTCCCTGCTGCCGAGGACGAGGCCGGCGCACTGGGGGCCGCACAGGGCCTTGCCGCCGCTGTAGGCCACCACCGAGGCGCCGCGCTCCAGGTGCACGCACGGGATGGTCAGGTTCTCGGCGGCGGCATCGGCCAGGATGGGGATCTCCCGCGGCCGGGCGATCTCGGCGATCACCTCCAGCGACAGCGGCTGCCCGGCATCGGTGGCCGGGCCGGTGACCACGTAGATCATGGCGGTGTGCGGGTTGACGGCGCGCTCCATCTCCTCGGCGGTGTCCACCATCACCAGCTCGACGCCGACCACCCGCAGGGCGTGATCGTAGGCGGTGCGCGAGGTGCGGGGCAGGATCACCTGGGTCCTGTCGAAGCCGTCGAGGTTGGGCACCCGGATCAGCCGCTCCGGACTGCCGCCGGTGACGCAGGCCGTGGTCACGTGCTTGAGGCCGGCGGCGCAGCCCGCCGAGATCAGCCCCCACTCGGCGCCGGTGATCGCCGCCAGGTGCCGGCCCACGGCCTCGGCCAGCTCGTCGTACTGCGCGAAGTAGCCGTGGGCGGCGTCCATGGCGGCCACCACTTCCGGCAGCTCCACGGAGCCGCCGAGGATGGTGAAGGTGCCGCGGCAGTTGATGATCGGCTCCACGCCGATGGCCTCGTAGATGTTGCCGCTGTCCGCGTCTCCGTCGAGGAACGGCAGGATCGCCAGCCGCTCGTCAGCGTCGGCCAAGGTGAGCTCCTTTCAGAGGGATCGTTGGCAGGGGTGGACTACCCTAGCGGTTTCCCTGCCCTGCCGCCACGCCAGTTGGGCCGGGTGAGGCTGGCCTCGAAAGGGCTGGGTCACGGTGTACAGCGGGATCTTGGAGGGGCCGCCGGCCTGGCCTGCGTCTGGCCGCTCGGGGCGGAACTGCGTATCCTACCAGAATGGCAGACCTGACAACCTGGTTGCCGCCGGCCGTCATCGTCGCCGTCATCCTCTACGTCTGGCGGCGACTCGACGCCCGCATGGACCGCCTGGACGCCCGGATCGACGGACTGCAGGCTGACTTGGGCGCCGTGTCGGAGCGGCTGGCCCGCCTGGAGGGAGCGGCCTTCGGCCCTTGGCCTGCCCGCCCGCCGGATCCTCCCGAGGCCTCGCCAGCGAGCTGACCCCCGCGTCGGCAACCCACCCAATCTGGTCGTGCCCTTCACGCCGCCGGTTTTCCTCCCAGGCGGGTGTAGCCCCCCCGAACTCGTCGGCATCATCCCAGCAGCAGCACCCTGACGTCATCCCCCGGCGCGTTGCGTCTGGTGGGGGAGGAGGTACCCCATGTTCAACGCCCGATCCACCCTCCACGGCCCGACCCGCACCGGCCGCGGCCGCCGGGCCTGCGGCGCCTCCGGCACCCGCGGCTATCCCCTCGGCGGCGGCGCCGGGTACCGGGAGGTCGTGCGCCCCACCGGCTCACCCGTCCGCAACCTCGACGAGCTGCTCGAGGCCCTGGCATCGGCCCGCTCCGGCGACACCGTGTACGTGGCGGGCGACGCCGTCATCGAGTGCACGGAGCGGGTCTATGTGGAGGAGCTGGTCCTCGAGCTGTCCGGCGGCGTGACCCTGGCCAGCGACCGCGGCATCAAGGGCGCCCCCGGCGGCCTGATCCGCTCCGACACCTTCGCCACCCGACCGCTGATCCGGGTCACGGGGCCCGACGCGCGCGTCACCGGCCTGCGCCTGCAGGGCCCCAACCCGCGCCAGTGCCTGGAGCACCACTCCCGCGCCTTCCGCGAAGGCCTCGGCGGACACCGCTACTACTACAGGTTCCCCACCTCTGACGGCGTCCAGACGGAGGAGTCCCGGCTGCGCGTCGACAACTGCGAGCTGGCCGGCTGGAGCCACGGCGCCGTCTATCTCGCGGGCGGTGACGGCCACCGCGTGCAGCACTGCTTCATCCACCACAACCAGTACCAGGGTCTCGGGTACGGCGTCAGCCACGACCGCGCCGGGTCCCTCATCGAGGGCAACCTCTTCGACGCCAACCGCCATTCCATCGCCGGCTCCGGGCGCAGCGGCTCGGGGTACGAGGCGCGCAACAACGTCGAGATGGGTCGCAGCCTCAGCCACTGCTTCGACATGCACGGTGGCCGCGACCGCAAGGACGGTACGGACGTGGCGGGCGGCTGGATGCACGTCCACCACAACACCTTCCGCGTCCCCGGCCGGCGCGCCCTCGTCATCCGCGGCACCCCCGAGGACCGGGCCGTGGTCGAGCACAACTGGTTCCACCACCGGACCGAGGCCGGCGCCCTCGGCTGCGAGGGGCGCGTCACGGTGCGCGACAACGCCTGGGGGCGGACGGACCCGGTGCGGCGCTGAGGTTTCGACGTTGGCTGTCCATCGGATCCTGTGGCTCTCCGTCGTTGCCTCGGGTGTGCTCGCCCTGCCGGTCTTGGGGGTGGGGGCATCCAAGACGAGCGACTTCGACGGCAACGGCACAGTCGACCACGTCGACTTCGACATCTTCATCGCCGGCTTCGGGGCCCGGAGCGGCGACCCCGGGTTCCGGTCCGATCTCGATCTCGACGGCGACGGGCGAATCGGCTTCAGCGACTTCTTCCTCTTCGCGGCCACTTTCACTGGAACGCGGGCAACGCTGCCGGCGACGAGCACCGACTGGTACGCCGCCTTCGCGGAGTGGGACGAGACGCACGGGGACAGGTACCTGGATGGCCACGACGGGGGGACCTACGCGTGGGCGCCTTCGGGCTATGTGCAGAGGATGTATCTCAACCTCTACCGCACGTTCGGAGAGACGGTCTGGCTGGACAAGCTCGCGGGACAGATCGACCGCATTCTGGAGGCTCGCTCGGACGTGCCGCCCTACGAGAGCTACGACCCGCGTTACGTGGACGGCTACGAGGGCTGGGGGCAGGCGCGCTACACCCAGTACGCCCCCGAGTACACCGAGTGGTTCAGCGACGACGGGCTGATCATCAGCCCCATCGTGGCCTTCGTCGAGCTGGTCTGGCAGGACCCGGCTCTGCACCCGGCCTTCAAGTCGCGGGCCGACGAGTACCTCCGCATCGTGGAAGAGGAGGTGATCGCCAAGTGGCGCGCCAACTGGGAGCCGCACCCCGGGTGGACGGAAGATGACAACAGCCGTTTTGGCGAGAACGGGGGCTACCACCTGTATGAGTGGTCCGGGTGGAGGAACCAGCCCCTCAACATGTTCCTCTCCTTCACCGATGCCCTCGTGACCCTGAGTCGCCTCTCGACATCGCCCCACTACAAGCCTCAGGAGCAAGACTTCGCGCCCTTCTACGCCGAGCAGAGCGAGCAGATGCTGCGGCTCTTTCACGAGCAGCTGCAGCACGACGCGGAGGCCGACGCCTACACCTGGAAGTACGGCTCCAACAGCGCCTGGCCCGACCTGATGGAGGACGTGGGCCATGGGTTCATCGACATCCAGGCGGCGCTGCAGGGCGTGCGCAGCGGGCTCAGCTTCACCGAGAGGGATCTGGCGAGGATGGCCAACACCTTCGTCCACAAGGTCTGGAACGGCAGTCTCGAGGAACCCGCCTTCGCCTACTACGTCGACGGAGTCCCGAACTCGCTCGACGAGACCCGGGGCCACTGGGGCTGGGGGTTCCTCTACCTGGCCGGGTACGACTACCGCATCCGGGAGGCGATGGCCGCGTACTACGACAGGGAGGTTTCCATCGAGGGGAAGGCGGCCCATATTGCCGCCACGGCGGCGATGCTGGCGGTGGCCGCGCAGTTGCACGACACGTGGGCGCCCGGCGCTCCGCTGCAACCGGAGGTGGTCTGCACCGGACCGGACGTGCGGGTCTCGTGGTGGCCGCCGGAGGCGGATGCCGACGGCACGGCCCTCACCGGGCTGCGGGGATACACCGTCCATCGCGCGCCCGGGCCGGAAGGGCCCTTCCATCCCCTGCACGAGGACCCGCTCGGCGCGACGCAGTACGTGGACCGGGACGCGGCATCGGGGTCCTGGTCCTACCGGATCACCGCCGTGGACTACAGGCGGCCTCCCAACGAGGGACCGCCTTCCGCGACGGTCTCGACACCACCACTCACCAACTGACGGAGAGACCATCATGAGCGACCTGAACGTGGGCATCGTGGGACTGGGCTGGGTGGCCGGCGCCCACATCGAGGCCTTCAAGGCCGTGGAAGGCGGGAACGTCACCGCCATCTGCTCCCGCAGGGAGCACGACGAGGACGACTTGGCGGCGCAGTTCGGCACGCCCCTGAAGGCGTACACCGACTACGACGCCATGCTGGCCGACGACGACATCGACGTCATCGACATCTGCACCCCCCATCCCTTCCACGCCGAGCAGGCGATCGCGGCGGCCCGGGCCGGCAAGCACCTGATCATCGAGAAGCCGATCTCCCTGACCTGGGAGGACGCCCTCGCCATGGGCGAGGCGATCCGCGAGACCGGGGTCAATGTCTGCGTCTGCTTCGAGTGCCGCTACAGCGCCCACTTCACCATGATCCGCTCGGTCATCGACGAGGGCCTGCTCGGAGAGCTGCACTACGCCGAGGTCGACTACTACCACGGCATCGGGCCCTGGTACGGACAGTACGGGTGGAACATCAAGAAG
>CAZEHQ010000069.1:17263-18289 GCA_964512165.1 uncultured Gemmatimonadaceae bacterium | reverse complement strand
ACCCCTCAGCGCCCCGTAGATGCCCCTCATGATCACAACACTCCTGTCCTCCGTGCCCCGGGTTTCAAGAGCGCTCTCCTACGCGCTCCGGGTCGAGTCCCGCATCCTGCGCCACGAGGCCCGGTCGAAGCCGGGAGACTTCTGGCCGGCCCTCCTCATCCACGCGGCGGCCGGAGGGTTCTTCCTGCTGAGTCTCTGGTCCTCGCTCCACCTCACCAAGAGGTCTCTCGACGGGGACCCCGGGCTGGCCCTGGCCTCCGTGTATCTCGGGATCTACGCCTTCCTGTGGTTCTGCATCGCCCTCGGCCTCGGCGCCGAGATCGTATCGATCTCCTGGTTGGGGAAGCTCGCCCAGCTTCGATGGACCCCGGGGCAGGCCTATGCGGCAGGCCTGGTGATGGCCGCGCTCAAGCCCCTGCCCCTGTTCTTCTCCCTGAGCTTCCTGACGATCGGGCTCACGCTCTTCCCCCCGGCCGGTGCCGCGGCCACCCTGTTCTCGTGCCTGGCCACGGGTGTGACCGGTTTCGGCATGGTCGCCTGGATCCAGGGGACGCGCTGCGCCATCGAGCTGGCGTCCTGGAGAGGCGCACTGCGGACGCTGGCGCGCATCCTCGCCGGCGGGTCGTTCCTGGCCCTCACCCTCCTCCTCGCCTGGTCCCACGTCGGCGGCGACTGGCTCGAGCGGACCCGCGGGGTCTCGGGTTCCTGGTTCGAGACGACCCCCACCAGCTTGCTGGCAAGGGCGTACCATCTGGCAGGGGAGGGACGCCTCGCGGAGCTGCCGGGGCCCCTGGCCCTGCTCGGCGCCTTCGCCGCGGCCGGCTTTCTCTTCGGCTGGCGCCTGACCCGCCGGCGGGTCTTCCTCGCGGGCGGGTCCCGCCTGGCCCCGGCCGGCCCGCGCGATCGGATCCCGGGTCTCGCCGCATGGCTCGCGCGGGTCCTGCCGCCGCCCTATCCGAACCTGGTGGCCCGCGAGGTGCTGGCCGCGCTCCGTTGGAAGCAGCTCTGGATGCAGGCGTCGATGCC
>CAZEHQ010000069.1:0-17253 GCA_964512165.1 uncultured Gemmatimonadaceae bacterium | reverse complement strand
GGCGATTTTCTCCTGGATCACAGCCATCCTTCCCGCCCTCTCCCTCGCTGCCGGCGAAGGACGCGCCAGCTTTCCCTACCCCTGGCCGATGCATGGCGTGGCGGTCGTCTGGCTCGCCTCCTTCCAGGGCGGGTTCACGACCAACGTGTTTTGCAGGGATGGCAGGGGCGCCTGCGAGTACCTGCTCCTGCCCATCGGCGAGCGGCAGATCCTGGCCAGCAGGAACATCGCCTTCGCGGTCATCCAGCTCGCGGTGACCGCCTTCTGCGCCCCCATCCTGCTCTTCGTGTTCTGGTTCCACGATCTCGTCGGGCCCGGGCTCCAGGCCCTGGTGGCCGTGGTCCTGGCTCCCCTGGCCTTCACGATCAGCGGCAACTACCTCTCGATCCTCAACCCCGCCAGGCAGCCCGGATCGAGAAAGGACCCGAGGCTGCACGCCCCGGGCAGGAGCCGTCTCCTCCATGCCCTGCTGGCGACGCTCCTCTTCGCGCTGGCTGTCTTGTTCTTCTGGATCGATTCCGGGCCACTGCGCCACGCGGCGGCCGCCTTCGGGATCCTGGCCGCCGTGGCGCTGCCGGCGGGGTACGTCCTCGCCCTGCGCCACCAGACCCGGCTGCTCCGACAACGCCGCCTCGCCGTGGCTGAAGTGTTCTGCAAATAGGAGACTGAGACCGACATGAAACCGACCGTGGAGCTGAAAGACCTGACCAAGCGGTACCGGTCCACCGTGGCCGTCCGTTCCCTCTCCCTGCGGGTGGAGCCGGGGGCGATCCTCGGCCTCGTGGGGCCGAACGGCGCCGGCAAGACGACGCTGCTGAACATGGCGGCGGGACTCCTCGAGCCGAGCGAGGGCTCGGTGCGCCTCTTCGGACGCACCTACGCCGAGGCCGGCAACGACATCCGCGCCCTGACCGGCGTCATGCGCGACGACCCGGGGCTCTACGAGAGCCTCTCCGGATCGGAGCACCTGAGCTTCACCGGCCTGGCCTATGGCCTCGACCCCGCCGAGGTCGCGGAGCGTTCCCGCGAGGCGCTGGCGTTCATGGACCTCGAGGGGGCCGCCGGCGAGACCGTCTCCACCTACTCGGCGGGCATGAGGAAGAAGCTGGCGCTGGCCTGCATACTGCTGCACCAGCCCCGCCTGGTCCTGCTCGACGAACCCTTCGCCACCCTCGACCCGGAGGCCGCCCTCCAGGTGGAGGAGCTGCTCCGCCGGCTGTCGGCCGGCGGCGCCACCGTGGTCCTCAGCTCCCACGTCCTCGACCGCGTCGACCGGCTCTGCTCCGAGCTGGCCTTCATCAACAAGGGAGAGCTCATCCTGCGGGGCCCGCCCGAGGAGCTGCGCGCCCGGGGGGCCGAGGGCAAGGAGGCCGGGACTCTCGAGGAGCTGTACATGGATCTCATCGCCCCGGAAGGGGAGCGGCGGGGGCTCTCGTGGCTGTGAGGCTGCCGGGCTGGCTCTCGCGGCGGATGACGCCGGCGGGTCCCTCCTTCCTCCCCTTTCTCTGGACCTTCCTCCGGCCCTACCGGCTGCGCGCCGCCGAGGCCTTCGCCGCCATGCTCCTGGCGGCGGCCCTCACCGTGCCCCTGCCGCTGGTGACGATCTACCTCGTGGACGAGGTCTTCGCGTCGGGCTCGCGGAGCACGCTCCACACCGTGTGCGCCGGGGTGCTCGCCGTCTCCGTCCTGGCCACCTTCCTGAGCCTGCTGCAGAGGTACCTGCTCACCGTCTTCGCCCGGCGCGTGTTCTTCGACATGGAGATCACCCTCACCCGGAGGCTGCTGGCGCAGTCCGCGGCGTATTTCCGCAAGGCCGGCACCGGCTATCTGGCCACCCGCGCCAGCGACGACGTGCGGCAGCTGGGGGCCCTGATGGCCGCGACCTGGATCGAGGCCATGAACTCGGCCTTCGTGCTCGCGGCCGGGGCCGTGGTGATGGTGGCCCTGAGCCCCGGGCTGGCGGCGATCCTGCTGGCCCTCGTGCCGGTCCTCGCCGCGGCCAGCGTCCTCCTGGGCCGCAGGGTCCACGACCTCAACGCCGCCGCCCAGGAGCGCCGGGGGCAGACCCAGGCGGTGCGCATCGAATCCCTGGAGAACATCACCGTCGTCAAGGCCTTCGGCGCCGAGCGCCGGCAGCTCCGCCTCATCGCCGGCAGGCTGCGCCGCGAGCTCGACGCGGGCCTGGCCCGCGATGTCCGGGCGATCTGGCTCTCCGGCGTCCAGAACCTCGTGCACGCCGCCGGCTTTCTCGTGCTGCTGTGGGTGGGGGGGCTCCAGGTGATGAAGGGCCAGCTGTCGCTCGGACAGCTGCTGGCGCTCAACTCCGTCCTCGCCCTCGTGCTCACGCCGACGATGCAGCTGTCCAGCGTCTACATGAGCGTCAAGATGGCCCTGGGGATCCTGCAGCGTGTGCGCGACTTCGCCGGGGCGCCCGTCCACAGGGAGGCCGCCGCCAGGCCGGCCTTCGACATCGGTCCGGGGCAGGTGCGGTTCGAAGGGGTCTCCTTCGGGCTGCCGGGAGGGGCCACGGTCCTGCACGATGTCTCGGCCACCTTCCCGGCCGGGCGGATCACGGCGGTGGTGGGCGGCACCGGAATGGGCAAGAGCACCCTCGTGCGCCTCCTGCTCCAGTTGGAGAGCCCGTCGCGGGGAACGATCCGCATCGACGGCCGGGACTCGGGCGAGTACGACCCCCGGAGCGTCCGCGCCCATATCGGCTACGTCGAGCAGGAGGTGCACCTGTTCTCGGCGACGATCCGCGAGAACATCCTCTACGGCCGCCCCCGGGCCACGGCGGAGGACCTGGCCTGGGCGACGGCGATCTCCGACTGCGACGAGTTCCTGTCGCGGTTCCCCGACGGGCTGGACACCCGCATCGGCGCCAACGGCGTCGAGCTGTCGCGGGGCCAGAAGCAGCGCCTCTGCCTGGCCCGGGCCATGGTCCGCCGGCCGAGGATCCTCGTCCTCGACGAGACCACCGCCTCCCTGGACCCCGAGACCGAGCAGACCGTGATCCGCGCCTTGAGGCAGGCGGGCGAGGGACGGACGACGGTCTACGTGAGCCATCGCCTCGCCTCGCTGGACTTCGCCGACAGGGTGGTGGTCATGAGCGGCGGGCGGGTGACGAGGGAAGGCCCTCTGGAGGAGGGGGTCTCGTTTGACCAGGCGGTGGCCGCCTGAGGCCCGGTCGATGCGGATCCCATCGCGCATAGAGTGGACCGGGGGGGCCGTCCTGATCGGGGCGGCCGCGTGCTCCCTGCTGCTGCTGGTGGGGCTGGTCCTCGTCGACGTCGACCGCGGGATCCGGGTCTCGGGGAAGGTGACGAGGGGGGACGGCGTCTGGCGGCTCGAGGGCCCCGTGTCGAGGCGGAGTCTCGGGCTCCTGGGCGACGCCCGCTACGTCCTCGCCCCCCGGGGGGACCGCCGCGTCCTGCTTGGAGAAGTGCGGGCCGTCGAGGCCCGGTTCCGCCGAAGCGCGGAGGAAGTCCTCGCCGCCGTGGAGTTCGAGCCGGCAGCGGGCGGCGACGGCCTGCCTCATTCCCTGGAGGAGGGCGACGCCAGCCTCTTCGTGGCCACACGGCCTCCAGGGCCCTTGCTGCTCGCGCTTCTGGAGAAGGTGAGCCCCGCCAGGTAAACGCCCGGAGGCTGCGGGCGGACGGCCGTTCCCGGAGAGTCCGGAAAACGGCCAGCGGGGGAGTCTTGCGTCCGGATGGACCTGTCAGCAACCAGAGAGGTGATGTCATGAAGAGATCGGCAGAGAGCGGCACGAAGGAGGAAGGAGGAGCGCCCCTCGTGGAACGAGTGCGCCTCCTGGCGGCGTCGCCGCGGCACGCCTTCGCCTCGATCCTGGAGACCCGCCCCTGGGTGGACGTATTCGTGGTGCTGAGCCTGGGGAGCGCCCTCGCCTCGTGCCTCTCCCTCCACCTGGCGGGAGACCAGCTGGAGCTCGTGCCCGCCGGCCTGCTCACCGAAGCCCAGGAGAGTGTGGTCGCCCTCCTGCGATTCGCCGCGATCGTCCTGATGGCCTTCCCGATCACCCTGGTCGGCCTCCTGGCGCCGGCGTTCTTCCTGTGGCTGCTGGTGCAGCTCTTCGAGGAGTGGAGCGACTTCCGGGCGATCCTGGCCGTCGTCGCCCACGCCAGCCTGGTGTTGCTGCTCTCCCAAGCGGCGGACACCCTCCTCCTCGCCGGACGACTGCGGGGGGCCGAGGCGGTGAGCCTCTCGGAGATGGGCACCCAGTTCGATCTGGGCCTGCTCTTCGACCTCGCCGGGGCGCCGTTCCTCGCGGTCCTCCTGTCCTACACCAGTCCCTTCAAGATCTGGTTCTACGCCCTCCTCGCCCTGGGCATCGGCCGCGCCTGCCGGCTGACCTGGCCGCGCAGCGCCGGGGTCGTGGCGCTGCTCCTCCTCGCCGGGCTGGCGCTCCGAGTGAGCCTCACCTTTCTGATGGGTTCGGCCTCCGAGTCCTTCACCGACGCCTCCGACTGCGCCGCCTGCGAGCTGCTGCCGCGCTGATGGCCAAGCTCTCCTTTGCCGACCTGACCGGACGCGGAGTCCGCGTCGCCATCATCGACAGCGGCCTCGACACCTCCCGTTCCGACCTCGCGGAAAACGTCGTCGGAGGGGTCTCGATACAGGCCGGAGACGACGGCACCCTCCGGCGCAGCGCCGACTACGCCGACGAGGCCGGCCACGGCACCGCCTGTGCCGGCATCATCCGCGGCCTGGCTCCCGGGGTGGAGCTGACCATCATCCGGATCTTCGACGCCTTCCTCGCCGCCAGCGCCTCGGTCCTGGAGGCCGCCCTGGAGCACGCCGGCGAGGAGGGCGCCCACGTCGTCAACGCAAGCCTGGGGGTCACCGACACCGCCGTCGCCGGCCGCCTGCGGGACGTCTGCCGCAGCCTCCACGGCGCCGGCATCTGCATCGTCTCCGCTCAACCCCGCGATGGCGAGCGCAGCTTCCCGGCGGTCTTCGAGGAGGTCATCGGCGTCGAGGACGGGGACGTCCGCGGCCACTATGGGTACCACTACCGCGCCGGCCGGCCCATCGAGTGCGTCGCCAAGGGGGGGCCGCGCAGGGTCGCCTGGCTCGACGGGGAGGAGGCGCTCAAGAGCGGCGCGAGCTACGCCGCGCCCCACATCAGCGGCATCGTGGCGCTCCTGAAGGAGCGGCACCCTGCCGCCGGCCCCGAGGAGATGCGGACGCTCCTCGAGAGCCACGCCACCCGGCCCCGGAGCGAGAGTCCCCGCGGGCGCGGGAAGAAGGCCCGGGGCGCCGGGGGCGGAGGGCCGCGGCGCCCCGGTGAGCGACAGCCGGCTTCGGCGTGGATGCGCCGGGTGGTCCTGTACCCCTTCAGCAAGGAGCTGCACGGCCTCGTCCGCTTTCGCGACCTCACGGGCCTGGAGGTGGTGGGCGTGGCCGATCCGGCGGGCCGGCGGCTGGTGGGCAAGGACGCGGGAGAAGCGATCGGCGCCGAACCCGCGGGCGTGAAGGTCGGGCCCGCCCTCGCCGGCGAGCTGGCCGCCGGGGACACGGTGATCCTGGGCTATCTCGACGAGCTCGGACGGATCGCCAGACGCGACCTGCTGAGGGAGGCGATCGAAGCCGCCCTCGCCGGCAACCGCAACGTCTACAGCCTCAACGCGGTGCCCGAGCTGAGGTATGGAGACCTGTACGCCGAGAGCCGGCGCCGGGGGCTCCGGCTGGCCTATCCCTCGGTCTCCATCGCCGAGGTGGAGCGGACGATCCGGGACAAGGCGGCCCTGGGCAAGATCGCCGTGCCCGTGGTCGGCTTCTTCGGGACCAGCTCCCAGCAGGGCAAGTTCACCGCCCAGCTGGCCCTGCGCCGCCATCTGCTGAAGCAGGGCTACCGGGTGGGTCAGCTCGGCACCGAGCACCAGTCCGGGCTCTTCGGCTTCGACTACACCTTCCCCATGGGCTACGCCTCGCCCCTCGAACTGCCCCTCCAGCGTTTCGAGCCCTTCCTCGACGCCAAGCTCCGGGAGATCCACCACGAGCAGAAGCCCGACGTGCTCATCGTCGGGTCCCAGTCGGGCACCATCCCCTTCTCCATCGACGAGCCCCGCACCCATCACTTCGTGAGTCTGGCCTTCCTGCTGGGCGCCAAGCCGGATGTCTGCGTGCTGGCGGTCAACTGCATGGACCCGGAGGAGTACGTGCGGGACACCATCGACGCCATCCGGATCGTCGGCAAGGCGCGCACCATCTGTCTGCTGCTGAGCGACAGGCAGAGGCGCGTGGAGAAGGCCCATGGCCGCACCTGGGTGAGCTCCAGGGTCCTGGAAGCCGGGGAGCTGCGGCAGACCCTGAAGGAGCTGGAGGACCGGTTCGGCCTGCCCGCGGTATGCCCCGCCGACCCCGGGGGGCAGCGCCGCCTCGCGAAGACCGTGGAGACGGCGCTGTCGGAGGCGGCCTGAAGATGGCCGGAGCCATGGGAGCGCTGAGGAGGGTGATGCTCCTGGCCCTCGCGGCGGGTGTGGCCGTGCCGGGATGCCGGACCGGCCAGGGCCACGCCGCCGTGCCGAGGCACCCGGTTGTCCCGGCCGTCCGCGGGGAGCTGATCGACCGGCTCGCCGCCGATGGCCGAGTCGAGTTCGCCGAGATCGTGGAGGTCGGCTCCACCCTGTCGGGCACCGTGACCTGGATCGCCGCGGAGGACGCGATCATCGCCGAGGGTGACCCCATCGCCTCGGTGCGGGGGCGGCAGGGGCGAAGCGGCCACGTCCCGGCGCCCCGGGGCGGTGCCGTGGTGAGGCGGCACGTGGACGCGGGGGAGAGCGTCCTCGCCGGTGTCGAGGGCGGGTCGGCGCTGGTGTCGATCGCCCCCACGGGGAGATTCGTCGCCCGCTGCGACGTGGCCGAGGTGGACATCGGCACCTGGAGCGAGGACCGGCCGGCGATGGTCATGGTGCCGGCCTTCCCGGGAGGCCGGCTCGAAGGGCGGGTGCGGCGGATCTCGAGGATGGGCCGCCGCAGCCCGGGCAGCCCCATGGTCACCTTCGAAGCGGTGGTCGACCTCCAGGAAACCCCGGACCGGCTGCGCCACGGCATGTCCTGTGTCGTGGAGGTCCCGACGTACGTGGAGAAGGACGTGGTCTCCCTGCCGTTGCAGGCCGTCGCCATGGAAGGACTCGACGCCGCCTCCTGGAGGGCCCGAGGTCCGGTGGCCGCCCGCGCCTGGTTGTGCGCGGCGGAGGCTCCGGCCGGCTCGGACGCGGCGCCGGACTGCCCGCGGGACCGCCTGCGGCCGGTGGAGCTGCGGATCTCGCGGGGCACGGTGAGCCGCGTCGTCGTCCTCTCCGGCCTCCGGGCAGGAGATCGGGTCGCGGCGGATGCAGGCGCCCTCGAGGAGGAGGCGGAGTGAACCCGCCTCTCCTGCGGCGGCGTTGCCGGGTCGCCGGGGCCGCCGTGGCGCAGGGTCTGCAGTACCAGCTCCGCGGCCACCTGCCGCGCACGGCCCTCGCCTGCTTCGGCATCACCGTGGGCGCGGCGGGGCTCGTTGCGGTGCTGTCCGTGGGCGGCGGGCTCAGGCGCCTGGTGATCTCCGACGCACGCCAGGCGGGCGGGCACCTGAGCGTGGTCGTTTCTCCACGGGCCGAGGCGGGGGCCCGCGCTTCCCTGACCCTGGCCGATGTCGATCGGATCGGACGGATTCCCGGCGTGGAGGCGGTGGTCCCCGAAGCCATCGCCCCCGGGTGGATCGCAGCCGGAGGGCGGCAGGTCGCGGCGCAGGTGCGGGGCGTCACGCCGGAGTTCCTTGCCCGCGGCGGCCGGCGGCTGGACGCGGGCCGGGGGATCGCTGCCGAAGACGTGTACTCGTCGCGGCGAGTCTGCGTGCTCGGCCACTCCGTCGCGTCGCGGCTGTTCCCCGGCGCCCAGGGGACGGAAGGCGCCGTTTCCATCGATGGTCTGCGGTTCGCCGTTGTCGGAACGCTGGAGGAACTCGCCTCGCGGGATCCCCTCGCCAACGAGGTGGTCCTCGTCCCCATCACCGCATCCCTCGAGGCGCTCCGCATCCGGGAGATCGGCAGGGCCACCGTTCAGGCGGCCCACGTGGAGGAGGTCCCCGCCATCGTGGCGCGGATCAGGGCGTGGCTGGCGCGGGAGCACGGCGGCGACTTCCGCGTCCGTTCCGCCGCCGCCGACGCCCGCGGCGCCGTCCGCGCCCTCCGGGCCATCGAGGTGTCGCTGGGCGGGTTGGCGGCGATCTGCCTCGGCCTCGGGGGGCTGGGCATCCTCGGCGCCATGCTGGCCTCCCTCGACGAGCGCGTCTACGAGATGGGCCTGCGCGCGGCGGTCGGGGCTCCCGGCCACGCCCTGCTGCTGCAGCTCCTGGCCGAGTCCCTCGCCATGAACCTGGCGGGCTTCCTCCCGGGGATCGCCCTGGGCGCCGGCCTCTCGTCCGGCGTGGAGTGGTCCGTCCACCTGTTCCTGCCGGAGATCGACTTCCGCGCGGCCGTGACGGGCGATGTCCTGCTCGCCGCCGGGCTGGCCTCGGGCGGGGTGGGCCTGCTGTCAGGGGCCGTCCCGGCCCTGCGGGCGGCGCGGATGAGCCCGGTGGAAGCCCTCAAGGAGGCCTGAGCCCGAATGCGGAGTCTGCATGCGGCGGCCATGGCCCTGGAGGTGGTGCGGCGGTTCCGCCTGAGGGCGGTGGTCGCCGTCGTCTCGGTAGCCACCGGCGTCGCCGCCATGGTGGCGATCCAGTCCGTCGGCGCCGCGGTGCAGCGGCTGGTCATGGGCGAGCTCGGCCGGCTCGGGCTCCAGAGGCTGGTCCTGGTGCACCCCCGGCCGGCTCCGCCGCTGCAAGGACCTGCGCCGTTGCTGACCCTGCAGCAGGTGGCGGAGCTCGAGCGCGCCGTGCCCGGTCTCGACCACGTGGTGCCCATGTCGCGGATGGATCTCCGGATCCAGTCCGGGAGCCTCGGGACGTACGCCCGGGCCACGGGGACGGTGCCCGACTACCGGCGGCTCCTTGGAGACACGATGGCCTGGGGCCGGTTTCTCGACGAGACCGATGGCCTGACCCGCCGCAGGGTCTGCGTCCTGGGCGCCGACCTCGCCGAGCGGCTGCTGCGAGGCGGGCCTTCCACGGGCCGGAGGGTCCGCCTGGACGGCACCACCTACACGGTCGTGGGCGTGCTCGAGAGAAGACGGTTGATGGAGGGCTCACCGGACGACGACCGGCTCCTCCTCCCGATCCGCACGCTGGAGAGCTTTCACGGCGGCGCCCCCGGGGTCCACGGCATCCACGCATCCCTGGCGGCCGGTGCCGACCCTGCGGCAGCCGTGGCCGCCGTTCGCCGCGCGCTCGCCCGCGGCGGACAGGACCCGGATCGCTACGAGGTCCTGAGCGGCCGGGAGTTCCTCGAGGACATCAACCAGGCCCTGATCGCGGCGCGCCTGGTGACGACGGCCATCGCCGGCATGGCCCTGGTCGTCGGAGCCGTGGGAGTCCTCAACACGATGCTCATCTCGGTGAGGCAGCGGATCTGGGAGATCGGCCTTCGCAAGGCCCTTGGCGCCCGGCCGATGGCCATCGTGAGTCAGTTCGTCACCGAGGCGGTGTTCCTGAGCTGCTGCGGCGGCGGCCTCGGCCTTGCGCTGGGATGGGGACTCGCCCGGGGCGGGGAGGCGGTGCTCTCCGGATGGCTCGGAACCTCCATGGCCGGCCCCACCGACTGGGGGTCCGCGGGCCTCGCCCTGGCCGTCTCCCTCTGCGTGGGCATCTGCTCCGGCGTCGTGCCCGCGGTGCAGGCCGCCGAACTCCCTCCCGCGGAGGCCATGAGACATGCTGGTCGAGCTTGAGTCCGCCTGCAAGACCTACCGGAAGGGGGCGGAGGAAGTGCGCGCCCTGTGGGAAGTGGACGCCGCCTTCGGCGAGGGCGAGTTCGTCGCCCTCATGGGTCCCTCCGGCTCCGGGAAGACGACGATGCTGAACATCATCGGCTGTCTCGACAACCTGACGGCGGGCCGGTACCTCCTGCGGGGCGAGGATGTGACCGGCCTGAATCCCATCCGCCTCGCCGAGGTCCGAAGCCGCAGGATCGGCTTCGTCTTCCAGAGCTTCCACCTGCTGCCGAGGGCGACGGCGGCGGAGAACGTCGCGCTCCCGCGGATCTACGCGGGAGCGAACCGCCGCCAGCGGCGGGAGTGCGCCCACGCGGCCCTCGAGCGAGTCGGGCTGGCCGACCGCCGCGACTTCCGGCCCGAGGAGCTGTCCGGCGGCCAGCGGCAGCGAGTGGCCATCGCCCGGGCCCTTGTCAACGAGCCCTCGCTGATCCTGGCGGATGAGCCCACCGGCAGTCTGGACCCGCAGGCGGCGGGAGAAGTCATGGAGCTGTTCGCGAGACTGAACGACGAGGGCATCGCCATCGTCCTGGTAACGCACCAGGAGGAGGTGGCGCGGCACGCGAGGCGGAAGATCCGCCTGGCCAATGGCCGAGTGCTCCTCCCACCCGCGGGACCGGAGTCTCCCGCACAGACCCGAGGGACCCGCCCATGACGAAGGCCGAGATCACCCGCGGGGTCCGGGAGGCCGTGGTCAAGGCCCTCGACCTGCCCATCCGACCCGACCAGCTCCCCGAGAGCGAACCCCTCTTCGGCGCCGACGGCGAGGTCGATTCGATCCTGTCGATCAAGCTGGTCGTCGAGCTGGAGGAGACATTCGGGATCGAAGTCGACGACGACGATCTGACGGAGGAACTGTTCGGGACGGTGGCGGCCCTGGCGGCGTACGTGGAGACGAAACTGGCGGCCCCAAAGTGAGCCGAGGCGGCCGCGTCCCTCCGCCCGGAGACGACAGGCGGGCAGCCAGGCGTGCGAGGGCTTCGCCTTGCACACGCGGTGTGTATCGCGTATATATGCGGAGTGACCCATGCGACGGACACCGCTCATATACGTCCCGTGAAGCGACTGAATTTCACTCTCGACGAGGATACCGTGCGGCTTCTCGGAGATCTCGCTCAGCGACTCTTCGAGGGCAACAAGTCGCTGACCATTCGGACGGCGCTGCAAAGCCTCGCTTCCCATGCCGGGCATGACGGTTGGGTGATCAACGGATACGCGCCGACGGAGTTGCTGAAGCCCGCCTGCTGTCATACCTGCGGTGAGGCCTACCCGAAGGGGGAGGTCCTGTTCCGCCCCGTCTTCGAGCGTGGAGCGAGCCCCGCCGCCTTGCCGCAACTGCCCAGAGAGACCTGGCTGGATTGCTGCGACTGCGCCTCGCGAACGGCCGATGTCGTCGATTGATCGAGCAGTGGAGATCGTGCACCGGGACGGGCCGGCTGGACCAACAAGGAGCGCATGCAGATGTCAGAATCGAAGTCGCCAGCCCTGCGGCTCACAGCCGACGTTGTGGGTGCCGTCGGTTCATCGCTGTGTGCCTTGCATTGTGCAATCCTGCCACTGAGCCTCATCCTGGGCACCACGTTGCCTCTCACACTGATGGGAGAAGAGGTTTTCCACCTCGGCCTGCTGGGCCTGGTTCTCCCGGCCGGGATCGTGGCTTTCAGCTTGGGTTGTCGTGAGCACCGTGATGCGTGGGTGCTGGCTCTGGGTGCTACCGGCATGCTCGGGATCCTGGTGGCCGCCACGGTGCTGCACGATGTCGTTGGCGAGTCCGGTGAGCGCGCAGCGACGCTCGCCGCGGCCGTCGTCCTGATCTCCGCTCACGTCCGCAACTTCCGCCTGTGCCGCGCGAGCCGATGCGACTGCGGCCCTGCCGAAGGATGAGCCATGGGTCGTTGGCCGCTGTCGATCGTTGCCTCCCTGTGGGTGCTGACCTGCGCGGCGGCAGCGCAGCATTCCGCACACGTCCACGGGACCGCAGCCATCAATCTGGCAATCGAAGGCGAGGAGCTGGAGATCGAGTTCGTGTCACCGGCCGGCAATATCGTCGGCTTCGAACACGAAGCCGTCACACCGGGCGAGCGTCAGGCGATCCGGGACGCGATCGAGCAACTCGAAGAGGGCAACGCACTGTTTGAGCTGCCGCACGCGGCCAGCTGCAGCCTGCGTGTCGCCGATGTGGAGCACGGGCACCAGGAAGAAGAGGAAGAAGAGGAGTCCGCAGACGGCCATGGGCGCGGCGCCCAGCACGATGACCACGACGAGCACGAGCACGCGGAAGCGGAGCACGAAGACAGCCACGACGAGCACGGACACACGGAAGAGAAGGCGGACAGCACGCACTCCGAGTTCCATGCACACTATCACTACGAGTGCGATGGATCGCCCATCAGGGAGATCGGGGTCCGTCTCTTCGAGCACTGGCCACGCATCGAGGAGATTCGCGTGCAGGCACTGACCCCGACCGGCCAGTTCGGGGGCGTCACCAAGGCGAAGGACCCGGTGATCAGGTTGGAGTAGCCAGGGAGCCGACGCCCCGGCATGAACGAAGACCTCATCGAAATCGAGGACCTGGGCTTTGGGTGGCCCGGCGCACCGCCTCTGCTCCGTTGCGGCCGGTTCCTCCTGCGACGCGGCGAACACCTGTTCATCCGCGGCCCCTCGGGCAGCGGCAAGTCGACCCTGCTGAACCTCCTGGCTGGAGTGCTGACGCCGGACTCGGGCCGCCTGTCGCTGATGGGGCAGGATACGGGCTCCCTGGCCGCGGCCTCTCGCGACCGACTTCGCGCCGACCACGTCGGGTTCATCTTTCAGCAGTTCAACCTGGTGCCCTACCTCGACCTGGCCGAGAACGTCGTCTTGCCCTGCCACTTCTCCCGCCGCCGATCCGCACGGGCGGCCGAGGCGCACGGCGGCGTGACCGCTGCCGCACGGTTTCTGCTGCAACGCCTGTTCCTCGAGGAGGAACTCGACCCGACGGCACCGGTATCCAGGCTCTCCGTCGGTCAGCAGCAGCGCGTGGCCGTGGCGCGGGCCCTGATGGGCGATCCCGAAATCGTGATCGCCGACGAACCGACCTCGGCCCTCGACTTCGAAGCACGAACACGCTTCATCGAGCTGCTCTTCGAACGGGCCCGGGCGTCGCGGGCGACCCTGGTCTTCGTCAGTCACGATCCGACGCTCGCCGGTGGCTTCGACCGCACGGCCCACATCGATGACTTCCGGGCGGAGCCTCACTCGTGAAGGTGCTGCACCTGGCCTGGAAGAGTCTGCGGAACCGAAGCGGCACCGCGTCGCTGACCGTCCTGACCATCGCGGTCAGTGTGGCCCTCCTCCTTGGCGTCGAGAAGGTCCGGTCCCACGCGCGCGAGAGCTTCGCCAACACCGTGTCCGGTACCGACCTGATCGTCGGCGCGCGCAGCGGTTCGGTGCAGCTATTGCTCTATTCGGTCTTTCGCATCGGCAACGCCACCAGCAATGTCGCCTGGTCCAGCTATACGGACATCTCGACCTGGCCAGGCGTCCGCTGGGCCATCCCGATCTCGCTCGGCGATTCGCACCGCGGTTACCGCGTCATGGGCACGTCTACCGACTACTTCGAGCACTTCCGCTACGCTGACAAGCGTCGTCTTGGCTTTTCGGAGGGTGGACCCTTCGCCGAGACGCTGGATGCCGTCCTCGGCGCAGAAGTGGCGCGCAAGCTCGGATACCGTCTCGGCGACGAACTGGTCGTTACCCACGGCATCGGGACAGAAGGCTTCGACGACCACGACAACCACCCGTTCAAGGTCACCGGCATCCTGGCGCCGACGGGCACGCCCGTCGATCGCACCGTTCACGTCGGCCTCGCGGGGATCGAGGCCATGCACATGAACTGGAACCGCGTCGAGACCGATCGCCGGCGCGCACGGGGTCAGGACCTGACCCCGCGCCAGATCACCGCCTTCCTGCTCGGCCTCGACAACCGACTCGCCGCCTTCAAGCTGCAGCGCGACATCAATCAGTATGGCGCCGAACCCTTGCTCGCCATCTTTCCGGGCGTGGCGCTGCAGGAACTCTGGGACCTGATGCGCGTTGGCGAACAGGCGCTGCGGGTCGTCTCGATCCTTGTCGCAGCCGCGGCGCTGGCGGGTCTGCTGGCGGTCTCACTGGCCGGACTCAACGAACGCCGGCGCGAAATGGCAGTGCTGCGCTCGGTCGGCGCTGGCTATCGCCACGTCATGGGGTTACTCATCATGGAGTCAGCACTGCTGACACTGGTCGGTATCGCAATGGGAGTAGCGATGCAGAACCTAGCGCTGCGGGCCTTGCAGCCCTGGATCGTCGAGCGCTTCGGCCTACTTCTGCCGATCAGCTTGCCCACTGCGGGCGAATGGCCGCTGCTCGGCGGTCTGATGACTGCCGGCCTGCTCGTTGGCCTAGTGCCGGCTTGGCGCTGTTACCGGAACTCGCTCGCCGACGGACTGTCGACCCGACTGTGAGCGCGAGACACTCTCAGTCGCAGATCAGGAGGACCATGTCCATGTTTCGCCAACGATTGCTCGTGTTGCTGCTCGTCACGAGCGCAGCCGCCTCGGACTCACCGCGCGAGATCCTGTGGGACCAGCTCGTTCCCGAAGGCTGGGATCCCTACGCCCTGTTCGATGAACTCAGCGACGAGGAGTACGTCGCACTCAGCGACGAAGAGTTCTTCGCGTTGCAGGAGAAGGCCCAAGAAATGCTCGACAAGGCACCGGTGGTCAAGGAGCTCGATGGCCAGACGGTCAGGATTCCGGGCTACGTATTGCCCCTGGAATACAAAGGAACACGGATCCGCGAATTCCTGTTGATGCCCTATCTTGGTGCCTGTCTCCACACCCCGCCGCCGCCGGCCAACCAAGTTATCCGCTGCAGCCTCGAGCAAGCCCATGACCTGCAGGAGATGTGGCGGCCGGTCTTGATCTCTGGCCGCCTGAAGACTGGTCACGCTACCAGCAAGCTTGGTGAGGACGGTTACGACTCCATCACCAATGTCAGTTTTGGCTACTCGATGGACGTCGAGTCGATCGAGCCCTACAGGCGGGCGGAAGCTCGGTGAGCGGTACCCTAGGAGCGAATCAATGGCTGAAAATCAAAACTTGAAAGAACCTATTCCAGTAACAATTATCAGCGGCTTCTTGGGTGCGGGCAAAACCTCCCTGCTCAACCACATTCTCAACGCCGACCACGGATTGCGCGTGGCAGTGTTGGTCAACGACTTTGGAGAGATCAACATTGACGCCGAGTTGGTCTCTGGGGTCTCCGGGGACTCCACCATCAACCTTTCCAACGGGTGTATCTGTTGCTCGATTCGCGATGACCTGCTCGAAGCAACGGTTCAGTTGATTCAGGGCCCAAACCCGCCGGAGTATATCGTCGTTGAAACGAGCGGCGTATCTGACCCGGCGGCGGTTTCATTGACCTTCCTAACTGCCGAATTGCAGTCTCGGACCCGAGTGGACAGTGTGCTGACCGTGGTCGATGCGGAGCAGATTCACCAGGTGAACGAGAAACATCGTAGACTCGCGGTAGACCAGATCGCCACGGCAGACCTTGTGGTGCTGAACAAGCTTGACCTAGTCAATGATGAAGAGCGGGAGGATTTGGCAGACTTTGTCAGAGATACCGTTCCGAGAGCGCGTATCCTCGAAGCTACCTTTGGTGAGGTTCCGCTCGATTTGGTACTCGGTGTCGGGACATACGACCTCCACCGCTTTGCGGGGAAACCAGGTCTGGATGTTCACATACATGCGGGCGGCGAGGCCCATGGACACGACCACGCTGACGTGAACCATCACGAACACCACGCGGACCATACGCTTGTCTTCAACACGTGGTGCTATACGACTGACAAACCTCTGTCACGTGGGGCCGTGCGTGATGCGGTGAAAACCTTGCCTGCGACCATCTACCGCGCCAAAGGGTTTGTTTACCTCGCCGACATTCCCAGTCGGAAGGGAATCGTCCACGTTGCCGGCAAACGGGTGCGTTTGATTATTGGTGAGCCGTGGGGCGACGAGAGTCCGGGGACACAGTTGGTCTTTATCGGTGAGGAAGGTGGAATCGACGATTGCGAGCTGCAAAGCCGCTTCGATGCGTGCCAAACGGAGAAGGATCCTCATCAGGATACCGCGTCTGATGCCGATCTTGATTTGCTTCGGCAGCCTGCGGCGAAATAAGGCTTTCGTGTCACCAGGGGCAAAGTAGCGCTCGAGATTCAACGCTTCCTGGGAAGCTCAAGTCCCGGTCTTCCAAACGACCCGGTCTGCCTAGGTCTTCTATCTGCAGGCCACCGACCAACCCCGATGGGCGACGTAGGTTCGCGGGACCTCTCCGGCTAAGGCCGCCTATTCGACCGAATCGGGCTTGGAGAAACCGGTGCGTAGCGCCCTTGCCAGGAATGCGATTCCGAGGATGAGCAGCGGTATGCTGAGGATCTGACCGACACTGAGGGCAAGGTCCGCGCCATACGCCGCCTGTCGTTCTTTGACGAATTCGATCAGCAACCTGAACCCGAAGACGGAGACGAGGAAGAGGCCGAATAAAAACCCTCGCGGCGTTCGGGCTTCGAGCCGGATGTAGAGTCTATACAACCCCACGAAGACCGTTCCGTAGGCGATCGATTCGTAGAGCTGTGCGGGATGTCTCGGTGTATCGTCGATCCGGTCGAAGACGACGGCCCAGGGGACATCGGTGGGGATTCCGATGATCTCCGAGTTGAAGAAGTTCCCGAGTCGGATCAGCAGTCCGGCGAGGGCGACGACAATGACCATCCGATCGAGCAGCCACAGATACGGTTGATCGGGGTGGCGTCGGGCGTAGATGAACAGCGCGGTCAAAATGCCGATCGCGCCACCGTGGCTGGCGAGTCCGCCTTCCCACACCATCAGAATCTTGTGCGGATTGCTGAGGAAGTATCCCGGATCGTAGAAGAGGCAATGACCGAGGCGCGCGCCTGCGATAACGCCGACCATCATATAAGTCAGGAGCGTTGAGAGGTCGGATTCCGGCTTCCCCTCTCGCCTGAAGACGGAACGGATGATGTTGTATCCAATGAAGAACGAGAGCGCGAAGAAGATACTGTAGTATCTGATCGAGAGCGGACCGATCTGGAAAAGGACTGGGTCGACATTCCAAATGATCGCGTCAGATTGAGGCAATATGGTTGACCTGCATCGAGTGTTTGGATGGAATGCGTCGTTGCCGGATTACCTAATCAGTACTCATGCATGCCTACATGAACGCCGAGGCGCTCACGCAAACGCATAGACGATTTCACTGCCTCGGTGCCGATCATGCAGACTCCTCCTGTCGCCATTCAAATCAGACATGCTTCGAACCCCTGCCGCATGCTCTGCTCATCGA
>CAZEHQ010000068.1:10716-18387 GCA_964512165.1 uncultured Gemmatimonadaceae bacterium | reverse complement strand
GCCCACCATGCCTGTGAAGTGGTCGATGATCAGGTAGATCCCGCCCGGGACCACGAAGCCGAGGATGAGGCCGAGGAAGAAGGGCCGGGTGCGCAGGTAGAGGCGCACGCCGCCGTAGCGCAGGACGATGACCTTCACCAGCCAGGCGAGGAACATGTTGAACCACAGATGGTCCAGGATCCACACCGGCCCGACGACGTAGCCGATGGGGTGCAGGGGCCACCACAGGAAGACCGCCCGCGCCAGCATGAGACCGCCCATGATGAGGCTTCCCGCGCCGATGTGGAGCCAGGTCAGCAGCTGCGGCCCCGTGGGCGTGCGGATCATGCGCTCGGCGAAGTCGTAGCCGCCGCCGTAGGGCCGGTAGAGATTGATCGCCCCCGAGGCGTGGCCCAGCTCCATGATCGTCCACACGGCCCCGAAGAAGGCGATGGCCACGGCCGCCACCATGACCCAGAACAGGGGCCGCCTGGAGAAGGGCTTCATGTCGTCGCTGAGGCGCAGCGACTGGGCCGCCGAGGTCATGACGAAGTTGCGGCCCTCCGACCACCAGATGCAGAGGCCGAGGATCACCATGCTCGGCTCCCCCAGCCTCGCCGAGCCGATGAGGGAGGCCATGATCCCCGCCGGGACCACGGGAGGCGCGCCGTCGGAGAGCCCGCCCTCGGCGACGATGCGGGAGTAGCCGACGAGCAGGACCCCCACGAGGAAGATGAGGGCGATCCCGTAGATGACGGGCAGACCGGCGAGGGCCAGCCAGCCCACCATGACCAGGCAGCCCGTCACCAGGATGATCACGGCAGCCCGGTAGGAGAGGATCTCATCGCTGTCGTCGACGCCGGGATCGCCGTAGAGGGCCTTGCGGAAGACCGCTTTGAGATGGGTCCGCCCCATCCACAAACCTCCGAAGAACAGGGCCAGCATGCCGCCCATGGCCTGGTAGGCGAGGATCAGGTCGGGCACGGCGTGGCCCACGTCCTCGGTGGCCACCATGCCGGTCTCCGTGATGCCGATGCCCAGGCGGGCGAAGACCCCCCGCGCCACGAAGGAGAGGAGGTTGAAGAACCAGATGCTGAAGGCGATGTCCGTCTTGAGGAAGTAGAAGAACCCCAGGATATTGAAGCGCAGGAGGAAGTAGAGGTCGTGGACGCCGTCGAAGACGGGGAGGGTGAAGTGGATCGGATCGACCCGGGTGGCGACGGCGACGATACCGGGGAAGTAGTTGTAGAGACCGTGGAGGGTTCCGTAGAGGGCCGGCACGGCGAAGCCCGCCCACATGACCGGGTCCTTGTAGAACCGCCCGAGCCTCCCCTTGTCGCCGTCCTCGCCGACCATGGCCAGCGGCACCTGGAGGAGGGGAAAGATGAGGCGCTCGTTCTCCACCCACTGGCGCCGCAGGATCACCATGGAGGCGATCATCACCAGGAACAAGGCCCAGATGAAGGGCATCCAGGCGGCGAAGACGCGCAGCCAGGGACCCCACGGGATCTCCTGGCCCTGGGCGACGCCCTCGAAGAACAGCTGCACCAGCTCGGGCGAATGGGGTACGATCCAGTCGGGCAGGTGCGGCAGGACGATGTTGCGCCAGTCGTTCTCCGGGGTGGCGTAGTAGAAGGGGTAGGTCAGGGAGCAGACGAACTTGTAGACGAACAGTCGCGGCAGGGGCGAGGCCATGACGAGCATGACGTAGATGAGGAGCAGCTCGCCCCGCCGCAGACCCGCGCCCGGAGAGATCAGCTTGAGGGCGGGATTCACCAGCAGGGTGATGAGGAAGAGGACGAAGACGGCGCCGGGCATGCTCGTGCCCGTGGACATGAGGGAGCCCTTCAGGTAGAGGGCCCCGTACGCCGTGCCCGCCGAGACGATGAAGGCGCCGATGGATCCCACCAGCAGGGCGCGCAGGGTGAAGATGCTCTCGGACTGCTTCGGCATGGGCCGTGGGGTCCCCTCCCCGGAAGTGCTCGCAAAGCGGGTGAATATAGCCGGATTTGGGGGCCGGAGCCCGGGGTGAGGCCTGAATGAGGCCCTTCATCGGCGTCTTCCTTCTTGCGCTGGTGCTGCGCCTCCTGCACGCCTGGCAGATGGCGTCGAGCCCGCTCTACGACGAGCCGGCGGTGGACGGCATGACCTACGTGGCCCACGCCGAGGCCCTGGCCGCCGGCGACTGGCTCGGCCGCGACCGGCCCGCCTTCTGGCAGGCGCCCCTCTATCCCTACGTGCTGGGGCTGGTGAAGGCCGCCTTCCCCGACTCCTTCTTCCACGCCGTGCGCTGGATGCAGGCACTGTGGGGCGCTTTTGCCTGCGCCCTCACCTGCCTGCTGGGGACCCGCCTCTTCGGGCCCAGGGTGGGTCTCACCGCGGGCCTGGCGGCCAGCCTCTGCGGCCCCCTGATCTACTTCGACGCCGAGATCCTGCCGGCGAGCCTGGCCACCGTCCTCGGCCTGTCGGGCCTGCTGCTGCTACTGCGCGCGCGGCGGCGGGGTGCGCCGGCGGCCTTCCTCCCGGCGGGTCTGGTGTACGGCCTCGCGGCCCTGGCGGTGCCGACGGTCCTCGGCTTCTGCCTTCTGGCGGCGGCCTGGATCGCCTGGAAGGGCCCCTCGGCGCGCGCCGCCGTCCTCTTCCTCCTCGGCATCGCCGCGGCGATCCTGCCCGTGGCCTGGCGCAACTACGCCATCGGCGGCGAGCCGGTGCTCATCTCCTACAACTCGGGCATCAACTTCCACATCGGCAACAGCGCCGACCACGAGCGCCTGGTGAAGATCCGCCCCGGGTGGGAGTGGGACGATCTCGTGGCCGAGCCGGTGAAGGCCGGCATCGAGGACCGCTCCGCCCGCTCCGCCTGGTTCTGGAAGCGGGCCCTGGAGTACATGCGCGCCGAACCCCTGGACCATGCCGCGCTGCAGGCGCGCAAGAGCCTGCGCCTCCTCAACGGCCACGAGGAGGGCCGCAACCAGGGCATCTACTACTGGCGCCACTACTCGGGGGTCCTGGCGGCCACCCTGTGGAAGCGGGTCGTGGCCTTCCCCTTCGGCGTCGTCGCCCCTCTCGCCGTCCTGGGCCTGGTCCTGGCCATCCATGGCCGCGGGCTGGACCCGGCGGCCCTCTTCGTCCTCGCCTACGCGGCGGGCATCATCGCATTCTTTCCCACGGCGCGCTACCGGGCGCCCATGCTCCCCGTCCTGCTGGTCCTGGCCGCCCAAGCCGGCTGGTGGCTGTGGGACCGCTTCCGCGAGGACGGCTGGCGTCGCGCCCTTCCGGCCGCGGCGGCCGTGGCCGCTGCCGGGCTGGTCAGCAATCTCGGCGCCGGCCCCATGGACATGGCCGGCGACGCCGCCATCCACTACAACATCGGCCAGGCCCACTCCCGCCAGGGCCGCGCCGCCGAGGCCGCGAGAGCCCTCGCGCAGGCCGTGGAGCTCGACTCCACCTACTGGCAGGCCTGGAACGATCTCGGCACGATCCAGGCTCAGCAGGGGGATGCGGCCGGGGCCGCCGTCATCTTCGAGCGCGTCACCCGGGCCCGCCCCGACCGCCCCGAGCCCTGGGTCAACCTAGCCCACTCCTACAGGGCCCTCGGGCGGCTCGACGAAGCGGTCCCCGCCTATGAGCGGGCCCTGTCGGCCAGCGGCCACCTGCCAACCCTCTACGCCGGGCTCATGCACCTGCACTTCGAGCGCGGCGACCCCGACGCGGCCCGGCAGGTCCTGGAGCAGGCCCTCGTGCGGCGCCCTGGTGAGCGCGAACGACTGCTGCACATCTTCGCCCGCCTGCAGACCCCGGGCGGACGCCGATGAGACCGCTACCGTGAATCACGGCCCGGCAACCCCTCACCCCCACCCTGGAGCTCCCATGGTCACTCACCGGGTGCGGACGCACCCCGAAGGTCAGGTCCTGCCGCCGCGGGAGCAGCTGGCCTGGAAGATCGCCGCCCTGGCCGCCGCCGCACCGTCCGCCGAGGACGACGCCGCCGAGATGGTCGGCAACCGGATCATCGACAACGCCGCCGTCGCCGCCGCCGCCTTCGACCGCGGCCCCGTGCGCCACGCCCGGCTCCTCGCCCTCGGCTATCCCCACCCCGGGGGCCGGGGGGCCAGCCTCTGCGGCCTGCCGCCGGAGCGCACCTTCCACTGCGAGTGGGCCGCCCTGGCCAACGGCGTGGCCGTGCGCGAGCTCGACTTCCACGACTGCTTCCTCGCCGCCGACTACTCTCATCCCGCCGACACGATCCCCGGGGTGCTGGCCGCCGCCCAGCAGACGGGCCGCGGCGGCGCCGATCTGGTGCGCGGCATCCTGGTGGCCTACGAGACCCAGATCTCCCTGGTGCGGAGCATCTGCCTCCACGAGCACAAGATCGACCACGTGGCCCACCTCGCCCCCGCCGTCGCCGCCGGCGTCGGCGCCCTGCTGAAGCTGCCGGTGGAGACGATCTTCCAGGCCGTGAACCAGGCCGTTCACCTCGGGTGCTCGACCCGGCAGTCGCGCAAGGGGGACATCACCAGCTGGAAGGCGTATGCCCCGGGCCAGTCCGGCAAGACCGCCCTGGAGGCGGTGGGCCGCTCCCTCCTCGGAGAGCGCGCCCCCTCACCGATCTACGAGGGGCGCGACGGCGTCATCGCCTGGCTCCTCTCAGGTCCCGACGCCGAGTACGAGGTCTCGCTGCCGCCGCCGGGTGAGCACCTTCGGGCGATCCTCGACTCCTACACCAAGGAGCACTCCGCCGAGTACCAGGCCCAGTCCCTGGTCGACATCGGCTTCGCCCTCCACGCCCGCGGCCTCGACCTCGAAGCCGTGCGCGAGGTGGTGGTGCGCACCAGCCACCACACCCACTTCGTCATCGGCACGGGGTCCCGGGATCCGCAGAAGATGGACCCTTCCGCCTCGCGGGAAACCCTCGACCACAGCGCCATGTACATCCTCACCGTGGCCTGGGAGGACGGCCGCTGGCACCACGTCGACTCGTACACGCCGGAGCGGGCGAACCGCCCCTCCACGGTCTCCCTGTGGCGGAAGGTGCGCACCGAGGAGGTGGAGGAGTGGACCCGGGCCTACCACGAGTCCGACTTCCGGCGGCGGAAGTTCGGCGCCGAGGTGGTGGTGCGAATGGCCGACGGCTCCGAGGTGGTGGAGCGCCTCGACAACCCCAACGCCCACTCCCTTGGAGCGCGTCCCTTCGAACGCCCGGACTACATCGGCAAGCTGCGGTCGCTCGCGGAAGGACTCGCCGCCCCGGAGGAGATCGAACGCTTCCTGGGACTGGTGGACCGGCTACCGGAACTGGAGCCGGAGGAGGTGCAGCGGCTCAACCTGACCCTGCGGGCGGGCCGGGAGGAAGAGGGGGGGGAGCGCGTCGGGATCCTGGCCTGACCGCAGGTCTCAGCTCCGGCGCAGCAACTCCTCCCAGGTGTCGGCGGCTTCCCAGCCCAGCAGGCGGCGGGCCTTGTCGACGCGGTACTTGCCGTGGGGCTGGCGGGCGCAGATGAGGAAGACCTCGTGGGGCGAAGGCATGGCCGGCGCCCGCAGGCCGTGGAGCATGGCCCGGCCCGTGTCCTCCCAGGAGACGGTGAAGGGACCGACGCCGCGGCCGCGCTCCTCGGGGAGGATCTCCCGCGGCCGGAAGAGGCAGTACAGGAAGGTCAGGGTCTCGACCCCTCCCTCTTCGGCGAAGACCCGGGTGATCTCGCCGCCCAGGTACTTGGTCAGCGCGTAGAGGTCGTCCCCCGGGTGCAGGGGGATCTCGTCCGGCACGTCGTGGTCGTGCCAGGAATCGGCGGCGTGGTGCAGGGCGACGTGGAAGGGCCCGGTGTGGATCAGCCGCTGAAGTCCGCACTCGGCGGCGGCGCGGGCCACGTGGAAGGCGCCCACGGTGTTGACGGTGAAGGCCTTCTCGGGGTGGTCCCGCAGGACGGTGACATTGATGGCCGCGTCCATTCCCCGGCAGGCCTCCAGGACCTGGTCGTAGCGGGTGACGTCCACGACCCTGCGCTCGTGGGGCGCCGGAAGAAGCGGGGGCAGGGGCGCCCTTGCGCTCTGCCGCCGCTCCTCGGCCACGATCCGGTCGAGGGGCGCGAGATCGGTGCAGCGCAGCGTATGGTGGTCCTTCAGGGCCTCCATCGTCGCCGCCCCCACCGGCCCGCCGGCCCCGAAGATCACCACTCTCCCGCCCTCGACCGCGGCCATCTCAGCTCCCGCCGCCGGTGAGGACATGGTCCACGCTCCAGCAGTACCCGTCGGCAGCCGCTTCGCGGCCCAGGGCCATGGCGACGGCCTGCACGGCTTCCCCGGAGGACGTGCCTTCAGGATCGTCGAGGTCCCCCATGCGCAGACAGCGCACCTCGATGGCGCCCGTGCGGGCGATCTCGCGGCAGACGAGTTCCGACAGGTATGGCGCCAAGGACTCGCCGTCGGGCCGCGGACGCGGCCGCCACCACGGTTCGACGACGTAATCGGCGGGGTAGTCGTGCATCAGCGAGATGGGGCTCACGAGGACGATGCGGCCGATCCCCGCTTCGCGGGCGGCCTGCACGAGGACATAGGTGCCCCGGCCGAGGAAGTCGAGCATCTCTGCCTCGGACGCCGCGTCTTCCTCCGCAAAACCGCCATGGGGCTGGGTATGGACGATGGCAGCGGCCCCTTGCACCGCCTCGCGGGCGGCCTCGGGAAGGCGCAGGTCGGCGGTCCGGTAGTCCACCACCCCGCCGAGGTCCGTCCGGGGACCGGGGCTCCCGCCGATGGCGATGACCTCGCCGGCAACGGACAGGCCCCGGCAGAGGGCCGCTCCCATGGTCCGGTCGGCTCCGGTGACGGCGACGGCGCCGGTCACCACGACAGCTTGGAAGTCAGGTTGTGGAAGAAGTAACTCGGCTCGAAGTAGATCAGCCGCGCCGTGCGCTCCGAGGAGGCGATTCTCACATCGTCGCCGGGGGCCAGCTCTCCCGTGCGCCGTCCATCGGCGGTGAGCAGCACCTCGGGCTCGCGGGTCTCTGGGCTCACATGCAGGCGCACGCGGGCCTCGGGCCGCAGAATCAGCGACCGGGAGCTGAAGTTGTACTCGTTGATGCCGTCGAGGACGAGACAGCGGACCTCGGGCATCACGATGGGGGCGCCCGTGGCCAGGAGGAAGCCGGTGCTCCCCGTGGGGGTGCCGACGACGACGCCGTCTCCGCAGATCGTCCGGATCTTCGATCCGTCCACGAAGACGTCGATGAAGACGAGGCGGTTGCTGCTGCGCACCAGCACCTCGTTCACGGCGCGCACCTCGCCGCCGGGGTAGCGGCAGGTGAGAGCCAGGCGCTCGCTGAGGATGTAGTCGCCGGCCACCAGGCGGCCGAGGATGCGCTCCAGGTCGGAGCGGTCGCCGGCGGTGAGGAATCCCACGGTGCCGTAGTTGATGGCCAGCACCGGGGCCTCCGGACAGAGATCCAGGGCGCGCAGGACGGTGCCGTCCCCGCCCATGGCCATCACCAGGTCGAGGTTCTCCGGCGGCGGCGCCCTGTCCTCCAGAACGCACAACTCGATGCCGTGCCCGTCGAGGAGGCGGCGCATCTCGTCGAGGGGAAAGGGCTGTCCCTCGTCGCGCAGGAGGGCGCCGATCTTGCGGAGGGTATTACCCCAGGCCTCTAAGAAGGTCAGACAGTCGAGGAAGACTGACTGCTAGCCCCAAAACATGATAGA
>CAZEHQ010000068.1:0-10706 GCA_964512165.1 uncultured Gemmatimonadaceae bacterium | reverse complement strand
GGTCCCATCCTATCCGGCTCGCGCCTCCGTCCCGGCCTGGGCCTCGTACGACTTGATCAGCGCCTGGGTGCCTTCGTCGGCGCCGCCGAGGCGTTCGACGATGTTGAAGTACTGATGGGCGATGCTCGTGCCCGGCAGGGCCAGCTTGATGTCGTTGGCCGCCTCGAGGACCAGCTTGAGGTCCTTCTGCTGCAGCCGCACCATGAAACCGGGATCGAAGTCCCCCTTGAGAATCCGCGGGCCCAGATTGGTCATCTGCCAGGAACCCGCGGCTCCGCCGGAGATGGCGTCGAGGACCTTCCCCACGTCCAGCTCCGAGGCCGCCGCCAGCATCAGGGCCTCGGCCATGGCCAGGTTGGCGCAGGCCACGGCGATCTGATTGCAGGCCTTGGTCGTCTGCCCGGCGCCGCTGCCGCCGATGAGGTTGATGTTCTTTCCCATGGCCTCGAAGACGGGCAGACAGTCGTCGAAGACGGACTGCTCGCCCCCTACCATGATCGACAGCGTCCCCTGCTGGGCGCCCACGTCACCGCCGCTCACCGGGGCGTCGAGCATGTGCACGCCCGACTCCTGCAGGCGCGCGGAGATCTCGCGGGTGACGCGGGGCGAGATGGTGCTCATGTCGATGACGGTGGCCCCCCTGCGGGAGCCGTGGACGACGCCCTCCTCGCCCAGGATCACCGCCTCCACGTCGGGCGTGTCGGTGACGATGGTGATGATCACGTCGCTGCCTTCGGCCGCCTCCCTCGGGGAGGCGGCACGGCGGCCGCCGGCCTCGACCACCTCCTGCACGCCGGGACGGTCCGAGCGATTGTAGACCTTCAGCGAAAACCCGGCCTTCATGAGGTTCAGGGCCATGGGAGCGCCCATGATCCCGAGGCCGACGAAGCCGATGCGCGTCTCTGCGGGTGTGGCTGGCATGACCAAGTGCTCTCCTGGCTCAGAAGTTCGAGTAGAACTGGTGCCGGTTGTCCTCGATGTCGGCGTTCTCGTAGATCTGCGCATACCACACCTGCAGCGACTCGGCGCGGCGCGTCTGCAGGAGCTCCGCCTCGACCCCGGCCCGTTCCTCCTCGAAGGCGGCCTCGTCGATGGCGGTCTTCCCGGTCAGGTGCAGGAGGTAGGCGCCGTTGCCCTGGACCACGACGCCGCTCACCTGGCCGGCCTCCAGGGCGAAGGCGGCGCCGGCGAACTCGCCGCCCCGGCCGACACCGGGGACGAAGTCCATTCTCGCGAAGGGCCCGCCGCTGCGGACCTCGAGTCCCGCGGCGGCCACGGCGTCGGCAAAGTCCTGCCCCGCCTCCACCGCCTCCTTCACCGGGAGCAGCTTCTCGCCGGCGATCTCGGAGCGCTTGAGGCGCCGCACCGCCGACTCCAGCTGCGGCCGGACCTCGTCGAGAGGGAGGACGCCCTCGGTCCGGCGCCCGGTGAGCTCGGCCACGAAGTACCCCGCCTCGGTGCTGCCCACGGGGCTCTGCTCGCCGACCTCGCTGTCGAAGAGCCGGCCCACGACCCAGCCCGTGCCGCCTGTCACGCCCGGAAGCGACCCCCCGCGGCCGATCCAGCCGGCCTCTCGGACCTCCACCCCCTCGCTGAGCGCCGCCTGGCGCAACCCGCCCTCGGCCGCCGCGGCCGCCAGGGCCTCGGCCCGCTCGAGGATCTCGTCTTCCGTCTGCGGCGAGGCCCGGTGCTTGAGCAGGAGGTGGCGGGCCCGGACCCGCTCCTCCTCCCCGGGCTCGGCGGCAGGCCGCTCCTCTACCTTGATGAGGTGCCAGCCGTAGGTGGTCTGCACCGGCTGAGAGACCTCCCCCGGGGCCAGGGCGAAGGCCGCCTCTTCGAACTCGGCAACCATGGAGCCGCGGCCGAAGAGACCGAGATCGCCGCCATTCTCCGCGGTGCCCTCGTCGTCCGACATGGCCGACGCCATGTCGCCGAAGTCGGCTCCCGCCTCGACGATCTCGCGGCGCAGGCGGGCGATCTCCTCGGCCACCTCGGCCGAGTCCGCGGCGCTCGGTTGGCGGGGCATGAGCACGTAGATCACCTGGATCTGCTCGGGGTGCCGGAAATCGCCCCTGCGCTCGTCGTAGCGGGCGCGCAAGTCCTCGTCGGTCACCGTCACGCCGACGGCCGGGACCGTCGACACCGGCACGAAGGCGTACTCGACGGTGGCCCTCTCGTTGCGGTCCTCATAGTGCCGGCGGACCTCCTGGGGGGTGACACGGGCGGTCTCGGCCAGCAGTCCCTGCAGGCGCCGGGCGATCAGCTGCTGGTGGATCATCCGCTCCACCTGGGCGATGAAGGAGCGCTGCTCCCGCACCGTGGTCTCGTCGCTGAAGATCTGCTGGTAGAGCTCGAGGTCGAACTCGCCGTCGCGCTGGAAGGCGGACAGCTCCCGGACCACGTCCGGCGGCGAGTTCCTCGCGTAGAAGGCGAGCTCCTCGTCGGTGATCTCGATGCCCAGGCGGTGGACCTCCTGGCGCAGCAGGACCTCCGAGACCAGGGCCTGCCAGACCTCGCCCACGAGCTGATCGGTCTCCCCCCCCTCCTGCCGGCGCAGGCGCGCCGCGTTCTGCAGCGCCTGCTGGAAGAGGCGGTAGGAGACCTGCTCCCCGTTGATGGAGCCCACCACGTCCGTGCCCCGCCCAGTGGACGTGCCGGAGTAGTCGGCTCCCCATTCCACGACGATCAGCCCTACAAAGGCGAGGATCACGAACCACATGATGATGCCCGTGCGCTCGCGCAGTTTCGTCATCATTTTGCGTCAGCTCTCCTGGTGGGCGCCCGCCCTGGCCGGGCCTGACGCCGGGTCTCTCAACAGGCAGGCCACGCGCCGCCCGTCTCCCGGGTCCACGAGGCCTGGCACCTCCCGCCGGCAGCGGTCGCGCGCCTCGGGACAACGCGGGTGGAAGGCGCAGCCCACGGGCACGCGGGCGGGGCTGGGGATATCGCCGCCCAGCACCACCCGCTGCCGGCGGGCGGCCGGGTCCGGCACCGGCACGGCGGCCATCAGCGCCCGGGTATAGGGATGGCTCGGCGAGCCGAACAACTGGTCCCGGGTGGCAAGCTCCACGATTCGTCCCAAGTACATCACGGCCACCCGGTCGGCGACGTGCCGAATGACGCCCAGGTCGTGAGCGATGAAGAGGTACGTGAGCCCGAGATCGCGCTGGATGTCCTGGAGCAGATTCACGATCTGCCCCTGCACGGAGACATCGAGAGCGGAGACCGGCTCATCGGCGACCACGAAGGCCGGGTTCACCGCCAGCGCCCGGGCGATGCCGATCCGTTGCCGCTGCCCGCCACTGAACTCGTGCGGGTACCGGGAGGCGGCGCCGGCCGGCAGGCCAACCCTCTCCAGAAGCTCGGCCACCCGCGCGGACATCCGGCCCTCCGCGATCCCGTGGATCCGGGGCCCCTCTCCGAGAAGAGCGCGCACGCGCATCCTCGGATTCAGGGAGCTGTACGGATCCTGGAACACCATCTGCATGTGCCGCCGCAGCGACCGCAGCTCGCGGCCGTCGAGGTCCGCGAGGTTCCGGCCCTGAAAGTACGCCGCCCCCGAGGTGGCGTCGAGGAGCCGCAGCATCAGCCGGCCGAGGGTTGTCTTGCCGCAGCCGCTCTCGCCGACGACGCCGAGGGTTTCGCCGGGCCACACTTGCAGGGAGACGCCATCCACCGCGCGCACCCAGCCGCGGACGCGCCCCCAGGCCCCGCGGCGGACAGGGAAGTACTTGCCCAGGCCGCGGGTCTCCGCGATGGGCTTCACGGCCTCAGACGGAGGCATCCCACCTCCAACAGGCAGCGCCGTGGCCGGGGCCGACCTCCTCCAGGGGCGGGGATTGGCCGCGGCAGCGTTCCTCCGCCAGGGGGCACCGGGGGTGGAAGCGGCAGCCCGAAGGGAAATCGGTGGCCTCGGGGACGCGGCCGGGGATGACCTCCAGGCGGTTCAGGGGACCCTCGAGCGGCGGGACCGAGCGCAGCAGCCCTCTCGTGTACGGATGCCGGGGGTCGGCGAAGAGCCGCGCCGTCGCTGCCGTCTCCACGATGCGCCCCGCGTACATCACCGCCACCCTGTCGGCGGTCTCGGCCACGACGCCGAGATCGTGGGTGATGAGCAGGACGGCCATGTGGAACTCGGCCTGCAGCCGTTGCAGCAGGTCCAGGATCTGGGCCTGGGTGGTCACGTCGAGGGCCGTGGTCGGCTCGTCGGCGATGAGCACGTCGGGGGTGCAGGACAGGGCCATGGCGATCATGACCCGCTGCCGCATGCCGCCGCTCAGCTGGTGCGGGTACTCGTCGACGCGCTGCTCCGGAGCCGGGATGCCAACCCTGCGCATCATGTCGACGGCCCGCTCCCGCGCCTCCTGCCGGCCCGCGTTCCGGTGCCTGCGGACGGCCTCGGCGATCTGGTCGCCGCAGGTCAGGACCGGATTGAGGCTGGTCATCGGCTCCTGGAAGATCATGGCGATTTCGTTGCCCCGGACAGCCCGCATCTCCTCCTCCTCCAGGTCGAGGAGATCGCGCCCCCGGAGCCGGACCCGGCCCCCCTCGATTCGGCCCGGAGAGGAGACCAGCCGCAGCACGGACAGGGCGGCGAGGCTCTTGCCGCAGCCGCTCTCACCCACCAGCCCCAGGGTCTCGCCCCGGCCGAGGTGGAAGGAGAGTCCGTCGACAGCGCGTCCGATGCCGCTCCGGGTGTGGAACCAGGTGCGCAGATCGCGCACCTCGAGAACCGGCTCTTCGCCGGACGCCGGGCCTGGGGGCGCAGGGGGCACGGCCGTCACCGGGAGAGTGGGGCAGCGTCAGTGGCCCGCAGGGCGTGGCCCTCGGTGCCGTACGTCTCCCGGGCCAGGATCTCGGCCCGCCGCCGCTCCGCCGAGGTCAGCGGCGCCTCGCGCACCGGCAGGCCGAGGACCTGTCCGAAGCCGGCGGCCAGGCAGCCCACGAGGCGATCCCTGTCCAGGGGCTGCCCGGCGCACTCGGCCAGGTGCGTGCTCGCAGCCTCCAGAGACGTGTCCCCCTGCCGCGGAGCCGGGATCAGCTCCGCCAGGCGCAGGTGCTCCGGCCCGGCCAGCAGGGAACCGTGCTGCAGCAACGCCCCCCGCGTGCGGCGCTGGGCGCTGCCCACCAGCTTTCGGCCGCCGCTGGTCAGCTCCCAGCGCGAGGCGCTGGCGAAGCAGGCCCCGTGCCGGGCCCCGGGACGCCCCCCGGGAGCCAGCTCGACGTCGACTCCACCGCGCCGCAGGCCCTCGGCCAGACACTCCCCGAGGATGCGGCACGCCTCCGGCAGGGCGTGGGCCGCGGGGCCCTCGCCCTCGGCGCAGTGAAAGCTGTAGGTGATCTCGTTCCAGTGCAGGACCGCCCGGCCCCCCGTGGGGCGGCGAACGATGTCGATGCCGAGGTCCCGGCAACGCCCGACGTCGACGGCCTCCTGGGCGCGCTGGCCGAAACCGAGACTGATCGCCGGGGGGCTCCACCCGTAGGTGCGCAGGATCGGGCCGCCGCCGTCGCGGGCGGCGTCGAGGAGGACGTCGTCGACGGCCATGTTGAGCGCCCCCGGCAGCGCCCCCGTGTCCAGGAAGCGCATGGACATCAGATCTCCCCGAGGCTCTGCAGCGCGTCCCGGGCGGCCATCTGCTGGGCCTCCTTCTTGGAGCGCCCCTGCCCCCGGCCGATGGTCTGCCCCGTGACGCTCACATCGACGCTGAAGACCTTGTCGTGGTCCGGACCGCGCTCGCCCTGCACTTGGTACCGGGGGTGGCCTTCTCCCTGTCCCTGCACATGCTCGAGGAGCTTGCTCTTAAAGTTGACGAAGTCCTCCCCGCCCACCAGCCCTTCCATGTCGCGCAGGACCAGGGCCTCGACGAAGCGGCGCGCCGGACGCAGCCCCCCGTCGAGGTAGAGGGCGCCGATGACGGCCTCGAAGGCGTCGCTGAGGATCGAGTCCTGGTCGGCGCCGCCGGCGGCTCTCTCCTCGGGACTGAGAAGAATGTGGCCGCCCAGGCCCATCGCTCGCGCGCGGCGGGCCAGGAGGGCGCGGCTCACGGCCAGGGATTTCATCTGCGTCAGGTCTCCCTCACGCCGGTCGCGGTAACGGTGGAACAGGTGGTCCGCCACCACGAGGTCGAGGACGGCGTCGCCGAGGTACTCCAGGCGCTCGTTGGAATCGACCCCGTGGCCCTGGTTGGCGTACACGTAGGAGCGGTGCTTGAGGGCGTGGGCGAGGAGGCGGGGATCGCGGAACCGGTACCCGAGCCGGCTCTCGAGGGCCCGGAGCCGTGGGCGCGGCACCTCGGCCGCCGACGGCCTCAGGCCGAGCCGGGCGAGAGCGGTGCGAATCCAACCCATCCGCGGGTGGGGAGGATCCGTCGGCAAGGCGGATCCTCAGGCAGCGCGGGTGAAGACGAGGGCGGCGTTGTGGCCGCCGAAACCGAAGGAGTTGTTCATCACGGCGTCGACCTGCGCCTCGCGGGCCTCGTTGGCCACGTAGTCGAGATCGCAGGCCGGGTCGGGGGTTTCGTAGTTGATCGTCGGAGGCAGCACTCCGTGCTTGAGGGCGAGCAGGCAGGCGATGCTCTCGACGGCGCCCGCGGCGCCGAGGAGGTGCCCGGTCATCGACTTGGTGGAGCTCACGGCCAGCCCCTCCGCCCGGTCGCCGAAAACGCCTTTCAGCGCCGCCGTCTCCTGCGGGTCACCGACCACGGTCGAGGTGCCGTGGGCGTTGACGTAGCCGATCCCCCCCGGGTCGAGGCGGGCGTCCTCCAGGGCCAGGCGCATCGCCCGGGCGCCGCCCTCTCCCTCGGGAGCCATGTCGGTGATGTGGTAGGCGTCGGCGGTGAATCCGAGTCCGCGGAACTCGCCGTAGACCTCGGCGCCCCGGCGGCGGGCATGCTCGTACTCCTCCAGAACCAGGGCCCCGGCCCCCTCGCCGAGGACGAAGCCGGCGCGGTCGGCGTCGAAGGGCCGGCTCGCCCGCTGCGGCTCGTCGTTGCGCACGGACAGGGCCCGGGCGGCGGCGAAGCCGGCCACGGACAGGGGCGTGACGGCGGCCTCGGTGCCGCCGGTGACCATGACATCGGCGTCGCCGTACTGGATCTTGCGCCCCGCCTCGCCGATGGCGTGGGCCGCCGAGGCGCAGGCCGACACGGTGGTGTAGTTGGGGCCTCGGGCGCCGAGCTTGATGGAGATCATCCCCGCCGACATGTCGCTGATGATCATGGGGACGAAGAACGGGCTCAGGCGCCCAGGCCCGCGCTCGCCGAGCACGGAGTGCTGGTCCTCGAGGGTGGCGATGCCGCCGATGCCGGAGCCGAAGATGACGCCTACGCGCTCGGACCGGACGCGGTCCATGTCGAGGCCGGCGTCGGCGAAGGCCTGGGTGGCCGCATACACGCCGTACTGGACGAAGGCGTCGTTGCGGCGAACCTCCTTGCGGTCGAGGCAGGACTCGGGATCGAAGCCCTTGACCTCCCCCGCGATGGTGACCTTCTGGCCCGTGGTGTCGAAGCGGGTGATGGGCCCGATGCCGGAACGGCCGTTGGTCAGGGCGTCCCAGTAGGCGACGGGATCGTTGCCGTTCGGGGCCAGCACCCCGAGACCGGTGACCACCACTCTCCGCCGCGCCACGACCGCCGCCTCAGGCCTTGGCGTTCTCTTCGAGGAACTTAATGGCGTCGGTGACGGAAACGATCTTCTCGGCGTCCTCGTCGGGGATATCGAGGCCGAACTCCTCCTCGAAGGCCATGACCAGCTCGACCGTGTCCAGCGAGTCGGCGCCGAGGTCGTCGATGAAGGACGCCTCCCTGGTCACCTGCTCGGCATTGACGCCGAGCTGTTCGACGATCAGGTCGCGTACCCGCTCTTCGATGGTTGGCATGCAGGTCTCCTCCTTGTGCGCTTGCCGAATCGGGGGATGGGCAACGTTACCCGGGCGGTTCACCTATATATGCAGGGTCCTGAGACGGCGCAACCGGGGTCCTGGATCCCGCGCCGCCCGGCTACATCGTCATGCCGCCGTCGACGGCCAGCACCTGCCCGGTGATGTAGGCGGCCCGTTGGGAAGCGAGGAAAGCCACGGCGTCGGCCACCTCCTCCGGTGTGCCCGTCCGGGCCAGGGGCACGTGAGCCATCAGATGCTCGACGGCCTCCTCCGGGAGCTCGGACGTCATTCCCGTATCCGGCACGTACCCGGGGGCGACGACATTGACGGTGACGCCGCGCGAGGCCATCTCGCGGGCCAGACTCTTGGTGAAGCCGATCAGTCCCGCCTTCGAGGCCGAGTAGTTGGCCTGGCCGGCGTTGCCCACGATCCCCGCCACGGAGGAGATGGAGATGATCCGCCCCTCCCGGGCGCGCATCATCGGCCGGGCCGCCGCCTTGGTGCAGTGAAAGGCGCCCTTGAGATTGGTCGCCAGCACCGCGTCCCAGTCCTCCTCCTTCATGCGCAGCAGGAGGCTGTCGCGCCGGATGCCGGCGTTGTTGACGAGGATGTGGATGCCCCCCAGCTCGGAGATCGTCCGCTGCACCGTCTCCGCTGCCTGGCCGGCGTCGGAGACGTCCGCCGCGCACGCAAGGGACGGCACGCCCAGGGCGGCGATCTCGGCGGCCGTTGACTTCGCCGCCGACTCGGTGCGCGCGCAGACGGCCACGGCCGCGCCCTCCGCCGCCAGGCGCAGGGCGATCGCCCGCCCGATGCCGCGAGATCCGCCGGTGACCAGGGCTGCCTTGCCGTCGAGATCTGCCATCGCTCTCCCTCGTGAGAATTCAGACACCGGTTTCGAGACCGCTCATCTCCTCGGCGGTGCCCGCGGTCTCCACCCTCAGGCCGCGGAGGATGCGTCGGCTCAGACCCTTCAGCACGCTGCCGGGACCGACCTCGAAGGCCCGCTCCACCCCCATGGCGGAGAGGGCCCGCACCGACTCCGTCCAGCGCACGGGAGCCGTCATCTGCTCGAAGAGGAGGCGCCGCAAGGCGCGGGGATCGGTCTCGGGCGCAGCGGTCACGTTGGTCACCACGGGCACCGAGGGGGGGCTGAATCGGGTCGCCGCCAGCCGGGGCGCCAGGCCTTCGGCGGCAGACGCCATGAGAGGGGAGTGAAAGGCTCCGCTCACCGGCAGCTCGACAACCCTCCGGGCGCCGGCCGCCTCGGCGGCGGCCATGGCTCTCTCCACCGCCCCCGACTCGCCGGACAGGACCACCTGGCCCGGGGAGTTGTAGTTGGCGGGCACCACCTCGGGACCGATCTCCTCGCACAGACCCGCCGCGACGTCGTCGTCGAGGCCGATGACGGCCGCCATCTTCCCCGGCCGCTCGGCGCCGGCGGCCTGCATCAGGCGCCCCCGCTCCCGCACCAGGGACAGGCCCTCGGGAAAGTCGAGCACCCCGGCGGCGGTGAGGGCCGAGTACTCCCCGAGGCTGTGGCCCGCCACCGCGTCCGGGCGAAGGCCGCGCTCCGCCAGCAGGCGGCTCGCGGCGACGCTGTGCACGTACACCGCCGGCTGGGTGATCTCGGTCTGGCTGAGGCGCTCCATCGGTCCCTCGAAGCAGACCCGCGACAGGTCGAATCCGAGTATTCCGTCGGCCTCCTCGAAGGTCTCCCGGACCGTGGGATGGCGCTCCCGGAGATCGGCCCCCATGCCGACGAACTGGGAGGCCTGGCCGGGAAAGAGAAAGGCGGTCCCGGCGCTCACGAGACCCGGCCCCAGCGCATGAGGACGCTGCCCCAGGTGAGACCGGCGCCGACGGCCGTCATCTGTAACAGGTCTCCGGGTTCCAGGCGGCCCTCCTCCGCCGCCTCGGAGAGGGCGATGGGCACGGTACCGGCCGTGGTGTTGGCGTAGTGTTCGATGTTGCTCAGCACTCGCTCCTCCTCCAGGCCCATGCGCTCGGCGGTGGCGGTGATGATCCGCTGGTTCGCCTGGTGCGGGACGAACAGCTTCAGGTCCTTCGGGGTCAGTCCGTTGCGCTCCAGCAGGGAGAGCGAGACCTCCGCCATCCGCTGGAAGGCGAAGCGGAAGACCGCCCGTCCCTCCTGGTGACGGACGTGGTCCCGGGCATCCACAGTCTCCCGGGTCGCCGGGTGCAGGCTGCCGCCGGCGCGTATGAAGAGATCCTTGCCGCCGCGGCCGTCGGCGTGCAGCTCGAAGTCCACGATCCCCTCGTTCTCACCCTGCGCCGGCTCGAGCAGAACCCCTCCGGCGCCGTCGCCGAAGAGGACGCAGGTGGCGCGGTCGGTGGGATCGACGACGGCGCTCATCTTGTCGGCGCCGATGACCATCACCTTGCGGTGTGCCCCGGTGGCGATGAACTGGGCCCCCGAGACCAGGGCGTAGACGAACCCCGAGCAGGCGGCCTGGAGGTCGAAGGCCCAGGCGCGGGTGGCGCCGACGGCCGCCTGCACCAGGCAGGCCGTGGAGGGAAGGAGCATGTCGGGCGTCATCGTCGCCACGATGATCAGGTCGACCTGCTCGGCGGCCGTCCCGGTGCGCCGGAGCAAGCCCTCGGCGACCTGGGTGGCCAGGGTGGAGATGCCGGCCTCTTCGAGGATCCGGCGCTCGCGGATTCCGGTGCGCTCGCGGATCCAGGCGTCGGAGCTGTCGACGACGCGCTCGAGGTCGAGGTTGGTGACCACCTTGTCGGGCAGGGCGCGCTCCACCGCCGTGATCGCCGCGACGGCGGAATGCGCAGGGGACACGGGGAGATCTCC
>CAZEHQ010000067.1:0-18607 GCA_964512165.1 uncultured Gemmatimonadaceae bacterium | reverse complement strand
GGCCGCGGCCGCTGGCTCGGCCGGCGGCCCAAGGTCCTGGGCGTGGTCATGAATCCCGTCGACCACCCGAACGGCGGAGGCGAGGGCAAGTCCTCCGGAGGGCGCCATCCTGTCACGCCGTGGGGCAAGCCGACCAAGGGGTACAAAACGCGAAAGCGCAAGAAGGCGTCCAACGCCTGGATCGTGCGCAGGCGGAACCGAAGGTAACGGGGAGGCATAGGGAAGTGGCGCGATCGATCAAGAAAGGCCCTTTCGTCGACGACCATCTCTCCGAGAAGATCGAGGCGATGAACAAGACGGGGGACAGGAAGGTCCTGCGAACCTGGTCGAGGCGTTCCACGATCACCCCCGACTTCGTGGGCCACACCCTGGCCGTGCACAACGGCAACAAGTTCATCCCCGTCTACATCACCGAAAACATGGTGGGACACAAGCTCGGCGAATTCGCTCCGACCCGGACTTTCCGCAGTCACGGGGGACGAGCCAGCGAGCGCACCACCGGGGTTCGATGAGTTTGGAAGCGCGCGCCGTACACAGGCATATCGGCATCCCGGTCACCAAGATGCGCCAGGTCATCGACCTGATCCGGGGCAAGCCGGTGGAGGAGGCTCTGGCGATTCTGCAGTTCTCGCCTCGTCTCGCCGCCCGCGTCGCCGAGAAGACCTTGCGCTCCGCCATCGCCAACGCCACGGTCCGGGATGAAGAGGAAGAGGCCGACGCACCTCCTGCAGTGGATGTGGAAGAGTTGTTCATTCATCGTGTGTACGCCGACGAGGGCCGCACCCTCAAGAGGCTTCGCCCGCGTGCCCGGGGCGCCGCCAACCGGATCCTGAAGCGTCAGAGCCACCTCACCATCGTCGTTTCCGATGGCCGCCAGGAGGTGTCGGCGGCGGTGTCCGCACCAGACGGGGAGACCGAAGAGGTCGCCCCCTCCGAGGACGAGTAAGGAAGGGGACAGCTTGGGTCAGAAGACACATCCCTACGGACTGCGCTTGGGGATTATCAAGAGCTGGAGTTCCAACTGGTTCGCCGAGCGGGACTTTTCCGGCCTGCTGGGCGAGGACATCACCCTGCGGCGCTACATCCGCCAGCGCCTGCAGCGGGCCGGGGTGTCCCGTGTCAACATCGAGCGCCACCCCAAGCGGGTCACCATCGAGGTGCACACGGCGCGTCCGGGCATCGCCATCGGCCGCCGGGGCGCCGAGGTCGACAAGCTCCGCGACGAGTTGAAGACCCTGACCCAGAAGGACGTAACCCTCAATATCCAGGAGGTCAAGAAGCCGGAGCTCGATGCCCAACTGGTGGCCGACAACCTCGCGCGCCAACTCGAGCAGAGAGTTGCCTTCCGCCGCTCCATCAAGAAGTCGGTGGCCTCTTCCATGCGCATGGGAGCCGAGGGCATCCGCATCGAGTGCGCCGGCCGCATCGGTGGTTCCGAGATGTCGCGCCGCGAGCGCTCGGAACCAGCGGGCCGAGTGCCGCTCCACACCCTCCGAGCCGACATCGACTTCGCCCGGTCCACGGCCTTCACCGTCTCCGGTACGGTGGGTGTCAAGGTGTGGATCTGCCACGGCGAGGTCGTGGACGAGGCCGAGGAAGAGCCGCAACAGGCCTGACGGGAACGGGAAGAGCGAGAGAGCGAAGACCCCATGTTGATGCCGAAGAAGGTCGAGTGGCGCAAGCAGTCCCGTGGGCGCATGCGCGGCCAGACGAAGGGCGGAGCGCTGGTCTCCTTCGGAGAGTTCGGGCTGAAAGCCCTGGAGCCGGGCTGGGTCACCAGCCGCCAGATCGAGGCGGCCCGTGTGGCCATCAGCCGGGCCATGAGCCGAACCGGCAAGCTGTGGATCCGCATCTTCCCGGACAAGCCGCTGACGAAGAAGCCGGCAGAGACCCGCATGGGCAAGGGCAAGGGCGCCCCCGAGGACTGGGTCGCCGTGGTAAAACCGGGGCGAGTGATGTTCGAGTTGTCGGGCGTGACTCCGGATATGGCCAAGGAGGCCCTGCGCCGGGCGGGCCACAAACTGCCGATCAAGACCAAGTTCGTCGAACGCCTCGGTTGAGGATCCCATGAAGGCGAGTGAACTGAGAGAGCAGAGCGCCGAGGAACTGAGCACGCGGCTCGAGGAGTTGGAAGAGGAGAGTTTCAACCTGCGCTTCCAGCACACCCTGGGCCAGCTGAGCAGCCCCATCCGGCTTCGCCAGGTGCGCCGGGAGATCGCCCGGGTGCGCACCCTGCTCGAGGAACACACGGCGGGGATCCGGCCCCTGGCGAGCGGCGATGCCGATGCCGACGCACAACCAGCCTGAGGAATCGATGGCGGAGCGGGACACTTTCGGAGGACGACTGGCAGAGGGCCGCGTTCTCAAGGCCAACACCGAGAAGACGCGAGTCGTCGCCATAGAGATCCGCTCATCCCACCGGCTGTACGGCAAGGGGATCTCGCGGACCACCAAGGCCGTGACCCACGACGAGGGCAACGAGTCCGGCGTGGGAGACATCGTCCGCATTCGCGAGTGCCGGCCCATGAGCAAGACCAAGCGCTGGCGCCTGGTCGAGATCCTCGAGAAGGCGGGCTGAGCCATGGTCCGGGAATACTCCGTCCTGCGCATGGCCGACAACGCCGGAGCACGCAAGGCGAACTGCATCCGTGTCCTCGGCGGTACCCGGCGCCGCTACGCCGGCGTCGGCGATCTCGTGGTGGTAGCTGTCCACGACGTGATCCCCAACGGGCCCCTCAAGGAGGGGGAGGTTTCCCGGGCGGTGGTGGTTCGCACGAAGAAGGAGTTCCGGCGGCCGGACGGGTCGTACATCCGTTTCGACGAGAACGCCGCCGTTCTCCTGGATCAGAACAACGAGCCCCGGGGGACGCGTATCTTCGGCCCCGTGGCGCGGGAGCTCCGGGACCGGCAGTTCATGCGTATCGTCTCCCTCGCCCCCGAGGTGGTGTAGAGCGATGAATGTCAAGAAGGACGACACGGTCCTGATCATCTGCGGCAACGACAAGGGCCGGAGAGGCCGCGTGCTGCGCGTCCTTCCCGAGAAGGACCGCGTCATCGTCGAAGGCGTGCGCATGATGAAGAAGCACACGAAGCCCACGCAGCGTGATCCACAGGGAGGGATCGTCGAGCGCGAAGCCTCGATGCATATCTCCAACGTCATGGTCGTCGATCCCAAGACCGATGCGCCCACCCGGGTGCGGCGGCGGACCCTCGACGACGGCCGCAGTGTCCGGGTCGCCGCACGCAGCGGCGAGATGATCGATTCTCAATAGAGATTCCACCAATGACCACCTCACGACTCAAGGAACACTACAGGAGCCAGATCGTCCCCACCCTGCGCGAGCGCTTCGAGTACGGGAACCCCATGGAGGTCCCCCGGCTGGAGAAGATCGTCATCAATTCAGGCGTGGGAGAGGCGGTGCAGGAGCCGAAGACCCTGGATACGGTGCTGGCCGAGCTCACGGCCATTACCGGCCAGCAGCCGGCGGTGCGGCGCTCCAAGAAGGCGATCTCCAACTTCAAGCTGCGCCAGGGGATGCCCATCGGCGCCGTGGTCACCCTGCGGCGGGACCGCATGTACGAGTTCTTCGACCGCCTGGTCCATTTCGCTCTGCCCCAGTCCCGCGACTTCCGCGGGGTGCCTGCCCGGGGATTCGATGGCCGCGGCAACTACAATCTGGGCATCCGCGAACAGATCATCTTTCCGGAGATTGTCTACGACCGCGTCGATCAGATCCGCGGTATGAACATCACCTTCGTCACCAGCGCCCGCTCCGACGAGGAGGCCAAGGAGCTTCTTCGCCAGTTCGGTGTGCCTTTCAGCAACTGAAGGGACGGAATAGCGAATGCCCAAGAAGTGCCTGATGATCAAGGCAGCCCAGGAGCCGAGATTCAAGGTCCGGAAGTACACGAGGTGCCAGCGCTGCGGTCGTCCGCGGGGTGTCTACCGCAAGTTCGTCCTGTGCCGGATCTGTTTCCGGGAGTTGGCACTGCGGGGCGAGATCCCCGGGGTGACCAAGGCGAGTTGGTAGGCGGGCCACCATGAGCATGACCGACCCCATCTCCGACCTGCTCACCCGGATCCGCAATGCGGCTCAGGCCGGGCATCCCAGCGTCGAGATCCCCGCTTCGAGGCTCAAGCGGGAGATCGCCCGCGTGCTGGCGGAAGAACGATTCATCGACAACTTCGCCTCCTATGATGACGGCAAGCAGGGCCAGTTGCGCATCTACCTGCGCTACGACGGCTCCAACCAGAGCATCATCCAGGGGATTCGCCGCCTCAGCAAGCCGGGTCTTCGCCGCTACGCGTCGAAGGACCGGCTGCCGCGGGTGCGGCGAGGGCTGGGTGTGGCCATCCTCTCCACTTCCCGTGGCGTCATGACCGATCGGGACGCGCGCCGGGCGGGCATCGGCGGCGAACTCCTGTGCAGCGTCTGGTAGGGAGGCGGAGCGGACCATGTCGCGTGTAGGAAAGCAGCCGATTCCACTTCCCCAGGGGGTCGAGGTGAACGTGCAGGGGCGCGAGGTGAAGGTCAAAGGCCCGAAGGGCGTCCTGGACCTCGATTACCGCATCGACTTCGTCGAGGTGGCGGTGGCCGGCAATCAGGTGGTGGTGCGACGCAAGGGCGAGACCAAGGAGGCCATGGCGCTTCACGGGTTGACCCGCTCCCTGGTGTCCAACGCCGTGGAAGGCGTCACCCAGGGGTTTTCGAAGAACCTGGAGCTCTTCGGCGTAGGCTACCGGGCCGAGGTCGATGGGGGTAAGCTGAGCCTCAACGTGGGCTACTCGCACCAGGTCGACTACGAGCCGCCCTCCGGCGTGGAGTTGGAGGTCACCAACCCCGTGGCCGGCGCCCAGGCCCGCATCGTCGTCTCCGGCATCGACAAGCAGAAGGTGGGCCAGGTGGCCGCGGAGATCCGCCAGAAGCGCAAGCCCGATCCCTACAAGGGAAAGGGTATTCGCTACGAGAACGAGGTCATCCACTGGAAGGCCGGGAAGGCGGCCGTCGCCTGATGGCCAGCCGTCAGCAGAAGAAGGGTGCAGCGCGCCAGCGGCGGCGGTTCCGGATCCGCAAGAAGGTCGTGGGAACCCCGGAGCGCCCCCGCCTCGTGGTGCACAGGAGCCTGCGCAATATCGAGGCGCAGATAATCGACGACCAGGCGGGCCACTCCGTCGTCGGCCTCTCGACCCTGTCGAAGGACTTCGAGCGCTCAGGACCGCCGGTGGAGCAGGGCCGCGCCCTGGGCAGGCAGTTGGCCTCGAAGGCGCGGGAGAAGGGTGTCGAGCGGGTCGTTTTCGACCGGGCGGGCCTGCTCTACCACGGCATCGTGCGGGCCGTCGCCGAAGGCGCTCGCGAGGGCGGCCTGAAGCTCTAAGCGACTGAATCGAGAGAGAGAATGGCATCCCGAATCGACGCGAGCAATCTCGAGTTGACCGAAGTCGTCGTTCAGAACAGCGTGCGGCGCGTATCCCATGTGCGGAAGGGAGGCAGGAACTTCTCCTTCACCGCCATGGTCGTGGCCGGGGACCGCGCCGGACATGTGGGCGTGGGCTCGGGCAAGGCGGGAGAGGTGGCCGAGGCGATCCGCAAGGCCACGGAGGAGGCGAAGAAGGAGATCCTCGAGATCCCCGTAGCCTCGGGCACGATCCCCCATGAGATCATCGGTCGATTCGGGGCTGCACGGGTCCTGCTGAAGCCGGCCTCTCCGGGCACCGGGGTCATTGCCAGCGGCGGCGTCCGCATCGTCCTCGACCTGGCGGGGATCAACGACATCCTCACCAAGTCCCTGGGATCGGACAACTCGCACAATACCATCAAGGCCACCCTCGACGGCTTGAGCCACCTGCGCAATGCCGAGGAGGTGGCCCGCCTTCGCGGGGTGCCCGTGGAGAGCCTGAGGTGAAGCTCGCCATCACACAGCGGCGGAGCGCCATCGGCCGTTCCCGCAAGCAGCAGCTCACGATCCGGGCTCTCGGCATCCGGCGGCTGCATCAGGTCGTCGTCCACGAGGACACTCCGCAGATCCGCGGCATGATCGCGAGGGTAGTTCACCTCGTCGAGGTGGCGGAACAGGAAGGACCATAGGGAGCGGCGACCATGCGACTCGGAGAACTCCGTCCCACCCCCGGCTCCCGCCGGGCGAGCACCCGCAAGGGGCACGGCCCTGGTTCCGGCAAGGGCAAGACCGCCGGCCGCGGGCACAAAGGCCAGCGCGCCCGGTCCGGCGCCCGCCGAGGCCGCCGCACCGGCTTCGAGGGCGGGCAGATGCCCCTGCATCGCCGTCTGCCGAAGACCGGCTTCTCGAACCGGAGATTCCGAGTCGAGTACCAGATCGTCAACGTCGGCGCCATCCAGGCGGCGGGCCTCTCCGGAGAGGTCGGACCGGCAGAGCTGGCGCGGGCGGGGCTGATCCGCAAGGCAAGCGATCGAGTGAAGATCCTCGGCGACGGCGAGTTGACGACTCAGCTCGCCCTCCAGGCCCACGCCGCCTCCCGCGCGGCCCGGGAGAAGATCGAATCGGCCGGCGGTTCCTTCGAGATCCTGGCCGTAGAGGCGGGCTGAGTCCGGCGTGCTCCAGAGCTTCAAAAACTGCTTCAAGATCCCCGATCTTCGGCGCAAGATCCTCTTCACCATCGGCATTCTGATCGTCTATCGCATCGGCGGTCAGATCACGGTTCCGGGTATCCGCGAGTCCGTGCTGCAGGAGTACTTCGCCGGAGCCGGAGGCACTCTCTTCGGGCTCTACGACATGTTCGTGGGAGGCGCCTTCACGCGGGCCACGGTCTTCGCGTTGGGTATCATGCCCTATATCAGCGCGTCCATCATCCTGCAGCTCATGGGCGCTGTCGTCCCCTTCTTCCAGAAGCTTCAGCGGGAAGGCGAGGAGGGGCGCAAGAAGATCAACCAGTACACCCGCTACGGCACCGTCCTCCTCGCCGGCGCCCAGTCTCTCGGTGTGAGCTATTTCCTGGAGAACATCCGCGGCCCTTCCTCCGGCGTGCCGGCCGTCATCGACGAGGGCTGGGGCTTCCGGCTGCTGACGATGATCACCATCACCACGGGCACGATCTTCATCATGTGGCTGGGGGAGCAGATCACGGAGCGCGGCATCGGCAACGGCATCTCCCTGATCATCTTCGTCGGCATCATCGCCGAGCTGCCTTTCGCCGTGAAGGACGAGTGGCGCCACTACCTGCTGAACCGCGGATCGACGAAGAGCCTCATCGAGGAGATCTTTCTCCTGGCCCTCATCGTCGCCGTCGTGGCTGCCGTCGTCCTCCTCACCCAGGGCCAGCGGCGCATTCCCGTGCAGTACGCCAAGCGCGTGGTGGGCCGCAGGGTGTACGGCGGGCAGACGACGCACATACCGCTGCGCATCAATGCCGCCGGCGTGATTCCCATCATCTTCGCCCAGTCGATCATGTTTCTTCCCGGAACGGTGACCCAGTTCTTTCCCGCCAGCGAGTTCATGGCGAGCCTGGGGGTCTACTTCACGACGAGTTCCGTGTTCTACTGGATCGTGTACGGCACCATGATCGTGTTCTTCACCTACTTCTACACCGCCATCGTCATGGACCCGCAGCAACTGGCGGACAACATGAAGCGACATGGAGGGTTCATTCCGGGCGTTCGGCCCGGCAAGCGAACCGCCGACTACATCGACCGCATCATGACGCGCATCACCCTGCCGGGATCGATGGCGCTGGCGGCGGTGGCCATCTTCCCGTTCTTCGTTATCGATCAGTTCAACGTCACGCCTTCGTACTCCCAGTTCTTCGGCGGCACGGGACTGCTCATCATCGTCGGTGTCTCCCTCGACACTCTGCAGCAGCTCGAGTCGCAGCTGATGACCCGCCACTACGAAGGCTTCATGAAGAAGGGGCGCATCCAGGGCCGGCGCTGACGGCTCGCGGAACCCAGGGAGTTGCCATGAAGGTCCGAGCATCCGTGTCGAGGCGCTGCGCCGACTGCAAGATCATCCGCCGTCACGGCGTGGTGCGCGTCATCTGCAAGCGCAACCCCCGGCACAAGCAGCGCCAGGGATAGGAACGCGGGGCCCGAGTCCCGCGAACAAGGAGAGAGCCACGAATGGCACGAATCGCAGGGGTCGACCTCCCGCGGGACAAGCGCATCGACGTTGGGCTGACCTACATCTACGGCATCGGCCGCTCCTCGGCGGAGGCGATCCTGTCGGAGTCTCAGGTCACGCCGGACACCCGCGTCGGCTCCCTCTCGGAGCAGCAGGTCACGCAGCTGCGCAACATCATAGAGGGCAAGTACCGCGTCGAGGGATCCCTGCGGGGCGAGGTCAACATGAACATCAAGCGCCTCATGGACCTGGGCTGCTACCGGGGTCTCCGCCACCGCCGGGGTCTGCCCGTCAGAGGCCAGCGGACCCAGACCAACGCTCGCACGCGGAAGGGGCCGAGGCGCGCCATTGCCGGCAAGAAGAAGGCTCCCCAGTAGCCGGTTCGACAGAGACTGACTTCAACAGAGGATTGACTCGAATTGCCACCTGAAAGAGGCCGTCGCCGCCGCAAGAAGTCGAGGAAGGTGGAGGCTCTGGGCATCGCCCACATCCTGTCCACCTTCAACAACACCATCGTCACCCTCACCGATGTGGAGGGCAACGTGATCTCCTGGGCCACGCCGGGCAAGGTCGGCATCGGCGGCAGCCGCAAATCGACGCCCTTCGCCGGGCAGCTCGCCGCCGAGCGCGCCGCCCAGGAGGCGGTCAACATGGGACTGCGCCGCGTCGAGGTCTGGGTCAAGGGTCCGGGCGTGGGCCGTGATTCGGCGATCCGTTCCCTGCAGAACGCGGGGCTCGAGATCGCCGCAATCCGCGACAAGACACCGGTCCCCCACAACGGCTGCCGCCCCCCGAAGCGGCGCCGTGTCTGAGGCCGACGGAGGTCGACGAGAATGAGCAGGTACACCGGACCAAACTGCAGGCTCTGCCGACGGGAGGGAGCCAAGCTGTTCCTGAAGGGCGAGAGGTGCACCCTCGAGAAGTGCGCCTTCGAGCGCCGCAGCTACGGCCCCGGACAGCACGGCCAGGGTATGCGGCGCAAGCAGTCGGAGTACAGCGTTCAGTTGCGAGCCAAGCAGAAGCTGGCGCGGATCTACGGGGTGCGGGAGGGGCAGTTCCGCAAGTACTACCGCGAGTCGACGCGGGTACCCGGAGTGAGCGGCGACAACCTCCTGCGCCTGCTCGAGAGCCGCCTCGACAGCATCGTCTACCGCCTGGGCCTTGCGCCATCGCGGAAGGCGGCCAGGCAACTGGTGCGTCACAACCACTTCACCGTCAACGGCCGCCGGGTCAATATCCCGTCGTACCTCACCTCCCCGGGCGACGTGGTGGCCGTAGTCGAGGGCAGCAGGAAGCTGGAGATCATCCACGAGTCCCTCCGCCGTTCCCGTGAGCTCGTGCCGTGGCTGTCTGTGGACAAGGCCAACCTCAGGGGTACCGTGGTGGAGCGCTGCAACCGGGAGGACATACCGACGCCGGCGGAAGAGCAACTCGTCATCGAGTTCTACAGCCGCGTGTAGGCAACGAGGACTTTCACAAGGGATAGCGAAGCACATGGCTCTCGAAGGCATCCAGATGCCGAGGCTTCTCGAGATCGATCGGGAAAGCCTCACCAGCACCTACGGGAAGTTCACCTTCCAGCCGCTGGAGCGCGGATTCGGGGTCACCGTCGGACACGGACTGCGTCGAGTTCTGGTTTCCCAGATCCAGGGCGCAGCGATCAAGTCCGTCAGCATCGACGGCGTGCAGCACGAGTTCTCGGTCGTCACGGGGGTCCGCGAGGACGTTCCCGAGATCGTGCTGAACCTCAAGGAGGTGGCCATCCGGTACCACGGCGAGGAAGACCGCACCCTGCGGGTGGAAGCCAAGGGCGGCGAACTCACCGCCAAGGATCTGGCCAGCGATTCCAGCGTGGAAATCATGAATCCCGATCTCCACATCGCCACTCTCGGCAAGGGTGTCACCCTCAACCTGGATATCACCATCGGCAAGGGCCGGGGCTACGTCTTCGCCGAGGAGAACCGGACCGCCGAGCAGCCCATCGGCACGATTCCCCTGGACACCAACTACTCGCCGGTGCTGAAGGTCAACTACGACATCGAGAACGCCCGCGTCGGTCGGCGCACCGATTACGACCGCCTCATGCTGGAGGTCTGGACGGACGGCTCCATGGGCCCCGACGACGCCGTGGCCCAGGCGGCCCGCATCCTGATCGAGCATCTCAGCCTGATCGCCAACTTCGAGGAAGAGCCTGCCGGCGCCGGGCACGAGAAGGAGGTCGACGAGGAGACCAAGCGCATCGCAAGGCTGCTGGCCACCCAGGTGGACGAGCTGGAACTGTCCGTGCGATCGGCCAACTGCCTGCGCGCGGCGGGCATCTCCACCCTCGGAGAGCTCGTCTCCAAGAGCGAAGCCGAGATGCTCAAATACCGGAACTTCGGCCGCAAGTCCCTGAATGAGCTGGGCGAGATCCTCGACTCCATGGACCTATCCTGGGGCCTGGATGTGAGCAAGTACGAGGATATCGAGATCGAGGAGGAGCCGGCCTCTCTGGCCGAGGAATACTGAAGAGATGCGACACCGCCGGCGAACAGCCAAGCTCGGGCGCGAGGCGAGCCACCGGAAGGCGATGATCGCCAACATGGTGAGCAGCCTCTTCACCCACGAACAGGTCCGCACCACCGATGCCCGCGGCAGGGTTCTGCGGAGGACCGCGGAGCACATGATCACCTTTGCCAAGCGCGGCGATCTCCACGCCCGGCGCCAGGTGCTGCGTCACATACCGGACAAGTCTATCGTGGCCAGGCTCTTCGAAGAGATCGCCCCTCGCTACGCCGAGCGGCACGGGGGTTACACACGCCTGGTCAAGATCGGCACCCGCCGCGGGGATGGCGCCGAGATGTGCATCGTCGAGCTTCTCGACCGTCCCGGCGCCGACAGCCCCGCGGTGGTGCCCGAGGAGCCCGCAGAGAAGGAAGAGTGACACGAGGGGCGGCCTCGTACAGCAGCGAACGTCTCCGGGCGGGGTGGGAGGTCCTTCCACCTCGCCTGCTTGTGTTCTCACCCCGCCCCCTGGTTCCGGTGGAGGAGGGATGAAACGGGGCGAACGCGTCATCGTCGAGATCGAAGGCCTCAGCGCGAAGGGCGACGGCCTGGCGGTCCAGGACGGCCGGGAGATCCTCGTACCGCGCAGCGTTCCGGGGGACCGGGCCGAGGTCTACCTCAAGCGCAAACGCAAGGGGCGCTTCGAGGGCGTCGTCGATGACCTGATCGAGGAGGGAGTGCCTCGGGTCGACCCGCCATGCACCCACTTCGGGCAGTGCGGGGGCTGCCGGTGGCAGGACCTCGGGTACCAGGACCAGCTGCGGCTCAAGGAGCGAATGGTCAGGCAGTCCTTCGAGGGCCGCGGGCTCGAGGTCGGCCGCTGGCAGACCATCGCCCCGAGCCCGGACCCGTTCTACTACCGCAACAAGATGGAGTTCTCCTTCGGGAGCAGCGGCCAGGGGCAGCCCTGGCTCGGATTGCACGTGCGCGAGCGCTTCAACCGGATCTTCGACCTGGAGGCCTGCCACCTCCAGTCGGAGGCTTCCAACAGCATCGTCGACGCCTTCCGCACCCACGTCACCCGCCTCGCCCTGCCGGTGTACGACTTGAAGAGCCACGAGGGTCTGCTTCGCTTCCTGGTTCTCCGGGAAGGGAAGGAGACCGGCCAGACCATGGTCAACCTCGTCGTCCGGGAGTATCCTCACGAGGGTGTGGACCTGCTGCTGGCGGGGGTGCTGGACCAGGTGGGGGAGGGGATCACCACCTGCGTCGTCACCCGCCACAGCGGCAAGGCCCAGGTCGCCGCCGGCGAGGAGAGCTTCCTCATCAAGGGCGGCGGCCGCATCAGCGAGCGCTGTGGCGACCTCGAGTTCGAGATCTCCCCGCAGTCGTTCTTCCAGACCAACACCCGTGGGGCCGGACAGCTGTACGAGATCGTGGGGGAGTTCCTCGGCCGCAATTTCGACGGGGAGGTCCTGGACCTCTACGCCGGCACCGGCGGCATCAGCCTGCACGTGTCCTCCCGGGCCCGCGCCGTCGTCGGCGTCGAGCAGGTGCGCGAGGCGGTGGCCGACGCCCGCCGCAACGCGGAGCGCAACGGAATCGACAACTGCGCCTTCGTGGCGGCCCCCGCGGAGGAGGCCCTGACCGACCTCTGCCAGGAGAGGGAGGAGCGCTTCGAGGCGGTCATCGCGGACCCCCCCAGGGCCGGGCTGCACCGGAAGGTGATCGAGGGGATCGTCGCTCTCGGTCCGCCGGCGGTACTGTATGTCTCCTGCAATGCGGAGAGTCTGGCCGAGGACCTCTCGTCCCTGAGCGCCGCCGGCTACGACCTCGAGCGGGCACGGCCGGTGGACCTGTTTCCCCACACCCCCCACTGCGAGGTGGTGGTCCGCCTCGCCCGTTCTCCCCGCTGGACCGGCCAGTGTCCCGGCTGATCCACCGAAGGGAGACTCGAGGGTGAACGACGCCGGACCGCGGGAGAAGGCGCCTCCCCGGATCCTGGTGGTGGCCCCGGAAGAGGAGGCCACGCACCAGTTGATCTCCTACCTGCGCAGGGAGGGTTTCGAGGTCCTGCCCGCCCGCGAGGGAGCCGCGGCGTACGACATCCTCGACTCGGAGCCGGTGGACGCCCTCGTCTGTCCCCTCGCCGACAGCCGCATCGACGGTCTGCGGCTGGTGCGCCTGGCCCGGGAGCGCAACCCGGAGATCTGCGTCATCGTCTCCACAGGTTCCGACGAGATCGAGCTCGGCACCGAGGCGATGCGCCAGGGAGCCTACGACTTCCAGGTCCGCCCCCTGAACCTGAGCAAGGTGAGGGCCGTTCTCGACCGCGGCTTGTCCTACCAGCGTCTGGTGGGAGAGGTGTCCGATCTCCAGCGGCGCCTGGACGAGCGCTACCGCTACGGCGGCATCGCCCGCCGGTCCTCCCTCTGGCAGCGGATCTACGCCCAGATCGAGCAGGTCGCCGGGTCCCGCGCCACGGTCCTGCTCACGGGCGAGACCGGCACCGGCAAGGGAGAGGTGGCCAAGGCGGTCCACCAGCAGAGCCCCCGCCGCGACCGCCCCTTCGTGGAGACGAACTGCGGCGCCCTCCCGGAGAGCATCGTCGAGAGCGAGCTCTTCGGGCATGAGCGCGGCGCCTTCACCGGCGCCAGTACCTCGCGCAAGGGCCGCTTCGAGCTGGCCGACATGGGGACCCTGTTCCTCGACGAGGTGGGGGATCTGTCCCCGGCGACGCAGGTCAAGCTCCTGCGCGTCATTCAGAGCGGCGAGTTCGAGCGCGTCGGGGGGGCTTCCACCCTGCGGGCCGACGTTCGCCTGATCGCCGCCACCAACCGCAACCTCGAAACCATGGTCGATGAGGGGAGCTACCGCGCCGACCTCTACTACCGGCTCAACGTGGTCACCATCCACATCCCCCGACTCGGCGACTGCCGCGAGGACATCCCCATTCTGGTGAACGAGTTCCTGCGCCAGTTCTCCCGGGAGAACGGACGCGAGACCCACGTCCTCGACCCGGCCGCCATGGACGCCCTGATGGACTACGGCTGGCCGGGCAACGTCCGCGAGTTGAAGAACTGCGTGGAGGGGATGGTGGTCATGTCGGCTCCCGGCCGCGAGCTCACCACTTCCGACGTGCCGGCCCACATCCGCGGCGCCCCGGCGGGACGGGGCCAGGGAGGTCTGCATCCCGGCATGACCATGAAGCAGGTGGAGAGGCTCGCCATCGAGCAGGCTCTGGAGGCTGTCGGCCACGACCGCCGCAAGGCGGCGAAGGTGCTCCAGATCGGACTGAGCACTCTCTACCGGAAGGAGAAGGAGTACGGACTCCGGCCGTGAGGACTAGTCCCGCCCGCCGTAGAGCTCACGGATCATGCGGTCGAGGGACTTCTGCGGATCGGCCAGGACCTCGGGCGTGATCTCGAACCGGTCGAGCTCCAGGAGCTTGAGACCGTGTCCGTAGTCGGAGAACAGGTCGGCGCAGATCTCCCCCGGAAGCCGCTCCTCCGAGGTGGCGAGCTCGCGCAGGCACGCCAGGGCCGGGCCGGTGAACTCGAAGCGGATGCCGTGGTCCCTCTCGAAGGCGGAGGTGAAGGTCTCGATCGAGCTTTCCGCCACCAGGCGCTCGAGGACCCGGGCCGGGTCCTCGACGACCTCCGGAGTGAGGTGGAAGGCGTCGACATCAAGGGACGGGAGCCGGCACTCGAAGTCCAGGAGGACCTTCTCCACGGCGCTCACCAGGCCCCGGGCGCCGGTGCGTTCGTCGAAGGCGCGGTATGCCAGGAGCTGGAGCGCCTCGTCGGAGACCTGCAGGTCGATGCCGTAGGCGAGGAAGTCCCTTACCTTGGAGAGGACGACGCTGCTCCTGGGGCTGCGCAGGATCTCGAGGAGATCGGCGCGCGAGAGCTCCTCGAGGACGGCGATCACCGGAAGGCGTCCGATGAACTCCGACTCGAATCCGTACTCCAGCAGATCCTCGGCGCGGATCTGCTGGAGCATGGCCGAGTCGTCCACCACCACGCCGGCGCCGTCCGCTGCCGGCGGACGAAAGCCCATGGCGCCGCGGTTCAGGCGCTGGCGGATGATCTCCTCGAGACCGGCGAAGGCGCCGCTGACGACGAACAGGATGTGCCGGGTGTTCACCTTCTTGCGTTCCACCTTGCCGGTGCGTTGCATCTGCATCACCGACTCCATCTGCGAAGGCAGATCGTGAGGGGAACGCAGATCGACCTCGGTCTCCTCCATCAGCTTGAGGAGGTTGCGCTGGACGCCGGTGCGCGACACATCCGGGCCGCTGGTGCGGCCGCTGGCGGCGATCTTGTCGATCTCGTCGATGTAGATGATGCCGTGCTGGGCGAGGTCGATGTCGCCGTCGGCTTCGGCCACCAGCTCGCGGACCAGGTCCTCCACGTCGCCGCCCACGTACCCCGTCTCGCTGAACTTGGTGGCGTCCGCCTTGACGAAGGGGACGCCGAGGCGCCGGGCGATGAGGCGGATGAGGTAGGTCTTGCCAACCCCCGTGGGCCCCACCATGAGGATGTTGTTCTTGATCTGGCCGACGACATCCTCGGTCTCGTCGGGGGGAAGGCTCAAGCGGTTGAAGTGGGTGCAGATCTTGGTGGCAAGGATGGCCTTGGCCCTGGGCTGGCCGACGACGTAGCTGTCGAGGTGGGCGATCAGCTCCCCGGGCTTCAGGTGAAAGTCCAGCCGAGGGCCTTCGGGTGCATCGGATTCGGCGCCCTCCCCGGAGCCCGCGGAGCTGCTCCGGGTCGAGCCCGGGTCTCTCGAAGCGACTCATCATGTGGGGGCGAAGGAGATGACAGGTGGTGATAGGACCGGCCTCGGGCGAATGTAACCGGGCCCCTCAACCGGGACAAGGCAGCCTCCGGCTCGTGCGTGCCCTTTGGGCCCTGGCCGTGCTCGGCGGCGGCCCGTGCCTGGCGGCGCCGGAGGACGGACGCCACTCGCGCGCGGCGGAACGCCTGTTCTCGCAAGGTCTCGCCGCGTATGAGCAAGCTCGCTGGCGGGAGGCGGGGGAGCGCTTTCTCGCCGTCACCGAGCTGCCCTCCAATCAGCGCACGCGGCCGGCCCTGTTGATGCTCGGCCGCAGCCGACTGCTTCTCGACGACCCCGCCGGGGCCGTGAAGGCGGCGCGGCGGCTGCTGCGGGTGGCCTCCGGGGGGCGCTACGGTCCGGATGCCCGGCTGATCGCAGGCGACGCCTACTACAGGCTGGGACGAACCGATGAGGCCCTTTCCCAGTACGTCCAGCTCCTCGAAGGGGCCGGCCCCGAGGCGGTAAAGGCGAGCGCCGCCGAGCGCCTGGCGGGGCTGGTGATGAACCGATCCCTCGACGAGGAGGACCAGGACCGGGTCCGCCGTCAGCTGGGACCCCGGCGCCTGCGGGATGTCCTGCTCTACGGGGAGGCGCGTTGGTACGCGCGGCTCGGCTGGGTCGAGCTCGCCCACCGGCGGCTGTCGGCGTACATCGACAGCGTGGGCGAGGCGGGAATGTTCCACCGTCTCGCACAGTCCGGGCTCGAGGAAGGGCCGCCTCCCTCCCCCCGTCCTGACCCTGTCCGCGGTCCTCGGGCCGCGGGGTCTGGCCGCCGGCCGGGAGTGCCGCGGCTCGGTGTGCTTGCGCCCCTGTCCGGCCGCGACGGGGCGTACGGCGCCGATCTGCTCGCCGGTGTGGAGCTTGCCAATCACCAGCTCGGACAGCCCTTCGATCTCGTCGTCGTCGATGTCGGCGCCGAATACGAGGACTTCGAGGAGGAGGAGGTTCCCATCCATCAGAGCGACGGCGACCGCCTCGTTCGCGTCGTCTCCCGGGCCCGCTACCTGGTGCACGAGGCGGACGTGCAGGCCATCGTCGGTCCCGTCAACTCCACCTCCTGCGCCGCCGCCGCCGTCGTGGCCGATGCAGCCGGGGTGCCGCTCATCGCTCCCCTCGCGCAGCAGAGCGGGCTGGACACCCTGGGAAGGAACATCTTCCAGCTGAACCCGATCCCCGAGGTGCAGGGCCAGGCTCTCGGCGAGTACGCAACCCTCGTGCTGGGCCTGCGGACCCTGGCCATCCTGTCGCCGCTGAACGACTACGGCCACGCCTTCGAGGGGGCCTTCACCGCCGCCGCCGTGGCCAGCGGCGGACGGATCGTCCACAGCGAGTGGTACTATCCCGGGGAGCAGAAGGACTTTCAGGCGCAGTTCCAGGAGCTGCGCCGGATCGGCTTCTCCATCGAGCGGCCGCAGACGCCCGGTGCCGGGCTGCTCGACTCGCTCCAGGCGGCTTTTCTGGACACGACGCGGGAAGGGAGGTGGACCTTCCGGGATCTCCTCGACCGGGGTGCGCCCAAGAAGCAGCCCTCGGATTCGACCGAGATCTTCGTCGAGTCGATCGACGGCGTGGCGGTCATCATCGAGGACTTCGAGGACGCCCTCACCATCGCTCCCCAGCTCCGTTTTCACCGAATCCGGACGCAGCTCATCGGCAACGATACGTGGTACGATCCGGAGGAGATCGCGGATCTCCGGGCCGGCGAGCGCCAACACCTGGAGGGCTGCATCTTCGTCTCCCGGCGCCAGGGATCGGAGCAGGAGCGCGGCTTCGTGAACGCCTTCCGCTCCCGCACCGGCCGGGATCCGGGCTATGCCAGTGCCGGATACGACGCAGCTCGCCTGGTAATGGAAGGATGGGGGGCCGGCCACCGAAGCCGCTCCGAACTGCGGAGGTATCTCGCCGGCGTTCGCAGCTACGAGGGCGCCTCCGGGCGGGTGAGCTTTACCCCCTCGCGCCGCGCCAATTCGGAGTTGACCCTCCTGAGGATCGATGGCCGGGGGCGACTTCGGTCCATGGCCAGCGGCGACCTGCCCTCCCTGACTCTCGAGACGGCCGACGATTCGGCGGTCGGGTCGAGGCCGCGCGACTGAGGGCAGGGCCAGTCCGGCGTTGCCCGTTCCAACATATCTGCGTACTTTTCGAGATTCTTCGGGCCGCGCGGGATCGGAAAGATGTCACATGCCGACGTACGACTATGAATGCAGCACCTGCGGACATCGGTTCGAGGCGCTCCAGAGAATCACCGCCGAGCCGCTGAAGAGGTGTCCCCGGAGCGAGTGCCCGAAGGGCACGGGGCAGGGCCGGGTGCGCCGCCTGATCGGCACCGGCGGGGGCCTGCTATTCAAGGGCTCCGGCTTCTACATCACCGACTACCGGAGCGACAGCTACAAGAAGGCGGCCAAGGCCGACAAGGCCGACAAGGCCGACTCGAAGTCGTCCTCCAAGTCCGACGGAGGGGGCAAGGGCGACTCGGCGAAGAAGAGCTCCCCCCAGTCGGGCGGCGACTGAAAACGAAGGGAACCGCGGCGGCGGCGGGGCGTCTTTTTCTCGATGCGAGTCCCGGCCGCCGGCCGCAAGACCAGAGAGACAGGTGGGCAGCGAAATGAGCAGCCGATGGCGAGTCAGGAGCCTCGGAACGATCGGGGCGGCCATGCTTTGGGCCTGGGCCGGATGCAGCGGCCCCTCTCCCGATCAACAGCTGGAAGAGGCCCTGCAGGCGGCCCAGGCGGCGGCCCGAGACTCGGCCCGGGTGGCCTCGGCGGTGGAACTGCTGGAGGCCTGGTTGCACGCCCACGCCAGCGAGGAGGGAGTTCCCCGGGCGCTGAAGCAGCTGGCCATCCTGCGCCAGCAGGGCGGCGACATGGCGGGCGCCGTGGACCAGTACCGGCGCATCCTGGCAGAGTATCCCCAGAGCGATGAGGCCGATGAGTCGCAGTTCATGGTCGCCTTCATCCTCGAGGAGCACTTCCGCGACATCGAGGCAGCGAAAGCCGCCTACCAGGCCGTCATCGACAATTACCCCGGTTCCGAGCTGGCCGCCAACGCCCGCCAGCTGCTGCCGCATGTGGGACGCCCTCCGGAAGAGTGGGTCAGCTTCCAGGAAGGGGACAGCACCTCCTCGCCTTGACTCGACGGGGAATGATGTCGCTCCCAAGCAGGATCGCACCGGGATAGGGGCTGTCCTCGTGCA
>CAZEHQ010000066.1:14650-18810 GCA_964512165.1 uncultured Gemmatimonadaceae bacterium | reverse complement strand
TCCCTCATAGGCCAGTTCCTGCTGCCGCACCTGCTTGCCGCCTTGATTCACCGTCGCCACCATCCGGCTGACCCGCTGCACATCGCCCACCTTGGCGGCACCACCCGATGGCCGATAGCGCACATCCAGAACGATGCGCGCCTCGGCCGACGGTCCCGTCCCCCTGTCGCCGCACGCGGCCAGCCCTGCGGCAAGCAACATCAACCAGGCCAGCAGGACATTTCGCGCCGCCAGCCTAATACTGCACCAGGATCCGATTGCCGCGGTCTCCGAGCCGGTCCACAGGCGGCCTTATCTCCGGGACCTGCTCCCGGTCCAGCGGTGCCTCCAGCGCCTTGGCCGGCACCTCTTCGGCGAGATAGCGATACAGTTCCTTCACGGTCACCGCCTTGTCGCCATTGCCGTCGGCTTGGCCACCCAGCCCCTTGAGCACGTAATAGGTGAAGATGCCGTGCTTGAGATCGTCGCGGTTGCTCGACGCCTTGTCGCCGCTGGTAGCCGTGAAGACCACCATGGCGGGGCCCACCAAGGGACGCTGCATCACCGGCGCAACGGGGTTGGTGTTCATCGCCAGCAGTTGGGGTGGACCACTGCCGTACCCGCTCATGCCGCTGAAGCAGGACTCGACGAAGATCGTCACGCTGCGCGTCTCGAGGTCATTCAGGGTCTGATAGAGACGGTGAAGGGAAATGCCGTTGGTCGCCTGTTCGGGCCGCACGTCATGCGGAATCAGGTACGGCCGTCCGGTAGCCAGATCGGGATACCCGTGCCCCGCCAAGTAGATGAACAGCTCCGCCCCGGCCGCCGCCTCTGGATCCCGCAGCCGTTTCTTCAGCCAGCCCTCCTTCGGATCGAGGATGTAGTCGAACTCAGCCTTGGTGGCGTCCTCGTCGGTGCGCATCATGATCCGGTCTTCGGGGATGCCCAGCACGTCCCGGCTGTACTTGTAGAAAGTCGTGGCGTCGCGAAGTTTCCAGGTCGCCGCCGGGGCGTGCTTGTACCGCTCGATCCCCATGATGACCGCCAGCCCTTGCTCCCGCCGGGTCTTCGAGCCTCGGGGTATCTCCTCGATGTCGATCCCGGCCGCCGATACCACCCGGACCTCCTGTCGCTGCCGCTCTTGCACGGACTCGACTGAGAGGACAGTTCCTGTCTCCACGCTTCGCCCAACGTCGAAGGAGAGCAACTCCTCGGAGCCGAAACGCCCACGGGCTTCCTCCACGGTGAGCCTGAAGTCGACGGCGGCGCGATCGAACACCGGCTGCGTGTGGAAATAGAACTCGATGTCGCGGTTCTCCCCGGTCGCCATGCGCTCAAGGACGAACCGGTTGTCCGAATCGCCTCTGAGATCCCGGTAGAAGGTGACCCCGCCCCCGTCCGCGGCCTGGACGGTGGCCACAACCCTGTCCGCGGTTCCGCCCACGTTCTGGACGTTGGCGGTCGCCCGGATCATCTCCCCGGCGGCCACTTGGCCATCAGGCCGGTTGCCTCTGAAGAACCCCCCGTCGTCGTAATCGCGTAGGACGATGCGGAACTCCGGGGGATCCAAGGCCCGGGTGACGAAACGCAGGGTGAAGGGCAGTGAACCGCGGCTGTATTCGTCGACGACCTCCACGCGTACTTCCCGCTGGCCGTCGGCCACCTCGATACCCGCCTTCAGGGGAATCTCGACAGTGTACGACTGTCCGGGGAGTAGCTCTCCTACGGTCCGGGAACGCTCGAATACCAGATCCGCCATCGGCCCTAACGGCGTAAGGCGGACGGACACGCGGGCAGGCCCCAAGCCGTCGTTGCGGACCTTCAGATCCAGCCATCCCGTCTCCCCGGCATCGAGAGCGCCGTTGCCGCCGAGCTCGGCGAGGGTTTTCTCCTCCAGCACGAGGTGGGCCGGCAACCCCGGCCGCGTCTGCTCCGGCGGAGGCTGCGGCCGCGGCAGGTGGATGGCGCCAGCCGGACTCCGGGCGCGCATCTCCTTGTGGGCACAACTCATCAAGAGCCCCATCAGCAGCATCGGCCACAGGGTCCAACGCATTCAGCGATTCTCTTCCGGATCGGGTACTTCCACGATGATTGTACCGTCTTCCTGGCCGTCTTCCTGGCCTTCCTGGCCCATGGAGGCGACGGCCATTCCAACAGCCGCGGCGGCGGCAAGCCCCAGGAACATCATCAGAGGTCTTCGATTCCTGTTACGGATGGCCACCACCTCGAAGACAAAGTCGTCCCCTTCCAGGCGCCGCACGTCTCGCAGCACCTCCCAGATGACCCGCTTGTCGCGTCCGGGCTTCACGCCCTTGCCCACGTCCCCGGACACGGTCCTGGGCACGATGGAGAAGGTCCGACCGCCGTCATCGGACAGCCTCAAGAACACCTCGTACGCCCCCTTGCCTTCCAAGGTGTAATGGATGTGCACCTTGTCCCCATAGGCGCGATAGGTGCGGAACCTCACATCCTTCACCGCCTCCTTGACCGCGCCGGCCTCCAAAGGAACGAAAAACCCCATGGCGACCAGGTAGACGACGCAGTAGCGGAACATGACGCCTCCCGTGGTCAGAACTCTTTCGCCGTCACCGTATAGCCGACATCGTCCTCGGCCCACTCCTCGCGCGGAACCTGGACGAGCCACCGCATCAGTTGCACCAACGCGGCCTTGCGGGTGGGCACCTGGTTGTGGTGGCCGGTGCGGCGCCAGCCGCCGCCCAACGGACGCTCGGTCCTGGTCGCGATCACCAGGATACGTTCGGCAGCCTGCGTCCAACCCTCCGGGACCGTCACCGGGTAGGAAATGCCCATGGCCTTCTCGTCCTCATCGGGCACCCGCAGGGTATCTCCGGGCCCGACGTAGCTCGCCGGGCGATGCTCGTGGGGGAGGATGACGACCGCAGTATCAGCGGTGATGTTCAACACAGTTACATGACACGGCTTGGTAGCCGTTATCTCCAGTTGCATCCGCTCGCCGTCGGTGAACGTCTCCTTGTTCGGTGTCACCTCCACGGCGAAACCAGGGTCAGGACGGCCCTCCTGCGGCTCGACCTTCACCTCGGTCCGCGCCCGGTATACGGTGATAGGGAGCGACCGGCCGGGTACGGGAATCTTGCACTCGCTCCACTCCAGACGACGCTGATCAACGACCTGCCCGAAACTGGTTTGCCGACTGAAGGAGAGGAAGACGTCGCGGAAGGACTGGCCTCCTTCCTCCAAGGCCCTGTAGTCCAGGTTGCGGACCTCGATTCCCACGACAGAGGCGATGGCTTCGCCGCGGGCGGCCTGCAGCGCCTTGGCCTTGGCCTCCTCCGGGGTGATGCCCTCAACCCGGGCCTCCCCCCAGGCCTCTACCCAGTCATCCGCCAACTTGCGGGCCTGCGGCAGATCCCGGCAAGTGGACGGCTGCGCGCTGCCGGCAATCGCCCAGGCCAAGCCGCACAACAGGCCGGCCAGGCAACGTCGCATCGGGTTGTTCCTGGGACCCTACTGGCCCCGCGCTGCCTCGTAGGCCTCGATCTCGGTCTTCAGTTCCTCGAAAGCCTGGCTGGCGCGGAAGCGGGTGTAGAGGTGCTCGTTGGCTTTGAGCTTGGCCATGAGCGCCTGATTGGCCTCCCCGATGGGCAGGCTCATCAGCACGTACACCCTGACGGTGCCGTCCTCGAGATTGTAGACCTTCTTCTCTTCCTCCTGGGTGCCGTAAAGCGACTCGGAGGTCACGGCCTTGGTGACCGAAGTGAACTGCTGCAGCAACTCGGCCTCGGCGTCGGTGCCCACCTCCTCGGAGAACAGCTTCTCCAGGTTCTGAACCTTCGTGGCCATCTGCTGGGCGAGATCGGTGCGGGCATCGACCTTGGCCTTCTTGGTGGCCACCACCATGTCGCGGGAGTCGGCCATGGCCGCCGCATAGAGAGCCTGCTCGTCGGCGTTGGGCGGATTCTCATACCACGCGGGCAGTCCCTTCTTCGTCTTCTGACCGCTCGAAGCGCATCCCCAGCAACAGACCGCCAGGACGAGGACCCCCAGCAGGGGTTTGGTGATCCCTCTCGACCTTGCCTGGGTGCCGCCGTGAACCCTCTGCATGACTTCCCTCCTTGTGATAGCGTCTCCTGAACGGGTCCAATGCCCCTGGGAATTCGCTTGTCCAAATACGTTTGCAGATCTCGATGGATCAAGGCAGA
>CAZEHQ010000066.1:0-14640 GCA_964512165.1 uncultured Gemmatimonadaceae bacterium | reverse complement strand
GAGGAGGGCGACCAGCGCCGACCGGCGGAGGAGGGGCGCTACGCAGGAGGAAAGTCCCCCTCGCTCCAGCCAGGGTGCTGGCACGGGGGTTGCTCTGCCTGGAGTCCACGGTTTTCTTCCTGTCCTCGCCGCGCTGAAGGAGCCCGCCATGGCCGAAGGTCCCGCCCCCAAGTCCGCCCCCACCTCCGAAGAGTTGCACCGGGGGATCATCCACTTGCGCGAGGACATCCGGGAACTGCGCAACCAGATAGGGGGCATCCATCACCGCATCGACGAGACCAACCGATCCCTGGGCGAACGAATCGACGAGACCAACCGATCCTTGGGCCAACGAATCGACGAGACCAACCGATCCCTGAACGCCTACTTCAGGTGGACCATGGCCACCCTGGTCGCCATCACCGGCATCCTCATCGCCGTCATCAAGCTCTGACCGCGGCCCTGCGGCAGGCCGCCTTGCCCGGGTGGCCGAGGTAACGGTCGCGTTTCCGGATCGGGACAAGCACTCGGCCCGCTTCGCCCTTTCCGCCGCGATTGGTCCCTCCTGGGCAGATGCGTAGCTTTTCGCCCCCATGTCTCCATCCCGCCAATGCTGACCTCGTGACCTCCTGGCGCGCCCCGTCGGTGATGCTGCTGTGCGTCGCCGGCCTCTACGCCCTGGCCCGCCCCTGGCTGGTCGACGATCTGGGCTGGGCCGCCAGCCTGATCCTCGCCCTCGCCGCGGGCCTCCTCATGGGCATCGGCGCCGCGGCCTGGCAGGCCCGCCGCCGGCGCTACGCCTGCCCGGACTGCGAGCATCTCTTCGGCGCCTCCACCATGCGCCACCTGCTGGGCCAGGACTGGTTCGGGCGGGTGCGCTGCCGCTGTCCCTCCTGCGGGCGGGTTCAGCGCTGCCAGCCGGTGGGAGCCGGGGCGGGCTAGGATCAGCCTCCGGCCAGCCTCTCCACGGCGGCCGCCACCTCCCGGCGGCGCACCTCGATCGGCGCCGGGTCCTTCGTGAAGCGGGTCAGGGAGACGCTGATCTCCGGCGGCACCGCCAGCAGCGCCTCCAGCCGGCGGCGCTCGGTCGCGGTCAGCGCCGTCCCCGAGCGCAGCGACCGCCTCAGCATCGCCAGGTACTCGTAGTCCTCGATGCCGTCCCGCAGCATCTCCCAGCGCATGCTCTCCACGGGGCCGGCCCGCACCGGCGATCCCCCGAGGGCGCCCGGCGGCGGGTAGAGGAAGCGGCCGTCGCCGTTGCCCCACGGCCGCCGGGAGCCGGCAGACCCGGCGTGGAGGGACACCCAGCTCATGGGGTCCTCGTACGGGTCCTGGAGGCCTTCGGGATAGGCGGCGCCGCTCGTCCAGTAGTTGGTGGCCCACACGAGGATCCCGCCGACGCCGGCCTGCCACGTCTGCCACAGCCAGACGCGCGGGTCGGTGCCGGCGCGGTCGATGAACAGGCCGGGGTAGGGCGCCTTCGGCACCGTGCACAGGTACCACCAGAAGCGGTCGCCCGCCTCCCGGCGCGCGGCCGAGTCCGCCGGGTCGAAGCGGCTCGCCAGCGGGCACCAGAGGTCGGGGCCGCCCACCAGCGCCGGCTCGACCTGCTCGGTGAGCATGCGGCGCAGGCCGGGGGCGGCCTCCGCCAGCCGGCGGAAGCCGTCCATGACGAAGGCGTAGTCCTTCGGCCGCGGCTCGTCGAACCAGTAGACGAAGGCCTCGTCCAGCCAGCCCTTGCCGCGCAGGTGTCGCTCCAGGGCGCCGGCATACCCGCGGAACAGGGCCTGGTACTGCGGCGTGTCCGCGGCGAATCCGCGCAGCGCCGGCTCGCGGCGCCGGTGCTGGCTGCCTCCCCCCATGCCCGGGATGTAGACGCGGAAGGTGTTGAAGCCGTACTCCTCGATGGCCCGGGCCATGGCCGCGTCCCAGGCGGTGAAGTCGATCTCCGGCTCGATGACCTCTCCCCCGGTGACGGCGCGGTCCGTCAGGTCCGGCCAGGTCGTCACGGGCCGGTCGAGAGGGGCGGGATCGTAGGGGGAGATGTGATGGCGGGAGAAGCTCCGCAGGTAGAGCTCGAGGAGGCGCCGGCGGGCGGCCTCGTCGTCGACGCCGTGGTAGCGCCAGATGTTGCCGGGGTGGAACCCGAAGGCGGTCTCGCAGGTCATGCGGCGGGGCAGGTCGAAGCCGAAGACCTCGACGCGCAGGGGAACGCGGGTCTCGTAGTCGGCGGCCGTCAGCACGAGGACCCCCTCGTAGATCCCGGCGGGGGTTGCGGGCGGCACGGATACGCGGACCCAGAAGGGCTGATTGCGCCGCGCCGGCAGGTCGAGGGCGGAGTCGATGGGCAGGAGGGGATCGGGCCACCACGCCGCTTCGCCGGCCAGGTCGGTTGGGCGCCGCACCGGCACGTATCCCACGCGCAGCACCTCGATGCGATCGGCGGGGATGCCCGCGCCCTCCGGGCCGGCCAGATCGGTGGGCCGCAGGCGCAGCCCGCGCAGGGGGTGCTCGGGACGCAGGACGAGCTGGGCCGCCTCGGTCTCGTTGCCGGCGGCGGAGATCGCCATCGCCGCGCCCCGCCGCTCCGGCGGGGCCCGCCTGCGCGACACCTTCCAGCCGGAGGAGGCCCACCACACCGCCGGGTCGGCGCTCTCGGCGCTCAGCAGCTCCCCGTAGCCGTCGGCGTGCAGCATCGACAGGGCCAGATCGGCCTCCGCCCGCCAGAGCCCGTCCGCCTCCACCTGCAGGTGCTGGACGATGGCGCCCGTCCCCGAGATGCGGCAGGGCACGGCGAGGCGGTTCTCCCCCGGGTGGAGCTCCACCGGCCGCCAGCCCCCTTCCGGCGGCTGCTCCCCGAGGGCCGCCGTCACCGCGCGCACCCGCGCCGGCAGCGTCTCGGCGGAGGAATTGTGGACCCGCAGGCGCAGGGTGTCGGCCAGGCCCGGCCGCAGCAGACCCGGGTCCTCCACCCGGCAGCGCAGGGATCCCGCCCGTCCGCCCTCCGACACCAGGAGGGTGGCCCCCTCCCCCTCCGGGACCTCCCCGTCGAGTCGGGCCTGGTACCCGTAGTCGTCCACCTGGAAGGCGCCCCCGCCCTCGCCGGCGGCGCGCAGACGCACCCGCACGGCGGCGGCCGGCAGCAGCGAGTCGGGCACGTCGAAGGTGGCGGAGGCGACCTCCGGCACCACCCCGAGGGTGATCCAGCCGCCGCCGGTGGAGACCTCGACGAGCAGGTGGCCCGCGGTGTGGTGGTTGAGGTTCACGCGGAGTCCTGCCTGCTGCTGCGGGAAGTCCCCCACCTCGTGCCGGAAGACGACTTTCTGGCCGGGGCCGAAGACCCAGCGGTAGGTGTTGAAGCCGGCGTCGTGGGTCTCCAGGGGCCGGCTGATGTTGGCCAGCGGCGTGTGCTGGGGTGAGTCGAAGACGTACCAGCCCGCCTCGAGGCGCTCGCCCTGGCCGAGGCGCAGACCGTCGCCGACGAGGCGGTGCACGGCTCGCACCCGGTCCAGCTCGATGTCGTCGAAGGCGGCGGCGCCGGGCAGCCGCCACTGGCCGAAGCGCAGCCAGCGGTGGGGGTTCGAGGCCGCCGGGGCGGCGAAGGTGGAGCTGAACCGCCGCCACTCGAAGCCGGGCTCTCCCAGGTCGCGGTTGGCGAATCCCGCCCCCGAGGTGACGGTGCCGCCGCCCCTCCCCTCCAGGCGCCGGGCCCGGAAGCGCACGCGGTAGAGGCCGCCGGCCTCGAAGGCGAGGGAGTCCGAGCGCCAGCCGCCCGAGCCCCGGCCATCGCCGCGGACGACGATCGCGGGATCGCCGTCGATGGTCCGCCACTCTCCCTCGCCGCGCAGGCTCCATCCGGCCGGCAGCGAGTCCCCCCGGGCAAAGGTGGGGTTGGGCGCCTCCTGGGCCAGGGCAGCGGTCAGACAGCCCGCGCACACGGCGAGGATGATTCGATACTTCGGCACGGGACGGCTCCGGGCTCTTGCGATGGTGCCGGCGTCGGGCGAATCTAACCGCCGTGAACCGCGTCGAGAAGCTCCACATCGGCATCGCCGGCGCCTGCGCCCGGGGGCGGGCCTTCCTTTCGGGGCTCTCGGCCCGGGAGTCGGTGGCCTGCGTCTCCGCCGTCTGCGACACCGACGCCGAGGGCCTGCAGCAGGTCCGCCGCCAGACCGGCGCGGAGCACGCCTTCACCTGTTTCGACGACCTGCTCTCCTGCGGCGGTCTCGACGCCGTGGTCGTGGCCACGCCCATGCACCTCCACGCCGGGCAGTCCACCGCCGCCCTCGACGCCGGCCTGCACGTGCTCAGCGAGGTCACCGCCGCCGTCGACCTCGAGCAGTGCCGGCGCCTGGTGCTCGCCGCCCACCGTTCCCCCGGCCTCTACATGCTGGCCGAGAACTGCAACTACACGGTGCCCAACCTCGTGGTGGCCGCCCTCGTCGATCAGGGCCTCTTCGGCACCCCCTACTTCGCCGACGGCGAGTACCTCCACGAGGTGAAGGCCCTCAACGAGCGCACCCCCTGGCGGCGGCGCTGGCAGACCGGTGTCGACGGCATCACCTACGGCACGCACTCCCTCGGGCCGATCCTGCGGTGGCTGCCGGGGCGGATCACGGAGGTCTGCTGCGCCGGCAGCGGCCATCACCATCTCGATCCCCGGGGCGACGCCTACCACCAGGACACCCACCTCATGCTCGGCCGGCTCGCCGGCGGCGGGCTGGTCAAGGTGCGCGTCGACATGATCTCCGACCGCCCCAGCGTGACCACCACCTACCAGCTCCAGGGGACGGACGGCTGCTACGAGTCGCCCCGCGCCCCGGGGGAGCGGCACCGCCTGTGGCTGCGGTCGCGCTCGCCGGAAGAGGGCACCTGGCTCGACCTGGAGGAGCTGGTGGAGGAGTTCCTGCCGGCGCGCTGGTGCGGCACCCTCGGCGAGACGGAGGGCCACGGAGGCAGCGACGCCCGCGTGATCCACGCCTTCGTCGACGCCGTGCGCGGGGACGCTCCGGCCGAGCTGGGCGTGCACGAGGCCATGGACCAGACCCTGCCGGGCCTGGTCAGCCAGACCTCCATGGCCGCCGGCGGCGCCTGGCAGCCGGTGCCGGACAGCCGCGCCTGGACGGCGACGCCGTGAGCCCCAGGCCCCAGCTGATCATGCGCCGGCCCCACCTGCGGGAGGTGCCGGCCGCGGTCCCGCCCGCCGGCTGCGAGCTGCGCCACTTCCGCCCCGGCGACGAGGCGGGCTGGAACGCGCTCATGGACCTGGCCTTCGAGCGCCGGCCGGGACAGTCCGACTTCGCCCGCGAGATGGCCGCCGACGACCCCTACCGGCCGGAGCGCGTGAAGCTGCTCCTCGACGGGGCGGGGACCATCGTGGCCACCGCTTCCTGCTGGGTCCTGCCCCGCTACGGCGACGACGCCGCCGTGCTGCACTGGGTCGCCCGCCATCCCGGCCACGGCGGCCGGGGGCTCGGCGCCCTGGTCTCCCTGGCCGTCCTGCACCAGGCCGTCGAGGAGGGCCGCCGCCGCGCCTTCCTGCAGACCGACGACTTCCGCGTGCCCGCCCTCCGGATCTACCTGCGCATGGGGTTCGAGCCCGTCATCACCCACGGGAGCCATCCCGGCCGCTGGCGGCGGATCCTGGAGGACCTGGACTGGCCCGAGCGGTTCGAGCCGATCCTGCGCGGCCCCCGCGAGCGCTACGACTAAGGCCGGTGGACTCCCTCTCCCAGGCCGCCCTCGGGGCCGCCGTCGGACACGCGATCGGCGGACGCCGCGCCGGACGCAAGGCCGCCGCCTGGGGCGCGGCCCTGGCGACCCTGCCCGATCTCGACGTCTTCATCCCCCTCGGCAACGACGTCCTCGAGTTCACCTCCCACCGCTCCTTCACCCATTCCCTGCCGGTGATGGCCGCCGCCGCGCCCGTCCTGGTGTGGGCCCTCGGCCGGCTGCACCCCCAGGTGCGCGCAGACCGCCGCCGCTGGTCGGTCCTCGTCCTCGCCTGCCTGTGGACCCACGCCCTGCTCGACGCCTTCACCGCCTACGGCACCCAGCTGCTGTGGCCGCTGCCGGCGGCGCCGGTCGCCTGGGCCACGATCTTCATCGTCGATCCCGCCTACACCCTGCCGCTGCTGGCCGGGGTGATCGCCGTCCTGGTGCGGCCGGGCCGGGTGGCGCACCGATGCAACACGGCGGGCCTCTGCCTGAGCACGGCCTACCTGCTGTGGACGGCCGCGGCCCAGCACCACGTGGAGGAACTGGGCCACCGTACGGCGGTCTCGGCAGGCGCCGAGGTGGAGCGCATCCTGGCCACCCCCACCCCCTTCAACAGCCTCCTGTGGCGGATCCTGGCGATGACGCCGGAAGGGGACTACCTGGAGGGTTACCACTCCCTGGCCGACGGCGTCGACCGGCCCCCGGCGCTGCGCCGCCGCGACGGCGGCCGGCGGCTGCTGGAGCCCCTCTCGGAGAGCTGGGCGGTGCGGCGGCTGCAGTGGTTCACGGACGGGTACTACGCCGCGCGCCTCGACGGGCGGCGGGTGGTGCTCGTCGATCTGCGTATGGGCCTGGACCCGTTCTACGTGTTCCAGTTCGTCGTCGGCGAGATTACCGCAGCAGGGGAGGCGGAGCCCATGGCCGTGCGGGCCGCTACGGCGGGCGCGTCGCGGAGCCAGCTCGCCTGGGTCCGGCGCCGCATCCGCGACGCGGACGCGGTCTGGGCGGACAGCGGCAGGCAACCCTGAAATCCAAAGGAGAGACGGAATGGCAGAGTCGAATTCGCGGACGGTACTCATACGGCCCGGGCTGCTCGCCGACGGCCTCGGCGGCAGCGCCCGAACCGGGGAATCGGTCTTCGTGCGGGACGGCGTCATCGCCGCGGTGGGACCGGCGGCAGCGGTCGACAAGGAGGCGCCCCCCGGGACCGAGGCCGTGGACCTGCCCGGCTGCTGTCTGACCCCCGGACTGATCGACGGCCACACCCACCTGAGCCTGCCCGGCGACGGCCGCCCCTACCAGCAGACCTTCGGGGAGAGCGACGAGACCATGGCGCTCATCGGGGCCATGAACATGCGCCGCCACCTGGACGCCGGCATCACCACCCTGCGCGAGCACGGGGCTCGCAACCGGGTCGGCTTCATCCTCAAGGAAGGACTGCGGAGAGGCTACATCCCGGGGCCGCGAATGCTGGTCAGCGGCCGCCCGGTCACCTGCACCGGGGGCCACTTCCACATGTGCAACGAGATCGCCGACGGCGAGGAGGAGATGCGCCGCTCGGTGCGGCGGCTGGTGCACGAGGGGGCCGACTACATCAAGGTGATGGCCTCCGGCGGCGGCACGGCCGGCACCATCCCGGGGCTGGCCACCTACTCCACCCGGGAGCTGCGGGCGCTGGTGGGGGAGGCGCGCCAGTTCCACCGGCTCACCGCGGCCCACTGCCGCGCCAAGGAGTCGATGGTGCGGGCCGTCGAGGCCGGCATCGACCTCATCGAGCACGTCGAGTTCCTCGACCCGGACCACCAGATGCGCTTCGATCCCAAGGTCGCCGAGATGCTGGCCGAGTCGGGAGTCTGGCTCAGCCCCACCCTGCAGGCCTGGACCAACTACCCGGCCATGGTGCAGCTGCGCCGGCGCCGCGAGCGGGGGGATCTCGGCGCCGGGGAGGAGGCCCGGCTCGCACACCTGGAACAGCGCTCGGAGAAGCGCATCGACCTCATGCGGAGGATGCTCGACTACTGCCTGAAGGAACGGATCGTTCCCGGCACCGACTCGGGGGTGGGAGGCCTCGAGTTCGGCCACCTCGACTACGACCTGCAGTTGCTGGTGGAATGCGGTTTCACCCCCGGCGAGGCCCTGGTCTCGGCGACCCGGACCTCGGCGGAGGCCGCCGGCATCGCGGACGAGGTGGGGACGATCGAGGTGGGAAAGGCCGCCGACCTGGCAGCCTTCGGCGGAGATCCGACCGCGGACGTCGCCGCCTTCAGCGACGTGAGGGCGGTCTTCCAGGCCGGGGTGCGGGTCAGGTAGGGGAGCGGGCGGTACCGCGAGGCGCCTCTCCCGGGGGGACTAGGTCTCCTCGTCGCCGACGGCGACGGTCTCGATCTCGAGCTCTTCGCGCAGCTGGATGCGCTCGACCTGGCCGTCGCTGACCCGCACCACGCGGTCGGAGACGCTGAGCATCTTGTGGTCGTGGGTCGCGGAGATGACGGTGACGCCGAAGCTCTCGTTCATGCTGCGCAGCAGCTCGATGATCTCGGTGCCGGTGCGCAGGTCGAGGTTGGCCGTCGGCTCGTCGGCCAGCACCACCGCCGGGTCGTTGGCCAGGGCCCGGGCCACGGCGACCCGCTGCTGCTGGCCGCCGGACAGCTCGAAGGGCTTGTGGGAGTGGCGCTCGCCGAGACCGACCTTGCCCAGCAGGTCCATGCCCTTGTCGCGGGACTCGTCGCTCGTCAGCCCGGCGAAGACCATGGGCAGGGTCACGTTCTCGAGGGCGGTCATCACCGGGATCAGATTGAAGGACTGGAAGATGTAGCCGATCTTGCGGCACCTCAGCCACGCCAGCTCGTAGGCGTCGAGCTGGGCCACGTCGACCTCGTCGATGTAGACCTTGCCCTCCGTCGGCTTGTCGAGGCCGCCCACCATGTTGAAGAAGGTGCTCTTGCCGGAGCCCGAGGGGCCCATGATCGACAGGTACTCGCCGGCGTAGATCTCGAGGTCGACCCCGCGCAGGGCGTGGACCTCGATCTCGCCCATCTGGTAGACCTTCTTGACCCCCTGGGTGCGCACCACCGTGCGCTTCTCTTCCTCGGCGCCGTTGCCCTCCTCGGCGGTTGCCGCAGCCGGTGCTGCCGTCGTCTCTGTCATGTTCAGCCGCCTTTCCTCAGGTGTCGGAGCGCATCGCCTCGACCGGCTCCATCTTGGCCGCCTTGTAGGCCGGGAGCATGGCGCCCAGCAGGGACAGCAGGGTGCCCGAGACGATCGCCGCGAGGGCCGATCGGAGGATGCCCGCAGTGGGGAAGTAGTCGAAGACGAACATGCCGTAGTCGAGCAGGGCCAGGGCCAGGGTCATCAACAGACCGAGGACGATGCCCACCACCGTGCCCGCCGCCCCCTGGAAGGTCGATTCGAGGAGGAAGAGCTTGATGATGAAGGAGTCGAGGGCGCCGAGGCACTTCATGGTGCCGATCTCGCGGAAGCGCTCGGTCACCGACATGAGCATGGCGTTGGCGATGCCGACGACGCAGACCAGCAGGGAGAGGCTGATGAGCCAGGTCTGCTTGGAGCGCTCCTCTGCGAGGCGCGCCATGGCGTCGGCCGAGGTGGCGGCCTCGCCTTCGGCGGCCATCGTCTCGAGCCCGTTCTTCTGCAGCAGCAGGTTGATGTCGCTCTTGTTGGCCGCCCGCAGGCTGCCGATGATCTCGTTGTTGCTCCACACGGACATCAGGAAGGCGATGGCGAGGATGATGCCGCTGGTGGTGATCAGGGAGCGACCGAAGCGGATCTTCAGGCTCCGCAGGCTGATCTCCAGGGCCTTGCTCATGGGCAGGGAGATCGAGCGCCCGCCCGCCAGTGCGTGTTCCGTCATCTCGTCCTCTCAGAGTTGGCCACAGGACCCGTGAAGGTACGCCCCTCGGGGGGCGGCCATCAAGCTCAGCCGGAGTGGATGTCGACCAGGGGCAGGTCGTCCACCGACTCCGGCGCCAGGTCGAGGCCGGCGAGGCGGCCGGGCACCAGCCGCCGCCGCGGGGACCGCCGCCAGCGGCCGCGCACGTGGCCCAGACCGTCGGTGACCGTATCGGCGGAGAACAGGACCTCGTCCACGTCGTACTCCTGCACGAGCCTGCTCAGCTCCTCCAGCACCCCCAGGACGGGAGCCCCCGACACGACCCGGCCCCGCTCCTCGCTGCTTCCCGCGAAGCCGACGATCTGGCAGTCGAGCCCGCCCCGGGCCTGAACGAGCTCCACGAACTCCCGCAGAGCGGGGTCGGTGCCGGCCATGAGCAACCGCCGCCGCCCGAGGCGGCGCCCGGAGGTGGAGCGCGTCAGCCAGCGGGCCCCGAGGCGCCAGCCGGCGACCAGCACCGTGCTGCAGACCCAAGCGGCCCCCGCCGCCAGACGCGAGAAGCTGTAGTCCTTGAAGAAGAAGGCGGTGGTCACCACGGCGGCGAATCCGAGCGCCACCGCCAGGGCCGCCACGCCCGGCGAGTAGCGGCGGCGGTCGTAGAGACCGAGAGCGAAGAAGCAGGCCGACCAGATCGCCACCGGCACGATGTAGACCAGGAGCCACTGGAAGTCGCTGTAGTCCGGCGGGGCCACCCACTTGGTGGGGTTCACCTCGAGGCCGAGGCCCCGGCAGACGCGTTCCAGGGCGGCGATCAGGGGCAGCAGATCGGCGTGATAGCGGACCAGCAGGGCCAGGCGCACGGAGAGGAGGAAGAGCAGCCCGTCGAGTACCGGCAGAGCCAGGTTGCGCGCCAGATGGCCGAGGAAGGAGTAGAGCCCGTAGGCGAGAATGCCGGCGTGGAGCATCCATGTGGGGAAGAACCGGTAGCGGTCCCGCATGTGCTTGCTGACGAAGGTCGACATGGCCGAGCTCTTGCGGAACTGGATGCGCATCGACTCGGCGCGCCCGCTCGCTCCCCCGAAATGGATGATCTGCGTCGCCGGCACGTAGTAGATCCTCCATCCCGCCCGGCCCATGCGGAAACACCAGTCGAGGTCTTCTCCGTACATGAAGTAGTCCTCGTCGAACCCCCCCACTTCCTTCAGGACCCGGCCGCGCACGATCATGCACGAGCCCGACAGGGCGTCGACCTCGCTCGTCTCCTCGGGGTCCAGGTAGGTGAGGTTGTAGCGCGCGAAGCGGCGGCTCCGCGGGAACAGGCGGCTGAGGCCGGTGAGCTTGTAGAACGCCGCCGACGGTGTCGGGAAGCCGCGCCGGCAGTCGAGCTGCAGGCTGCCGTCGGGGTTGAGGATCCGGCAGCCCGCGGCGCCGGCCTCGGGGTGCTCGTCCATGAACTCCACCAGGGTGCGCAGGGTGTCGGCGCGGACGATGGTGTCGGAGTTGAGGAGCAGGACGTGGCGCCCCTTCACCCGCCGGAAGGCGATGTTGTTGGCGCCGCCGAAGCCGAGGTTGCGGTCGTTGCGGATCAGCTCCACGTGGGGGAAGCCGGCCTCCACCATCTCCTGGCTCCCGTCGCGGGAGGCGTTGTCCACGACGATCACCTGTACCACCAAACCCTCGCTGGCCTCGTCCACCGTGCGCAGGGCCTGCTCCATCAGCTCCCGCGTGTTGTAGCTGGGGATCACCACGCTCAGGTCCACCTCGGCGGCGGAGTCCGCGAGGGCGGAGCCGGCCTCGCGGGCCGGTTCGGCGGCCGTCATGGGGAGCCGCCCCGGCGTCGGAGGAGGCGCCGCCACCCGAAGACCAGGACCTGCTTGGCGAAGAGCAGGTACTCCCGCCAGTCGAGCTTGCTGGCGCTGAACTGGCGGTTGCGGAAGACGTAGGGGATGGAGCGGTGGGAGCGGTAGCGGCCCTTGACCAGGATCTCGAAGAGGATCTTGTAGCCGCCCGAGGTCAGGCGCAGGTCTCCCAGCACCTCCCGCCGCAGGCAGAAGTACCCCGAGAGGGGGTCCTCGGCGCCGGTGATGAGCCGCGCCATGCCGACGCCGAGGAAGGAGATCATCTTGCGGTGCAGGGCCCACTTCATGACGCGGCTGGTCTCGCCGAAGCGGCTGCCGATCATCAGGTCGTGGGCGCGCAGGCCGCGCACGAGATCGGCCAGGATCGCCGGGTCGTGGCTCAAGTCGGCGTCGATGACGCCGAGGCAGGGGCGCTCGGAGTGGCGCCATCCCTCCATCACCGCCGAGCCGAGGCCGAGCTTGCCCGGGCGGTGCACGACCCGCACCGGGAACCGTTCCGTCAGCTCCTCGGCGGCCTGCCCCGTGCCGTCGGGCGAGTTGTCGTCGACGATGATCAGCTCCAGGTCGATGTCGTTGCAGCCGCCGAGGAGGCCGAAGATCTCCTCGGCCAGGAGGACCACGTTCTGGCGCTCGTTGTAGGTCGGAGCGACGAGGGAGATGGAGAGTCGGTCCTTCACCTGCGGGCCTCCCCAAGGTCGACGAGGTTCGCGAAGTCGCGGCGGAAGGGTTCTTCGGAGGCCATGAGTTCCAGCCCCGACTCCAGGTCGGACGGGGCCCAGCCGAGCTCGCCCTCGAGCCGGTCCGTGCGCAGGCCGGAGCGCAGCGGCCGCGCCGCCGCCTGTCCGGCCTCGGCGGTGGTCACCGTCTCCAGCCTCCCGCAGTCCAACTGGAAGAAGGCCGCGGTGCGGCGCACCAGCTCCTCCCGGGTCATGAACGAGGCCCCCCCCACGTGAAAGCACCCGGTGGCGCCGCGGACACACAACCCGACCGCCGCCCGGGCGAGATCGGCCACCGGCGTCGGGTTGCCCCACTGGTCGGCGGCGACGCGCACCGTCTCGCCGCGGGCCAGGGCCGCCAGCGGCCAGGTGACCAGGTTCGGCCGAGCCCCGCGGCGGTGGCCGTAGAGCCACAAGGTACGCAGCACCAGGCCGGGGCCGCCCCCTTCGAGGACGAGGGCCTCGCTCGCCAGCTTCATGCGCCCGTAGTGCGACAGGGGATGGGTCTCGTCCTCTTCGGAGTAGGGTCCCGCGGCGCCGTCGAAGACGTAGTCGGTCGACAGTTGCACCACGCCGCAGCCCGAGGCGGCGCAGGCGGCCGCCAGGTTGGCCACGGCGTCGACGTTGATCCGCCGCGCCGGCGCCGGCTCGGTCTCGCACAGATCGACGTTGGTCTCCGCCGCCGTGTGGATGACCCGGTCCGGACGTTCCCGGGAGATCAGCTCGCCGACGGCGCCCGGGTCGGTGAGGTCGACGACCCGGCACTCGCCTCCGCCCACGGCACCGGGACGCCGGCCGCACCCCACGAGTTCCGCATCGGCGCCCCAGTCGGTCTCCAGCAGGGTGCGTCCCAGCAGCCCGTGGGCGCCGGTGATCAGCAGCTTCATGGCGGCTCCGCCCCGTCCTCGAGACTCAGCAGCAGGGCGGCCATCGACGCCTGGGGCCGTGCCGGCGGAACCGGGTAGCGGAGGCCTTCCAGGATCCTCCGGGCGCGGTCGGTCTCGCCGGCAGCGAGCAGCGCCTCGACGGCCAGGGCCTGTCCCGCCGGCCGCCGGCCGTCGCCGTCGAGGGCGTACCGCCGCGGCCAGGCCTCCGGAGCGGCCGGGTCGGAGGCGTCGGCGTAGGCGCCGGCCATCTCGTCCCACAAGTGAAGGTCCGCCCACCCGAGGGCCTTCCGCGCGGCATCGGCGAAATCGTCGCGGCCGCCGTGGCGGGCGAGATCGCCGAAGGCGAGGGAGGCCAGCATCTGGTCGCTCAGCAGACCCGCGGCGGGCTCCGGGCCGTCGTCGCGGCGGACCCTGCCGTCGGTGTCCAGGCATTCCCGCAGCAGGAAGTCGCCGGCCGCTGCCGCCATCTCGCGGGCGGCGGTCTCCCGGCCGAGGACGGCTCCCGAGCCCAGGAGGGCGCGGATCAGCAGCAGGTTGTCCCCGCTGTAGACCGTGGGATCCGACCACCACCGGCCGTCGGCAGCGCCCAGCCGCCGAGTGCGGAAGACGCCCCGCTCCTCGTCGTACCAGTCCCGCCGCAGGATCTCGAACAGGGCAGCCGCCGCCTGGCGGTGGGCGGAGGAGTCGGAGGCGGCCAGCACCCTCAGCAGCCCGGCCTGCGCGCCGCCGCTCATCTCCCGGCGCGGCGTCGTCCAGTCGGGCGTGTGGGAGTAGCTCAGGACTCCTCGCGGGGTCCACAAGGGGCTGGCCAGCAGCGCATCGAGGGTGTGGCGCGCCATCCGTCCCGCCTCGGGATCGCCCCCGCGGCTCTCCCACGCCTGGAGGAAGGCGATCACCTGCGGCTCGGGGAACTTGTGGGCTCCGCCGAAGCCGCCGAAGCGCTCGTCGTAGTCGGAGACCACGGCCGCATGCACATCCTCCACCGAGAGTGGGTGGCGGCGGCCGGCGGCGGGCGGCGGCGGCACCCGCAGGCGGGAGGGATCCTGGCGCCGGTGGTGATGGATGCGCGTCAGCAGCCGGGTCACGTTGTCGGCGGGAATGTCGGTAGCGCGCACGACCTCCCCCCCGGAGGAGTCGAGGACGCTGATCGACGGGCATCCCGCCGGCGCGTAGCGGCGCGCCACGTGAGGCTGTCTCTCGGGATCGATGCGCACGGGCAGAAAGCGCGTCTCCGCGTTCCAGGCGGCCACCCCCTCGTCGCCGGCGAAGAGGCCCTCGCAGCCTGGGCCGGAGACGTAGAGCAGGACCGGCACGTCGCGGGCTCGGGCGGCGTCGAAGGCCGCCGGCCCCCAGGACTGCCAGGCCACGGCCGAGTCGGGATCGGGCCAGGTCATCGCCGTTTCGGAGGCCGGAACAGGCGGCGCCCCCGGGCTCGGGCCGGGTTCCGGCTCCGGGGTGCAGGCTCCCGCGAGCACGATCGTGAGAAGGAGGGCCCCACCCGCCATCGACGGGGGGCGCGAGGGACGCCGCATGGCGGCGGGGAAGGGTAGCTTCCCGCGTCCTGAAGCGCCAACTGTTCAGGGGCGCGTCGAGATCGGAGGCCAGGATCCCGTAGATCGCCATGTCCTCGAAGG
>CAZEHQ010000065.1:0-18867 GCA_964512165.1 uncultured Gemmatimonadaceae bacterium | reverse complement strand
CCCCGCGGAGAGGGACACCAGGGTGTCGATCCCGGCGGCCCTCAAGACGGCGCCGCCGATGCCGCCGGTGCGGAAGGGATCGCCGCCGTACTGCGGGTTGGCGCCGCTGGTGTAGACCGCCAGGTAGACGGTAGCCCGCGTGCCGGAGATGGTGAAGGGGATCGGGAGGGGGTTGCCATCAAAGGAATACTGAACGTCCTGAGTGCCAGCGGTCAGCACGACGGGCATGCCGCTGCGCCAGGCGTCCTCTCGGACCCAGTCCGGATCCCCGTATCTCGTGGTCTGCGCGAAGGCAGTACCGGCGAGAAGGGCACCCAGGCTCACAGCCGTGAGCCAGCGAGAAACTCGCATGTGCCAAATCCTCCTTCGGAAGGGTTGGGAGTGCTCGAGGGTAGTTGGATGAAGGGGGGCGCGGCCTCCGAGGGCCGGCGGTCCACGCGGTCGAGAGTCCCTGTCGAGGCAACTCTGCTGTTCTGTCTTTCCATCGTCGCACCGCCTGCGCCGAGGCTCGGCTTCCCGCCGTCCGCCTGAGAGCCACGGGGGGCTCCTATCGCGGGATGTTATAAGTAATGGCGAGGGGGCAAGTCAAGCCTTTTCTCACGGCTCGGCGGACGCCCCCCGCGGCATGTCCAGAGGACCGGAGGCTTCGGTGTGGCGAATCCCCTGCTTGGCCCACTCCGGCAAAGGGCCCACCGAGATCAGCCTCGTGAAGGGATTGACCGAGAGGCGAGAGAACTCCTCCGCGGGATCCCAGACCCGCGCCGGGCTCCCCTTCGTGGGCCGGCCCGCCGTGGAAGGCCGGCTCAATCCAAGGGTGCCAAAGGCCTGCTCCTCGTCGAAGGGCCCCTCCTCGGGAAACCGGTAGGTGACGTAGGTGCTGGTCGAGTCGGTGTAGGAGACGAGGACCCGGATGCCGCCGAGGTCGTTCCAGCGCAGGAAGCCGATCCGCGTCGGCGTCTCCTCGATGTGCATGTCCGCCGCCCCCAGGCGTTCCATGAGCGCCTCGGGTGTGCGCCCTAGCAGATCCTTGGGATGCAGCAGCGGACGTTCGGGCTCGCCGCAGCCGGGGAGGGCCGCCATCGCCGAGACCAGGGCTCCGGCGATCGCCGGGCCCAGCGCGGCGCGGAAGGACCCCGGACCGGGTCCGGCAAGACCCCGGCCCCCGGTGCCGCCCACTGGGCTTCCCGGGTGTGGCTTTCGGTCCGAAGGCGCCATGGATCGTGACTCCTGTCCTGTCATGGGTGAAAGGCCCAAACGGGCGGCCTTGGGATATAGATAGCCACTGAGGGGGAGAACGGAAAATCCCGAAACCTCACCCGGGTCGCCCGAGTGCAGCCGGCCGCCGGGCTTCAGAGTCCGCCGCCACTCTGGCGCCGCTCGAGGGCGCGCAGCAGTTCCGCTGCCCGGGGGAAGGCCGGATCCCTCGCCACGACCTCCTCGAGGAGCGGCCCGGCCTCGGCCGGACGCTCGTTGCGCAGGAGGATCACGGCCAGGCGAAACCGGACCTCGTCCGGATCGACCCCTGCGGCCGGAACGCGCAACAGGTCCTTCAGCAGCCTCTCCGCCTCCCCCAGCCGACCCCGGCTCTCCTCGATCCGGGCCATCTCCAGCCGCGCCTTGCCGTGGTCTGGATGCGCCTCCAGGATCCTCCCCAGGGTGTGCCCCGCCTCTGCCGTCATCCCGGCGCCGGCGTAGGCCTGGGCCAGGCGCACGCCGTAGGCCGCCGAGTCGGGCTCGATCTGGACCGCTTCGATCAGCGCCGCGATCGAGCCCGGCCAGTCCTGCTGGCGCGCGAGGACCAGACCGAGATCGAAGAGCACCCCCGCGTGCCGGGGATCCACGGCGCGCGCCACGAGCAGCTGTTCCCGGGCCTCGGACAGCTGTCCAATTGCGATCAGGCCCGCTGCCAGGGCCCGGCGTGAGAGGAGATTCCGGGGTTGCCGCTGAACCGCCGCCCGGGCCGCGGCCAGTCCGGCCCCGCCCCGGGCCTCGAGGGACTCGAAGCGGACCAGTACGCTGTCCCCTTCCGCCTGCCGCCCATCCCGGTGGAGAACTCGGCCGAGGCTGTAGAGGGCGTCGGCGTACTCCGGCCGCAGGGCCACCGCCCGTTCGTAGGCCCGGGCCGCCTCGGGGAGCCGTCCGAGCCCCTCGAGAGCGCGGCCCCTGAAGTAGTGTCCCTCGGCGTCCTCCGGCGCCGCCGCCACCGAGCCGCTCAGGTGCTCGAGGGCGGGCTCGAACCTGCCGGCCACGACCAGTGACTTCCCCAGGTAGAGGCGGCTGTCCTGGCGGCCTGTGTCGAGCCCCAGGGCCTCTGCGAAGGCCTCGGCCGCCTCTTCGTACCTGGCGGCCAGGTACAGGACCCGGCCGAGGTTGTGCCGGTAGAAGGCGTTCTCGGGCCACAGGCCGACAGCCGCCGCGCAGTGAGCGAGGGCACTGTCGAGGTCGGCCTGCACCACCCGCTCCGGCGAGCCGGCAGCGGCGACCGGGGCCCGATGGGCGTACGCCCCGCAGAGGCTGAGGCGGAGGTCCGCGAAACCCGGCTCCTGGCGCACGGCCCCCGTGAGGGTTTTCACGGCCTCGCCCAGGCGCCCGAGGCGGCGTTGCAGATCGCCCAGGTTGTAGAGAACCCTCACGCTCTCGGGATGGAGCCCGCGGGCCTCCTCCAGGACCTCCAGGGCGGGACCCAGCCGCCCCCCGGCGGCCAGGGCCGCGGCCAGGTCGCAGCGGTCCTCAGGCGACGCCCGGCCCCGGTCCACCGCAGCCTGCAAGGCCGCGATCGACCCGGCTCCGGCGGCTCCCAGCGGGTAGCGGGCACGGAGTCGCTGCTGCCGCTCCGCGGGGCCGGGGTCGCAAGCGCAGACCGCCGCCCCGATCAGGAGCATGCGGGCCCATGGCAGGCGCGCGGGACTCGTTGACCTTCGGGTCATACCTTGCTCAAGGTACCCCGTTGATGTTGCGTCCGGGAGAGCGGGCGAGGCCCGCGGCTCCACGCGCCAACCCCACACGAGAAACCCCCGGCCCATTCCCTTGATCCTTCCTCTTCTCGCCGCCGCCGCAGCCGCCCTTTCCGGGCTGATCGCCTGCACCACCCCGCAGGCCCCCAGGCCGAACATCCTCATCCTGCTCATGGACACACTGAGGGCGGACCGTCTCGGCTGCTATGGCTACGGAAAGCCCACCAGCCCCGCCGTCGACCGGCTGGCGCAGAGGGGAACCCTCTTCACGCGTTGCTACGCTCCCTCGGACTACACCCAGGCCTCCACCGCCTCCCTCTTCACCGGCCAATACCCCCTCGCCCACGGGTACGTGAACTCGGATTACGTGCTCGAGGACGCGAACCTGACCATGGCCGAGATCTTCCGCGACGCCGGCTACACCACGGCGGCCTTCATCGCCAACGGCCTGGCGGGCCGGAAGTACGGGATGGACCAGGGGTTCCACGAGCACTTCGAGAACAACCGGGCTTCGGCCTTCGAGCTGGCCGAGGCGGCCTCGGAGTTCATCGACAGGCACTCCCGGGAGGGAGACCGTCCCTTCCTGGCATACCTGCACTTTCTCGACGTCCACGACCCGCATCGGATACCGGCCGCCGAGTTCAGCCGCATGGCCGACCCCTCCGCCTTCGTCTTCGACATGCAGGACACCCTGCTCCTCGAGACCATGGTGATGCGCGCCTGGTGGTCCACGGTGCAGAAGTGGCGGGGTGAAGGGGAGGACCCGGGCGAAGTCGCCCGCTACTTCGAGGACTACTCGGACCTGTACGACTCCTCCATCGCGTATTGGGACGAAGCGGTGGGGGCCATCCTGGAGGCCCTGCGCCGCAACGGGCTGGACCGCAACACGGTGGTCCTGGTCACCTCCGACCACGGCGAGCAGCTGCTGGAGCACGGGTTCTTCGGACACGCCAACTCCGGCTACGACGTGGGTCTGCACGTCCCCCTCGTCCTCTTCGACCCCGCGGAGGACGGGATCGGCCGGAGGATCTCCCGCCCCGTGAGCCTCATCGACGTGCTCCCCACCCTGCTGGAGAGGGCCGGCATGCCGGTGCCGGAACAGGTGCAGGGCCGGTCCCTGTGGCCCTTCTCCGGGACCGCGAAGGCCCTGACAGAGGCCCGGCCGATCCATTCGGAGGGCACCTTCTTCGCCAACCGGCCCGTGGGGACGCTGATCCAGACCCTGCGGGAGGGGAGGTGGAAGCTGATCCTCGACAGGCTGCGGGACACCAAGGAACTCTACGATCTGAGCCGCGATCCCGGGGAGACCCGGAACCTGCTCGAGACCGAGGCCGACGAGGCCGCCAGGCTCTACGGGGCCATGCAACGGCACTACAACAGGAACCTGGGCATCTTCAACGCCCGGCAGCGGTCGCAGGCCGACCCGACCGCGGAAAAGCTCGAGGAGCTGCGCTCCCTGGGGTACATCACCCCGCCGGCCCCGCGGCGCCACCGGTTCGCGGTCCAGTACTTTCCCATGACCGGGGAGGGGGTCAGCCGCTTCGGCCCCTTCGGAGACGAGGAGGACCGCGGCCGGTTTGCCGATCACCTGGACCTCACCCGGCCGGGGGGGGCCTCCCTCGGACAGATCATCCGGGGCTGCAGCGAGGACCCCGCTCGCGCGGACGGCAGCGGCCTCTGGTTCGACCGCCGCTCCACCTTCCTTCTGCACAACGACGGAACCAGGCGCCGCGTCCGCTTCGAGGCCGCCGTCGACCCGGGGGCCCCGGCGGCGCCAACCGCTGTCCAGGTCGAGTTCAACGACACGCCCGGGCAGGTCTTCCCGGTGGAGGGAACCGGCCGCTTCCGGGTGGAAGCCCCTCTGCCGGACTCGCTGCGCCGGGCGGGCTTCTTCTACACGGGACTTCTCGCCGACAGCCGCTTCGTCCTGCGCGCGGGGCCGTCGCCGCGAACGCACCGCTGGGCGGCCCTGAAGATCCGCGGAGTCCGCCTCCTGGAGTGAGAGATCCCCCGGGGCCGGCGGGGGAGCGGCATTCCTGCAGACCTCGTGAGGATCCCGCCTCACCCCTCCCGCTTCTGCTGCGCCAGCTGGTCCATGTAGGCCTCGCGGCCCAGGATTGTCTTCTTGTAGTGCCACCGCGTGCGCTGCGGATACATGGTCAGGGACCGGTCCTCCAGCGGCAGGGCGAGGGGCACCTGCCCGCGGCGGTGGGACTCGCGCAGGGCGATGGCGATCTCGAGGGCGTGGCGCAGATCGTCCCCCGTGGTGATCTCCAGCTCCCCGCCCTCCTCGAGGACGCGGATGAAGTCGTCGACGATGGCGCGCATGACGTCGCCGGGGTCGATCCAGCCGGCCTCGTCATAGCCCCGGTCGGTGTTGAGCTCCTTCTCGAATCCGGCCTCCACCGGCTCCATGTCGGCGAGGCCGGGCCTCTCATGCTCCTCCGGAGCCAGGCGCAACTGCAGGCCGAGGCCGGTGTTGTTGCGGTTGAGGATCATGCCGCGGGTGCCGATGACCTCGAGGCAGCTCAGGGATGTCTCGTCGACGCCGATGAAAGCCTCCACGCCGTTGGCGAAGCGCACCCAGCCGCCGACGTTGCCGAAGCCGGTGGGGGCGCCGTCGTAGGGATGCTCGTGGTCGCTGTGGGGGTCCTCGGAGGCGCGGCCGATCACCTGCTCCACCGCGGCCCGGGCGGCGAACTTGCGGGTCAGGTTGAGGCCGTGGCAGCCGCCCTGGTTGTTGCTGCCGTAGAGGTTGATCCGGTGGACGCGGCCGATGGTGCCGCCGGAGGCCAGGCCGTAGGCGCGGCGGTAGTCGGGATGGGAGGAGACCATCACCCCCGCCCCGAGGGGGATGCCGCCGCTGGCGCAGGCCTCCACCATGCGGTCGGCGTCGACGAGGGAGGCGGTGAGGGGCTTCTCGCAGAAGATCGCCTTGACGCCGGCCTCGGCGGCGGCGACCACGGCGTCGGCGTTGGGCCGCACCGGCAGGATGGGCAGGACGATGTCGAGCCGCTCTTTGGCGAACATCTCGTCCCAGGTGGAGTACGGGGCGGCCCCGAAGCGCCGCGAGGTCAGCTCCAGGTTCTCGGGGTCGGTGTCGGCCACGGCCACCACCGAGCACAGGGGATGGGCATCGAAGGCGTGGGCCCTCGACGGGCCGGCGCGGCCGCCGCCGATGAGGGCGACTCGGTACTTGGGCTCCTTCGACATGGGTCAGGCTCCTTGGGCGGAGGGGTGGCGGGTTACCGGCGTTCCGCGCACAAGGTAGGCCGCCGGCCGCCGGCGGAGCCAGATGCGGGCCCCGCGCCTTGCGGCACGGCGCGGGCGCCCCCACCCTAGCCGCCATGGTCCACCGCCTGCTGGCCGATCTGGTCGTCGTCCTCCACCTGGCCTTCATCCTCTTCGCCCTCCTCGGCGGGCTGGCCGCGGTCCGGCGGCGACGCCTCGCCTGGCTCCACCTGCCGGCCCTCGGCTGGGCAGTGGCCGTGGAGGCCGCCGGCTGGATCTGCCCCCTGACGCCGCTGGAGCGGCACCTGCGCCTGGCCGCCGGGGACGCGGCCTACGCCGGCGGATTCGTCGAGCATTACCTGGTCCCCGTCCTCTATCCCGGCGCGCTGACGCGCACCGCCCAGGTGCTGCTGGCCATGGCGCTGCTGCTGTTCAACGCGGTCGTCTACGGAGCCGGCTGGCGGCGGAAGCGGGCGCCCGACGGCGGCCGGCCGGCGACCGGGGCCGGTCCACCCGGCCAGGGCGGCGACAGCCGCCCGGGGCCCGATCCCGTGTCGCCGGGGGGGATGTTCCTCGCCGCGGCGGGCGTGCAGGGCGCCCTGCTGCTGCTGGCCCTCGGCGCCGGCCCGCTCCTCGGGGAGCCGCCCCTGCACGGCCTGCACCTCTCCCTGGCCGAGGTGCTCCGGGGGCTGGCGGCGGCCCTGCTCCCGGCGGCGGCGCTGGTCCTCGCCGTGCACCACGGGGTCCCCTGGGCCCGGCGGCTGGCGGAATCGGTGGAGGAGACTCTGAAGCCTCTGCTGCTCAACTCGCCGGCGCGCCTCGCCCTGGTGGCGGTCCTGGCCGGCCTCGGGGAAGAGGCCCTGTTCCGGGGGGTGCTGCAGTCCGCCTTCGCCGCTGCCGCGGGGCCCGGAGCCGGGCTGGCCGCGGCGGCCCTGCTCTTCGGCGCCGCCCATTGCGTGAGCCTCGCCTACGCCGTCCTCGCCACCCTCTTCGGCCTCTGGTTCGGCGGCCTCTACCTGTGGTCCGGCAACCTGCTGGTGCCTGTCGTGGCCCACGCCGCCTACGACTACATCGCGCTCCTCTACCTGCGGCGGAGGGTCCGTCTCAAGGCCTGAGGCCGGCCTCTTCCAGGAACGCGTCCAGGTCCCGCCAGAAACGGCCGAAGTCCGGGGGGGTATCGCCGTGGCCGGAGTCGTAGCTGATCAGCCGGCCCCTCGGAGCCGCCCGCGCCAGACGCTCGCCGTGGGCGTGGGAGATGAGGCCGTCCCGGGTGCCGTGCACCACGAGGACGGGGCCGGCGAAGGAGCGCAGGACGGCGGCGTTGTCGTAGCGATCGCGCACGAGGAAGGCCGGAGCCAGGTAGCGGTGCGCCATGGAGGGCAGGTCGGCGAAGGCGGCCACCAGGACCAGGGCCTGCAGCGGCCTGCGGGAGGCCAGGGCGCAGACCGCGGCGCCTCCGAGGGACTGGCCGAGGCCGAGGACGCGGCCGCCGTCCACATCCGGGCGCGAGACCAGGGAGTCGTAGGCCGCGGTGAAGGTCTCGGTCACGCTTTCCAGCGACGGCGCCCCGTCCGAGGACCCGTACCCCGGGTACTCCACCAGCAGGAGGCCGAAGCCGCGCTCGCGGAAGCCCAGGAACCCCTCGGGCATGGTGTCGATGAGGTCGTTGTTGCCGTGGGCGAGGATCACCGCCGGCCCCGGTCCCGCGGGGCGGCTCTCCGGGGCCGGAGGCAGGTACCAGGCCTCGACCCGGCCGAAGCTGGTCTCGAGCCAGACCACCTCGCGGCCCTCGTGGACGGGTTGCGGCCCCGGGCGCTGGCGCAGGTGGGTGCCGGGATAGACCATGGTGGACTGCGTCGCCCAGAGCAGGGCGAGGTAGCCGCCGTAGAGGCCGAGGATGGCGTGCTGGCTGAGCTTGACGGTCCGGACCCCCGGCATTCGCTCGACCCGGTTGCGGGCGCCGGCGGCGGCCCCGGCCGCGCCGCCTCAGCGCCCGAAGATGATCCGCTCCTTCTCGAAGAGCCGCGCCGTGATCTCCACACAGACCAGACCGAGGAAGGTCGAGGACAGGACCACCGCCAGGCAGGCCCCCACCCGGACCGGCTCGCCGCCGAGGACGTCGGTGAGCAGCACGTACTGGCCCAGGGCCGGGATGGCGAACATCCACCAGGCGTCTCCGAGGCTCCACAGAGAGGCGATGAAGTGGGGGACCATGGGCAGGATGATCAGCAGCGAGAGGTAGGTCTGGGCCTCTTTGTAGGAACGGGCGAAGGTGGAACAGGTGACCTGCAGGCCGGCGGCGAAGAACGCCAGGGGCAGGGTCCCCAGCAGCAGCCACACGGCCTCCCGGCCGCCGATGTGAAGCTCCAGGCCGAGCTGCTCCAGGGGCACCCGGCTGAGGGCGAAGAGCAGGGCCACCAGGGTGAGCCCGACCCCCGCCCCCGAGAACGCCGAGGCCGCCAGCCACTTGCCCAGGACCAGGGTCCGCCGCGGCACCGGGTTGACGAGGAGCGGCTCCAGGGACTGGCGCTCGCGCTCGCCGGCGGTGGCGTCGATGGCCAGGTTCATGCCTCCCATGAAGGCGGCGAGGATGACGAGCATGGGGATGAAGGTGAACCAGCTCGCCGCCCGCTGCCGGGGGCTGGCCACGTCGACGTCGTCGATGGTGACGGCGTGGCCCAGCCCGGGGCTGACGCCTCTGGCCATGAGGCGCAGGTTGCCCACGACCCGGCTGTAGCTTCTCACCAGGCCGCGGACTCGGCCCACGGCCTGGGACGCCTCCTTGCGCGAGCCGTCGTGAACCAGCTCGACGGCGGCGCGGCGGCCCTCGGCGAAGTCGGCGGCGAAGTCCTCGGGCACGACGAGGACGAAGTCGAGGTCCTGGGCGCGCACCGCCTCCTCCGGGTCGGCGGGACCGTCGACGACGGCGTATCCCCGGCGCCCGAACCAGTCCACCAGGTCGGGGGCGCGCTCGGCGCCGACCACCGGGATGTCGATGTCGAGCGACTCCCGGTCGCGCTCCAGCATCGTGTGGAAGATGATGGGCAGGAGGAAGGGCATGGTCAGGGGGAAGATCAGGGTCGCCAGGACCGACCGCCGGTCGCGGATCCCGTCGACCAGCTCCTTGCGCAGGACCGCCGGCAGGACCCTCACGACTCCACCTCGTCGAGGCCGCTCAAGGCGACGAAGGCGTCCTCCAGGTTGGCGTGGCCGGTGCGGGCCCGCAGCTCGTCAGGCGTCCCATCCGCGGCGACCCGGCCCTCGGCGAGGATGACGATGCGGTCGCACAAGGCCGCCACCTCCTGCATGATGTGGCTGGAGAACAGCACGCAGCGGCCTTCCTCGCGCATGCGGCGGATCAGGCCGCGCACCGCCCGCGTGCTGCCCACGTCGAGGCCGTTCGTGGGCTCGTCCATGAGCACCGTGCGGGGATCGTGGACCAGCGCCCGTCCGAGGGAGACCTTGGTCCGCTCGCCGTGGGAGAAGCCCTGGGCCCTGCGGCCGGCGATGGCGCCCATGTCGAGGAGCTCCACCAGCTCCTCGACGCGGCGCTCGAGGGCCGCGCCGGCCAGACCCCGGAGCCGTCCGAAGTAGCGCAGGTGCTCGCGGGCGGTGAGCCTCTGGTAGAGGCCGTGGGCGTCGGGCAGCACCCCCATCCGGGCGCGGACGCCGGCGGGGTCGGCGGCGGCGTCGACGCCGTCCACGGCCATGCGCCCGCCGTCGGGCCGCATCAGACCGTAGAGCATGCGCAGGGTCGTCGTCTTGCCGGCGCCGTTGGGGCCCAGCAGCCCCGTCACCTCGCCGTCCCGCGCCGCGAAGGAGACGCCGTCCACCGCCGTGACCTCGCCGAAGCGCTTGCTCAGTCCCTCGACGGAGATCACTCGGCGCCTCCCGCCGCCGCCTCCGCGGCCTCCGCCCCGACCCGCGGACCGGTGAAGGAGCGGAAGTACATGGGCCGCCGGAGGTCGTCGACACAGCCGGCGTCGAGGTTGTCGACGCCGGCGTCCTCGAGGAACCGGGCGATGAGCCTGGGCACGCAGCCGTAGACCGAGGCCCCGTGGGCGGCGCCGGGCACGACCACGTGGAGCGAGTTCGACAGGTGCCGGGCCACCGACTCCCCCCAGCGCGGCGGCGTCACCGGGTCCAGCCGTCCGGACAGGACCAGCACCGGCTTGTCGGAGACCACGGGGTCGTGATAGCCCGGGGGCAGCTGCCCTCGGGGCCAGAAGTCGCACACCGGCCCCCACACGTCGAGGACCGCGGGGCCCAGGAAGGGCTCGGCGGCGACCCCGCGGCGGTCCTCCTCGGTCAGCCAGGCCACGTCCTCGGCGCACAGGACCGAGAACAGGAGGGGCACGTTCATCTCGCTCACGCCCTCCATCAGCGGCTCGGAGAGGGCCAGCAGGGGCCCGTAGTCGCCGCCGTGGGCGCGCTCGATCACCAGCGGCAGGAGGCGTGTCGTCTCGGCGTCGTAGAGGGCCGCGCGCAGGAGGAACAGGACGTGCCGGCGCTGCAGCTCGAGCTCGACCACCTGCCCGGTGCGGGGATGGGGCACCGCGACCTGCTCGGGGGCCTCCTCGAGCCGGGCGAGCAGCTCCTCGTAGCGGCTTCGCACCCGGGGGAAGGCCTCGACGCAGTCGGGGTCGGCCTCGCAGTCGGCGAGCATCAGCTCCACCGAGCGCCGGGCGTCCTCGCCGATGTGGAGGGGCATGCGCATCCCCGTGGGAGCGACCCCGTCGAGGACGACGGCGCGCACGCGCTCCGGGTGGCGGCGCAGGTAGACCAGGGCCGCGCGCGTGCCGTAGGACCCCCCCCACAGGTTGATCCGCTCGTAGCCCAGGGCCCGGCGCACGTCGTCGAGATCGTCCATCGCCGCCGGGGTGGTGTACCGACTCGGGTCGGCGTCGAAGGCCTCCAGGCAGCCGCGCAGTTGCTGCACCGGGAGGTCGAGGTCGAAGTTGAAGTAGGTCGAGTCGGCGTCGATTTCGTCGCAGCGGAGGGGGCTCAGGTCGCCGGTGCCGCGCTGGTCGACGAGGACGATCTCGCGGCGCTCGCGCACCCGGCGCAGTCCCCTCTCGGCGACGCGCGCCAGGGCGCTGGCCGGCATCCCCGGCCCTCCGGCCAGGAGGAAGAGGGGGTCCGGCGCCGCCCCCCCGCCGAGGGCGGGAAGGACGATCACCTTCAGCTCGATGGTGCGTCCCTGGCCGGACTCCCTGTCCTCGAAGACCTCGAGACGGCCGCACTCGGCGCCGCCCACGTCGACCTCGTCGGAGCAGGGCCGCAGCTCCAGGGTGGGCTCCGCGGCGCCCAGGGGGGCGGCAACGAGCAGGGCCGCCAGCAGCGCCGGCAGCCGCTTCGCCGGGGTGGGCCGGGACACGATCAGCGCCAGCCGCGCTGGCCGGAGAGGCCGCGGTTGGGCGCCGGCCTCACGTCGCGGTCGGGCTCGCCTTCCAGGCGGCCGTCGCGGACCCAGCGTTCGTCCGAGCCGTAGAGCTCGCCCAGCAGCCGGCGGGTGAGGTCCTCGCGCACGCCGGCGTGGGCGGGATCATCGGACAGATCGTGCATCTCCATGGGGTCCTGGTCGATGTCGAAGAGCTGCAGCCGGTTGCCCACGGGGTACCAGATCAGCTTGTGGGGGCCGGAGCGGACCATGCGCATCGACTTCTCGTCCTCGAAGTGCTCGCAGTAGAGGTGCTCCCGGCGGCTGCCCGAGACCAGCGACAGGCCCTCCACCGTCTCCGGCGCCGGCAGGCCGCACAGGTCGAGGAGGGTGGGCATCACGTCGCGCAGCTCGGCGAGTCGGCCGTCCCGCTCACCGGGCCGGCTCCGCTCGCAGCCGGCGGCGGGCATGAGGACCATGGGGATCTTCGCCGACCACTCGAACATGGGCGGCTTCGCCCACAGGCCGTGGTTGCCCAGCATGTCCCCGTGGTCGGAGGTGAAGAGGAGGATGGTGTCGTCGAGGAGGCCCTCCTCCCGGAGGCAGCCGACGAGCAGCCGGAGCTGGTGGTCGATGTAGGTGCACTGGCCGTAGAAGCCCTGCCGCGCCAGGCGGATCCCGGCCTCGTTCATGGGCGGCACCTTGGCGTGGTGCAGGCGCAGGGCGCAGGGCAGGCTCTCCGGCTCCGCCGCCCACTCCGCCACGACCGGATCCTCGACGCCGAGCCGCTCGTAGAGGTCGTAGTAGGCCTGGGGCGGCACCACCGGCGGATGGGGGGTGATGAATGAGCAGTACCAGAAGGCCGGGCGCGTCGGGTCGCGGCGCTGGATGGCGCGGCTCATCTCGCGCACCGTCCAGTTCGTCGGGTGGCAGTGCTCGGGCAGGTGCCAGGGCCGGGTGGTGTAGGCGTTGTTGCCCATGGCGTGGGTGAGCTCCTGGCCGGGGTAGCCCTCCTGGCGCAGGAAGCGCTCGAAGTCGTCGTCGTCGCCGCCGAGGTGGTGGCGCCCCTCCTCGCAGAGGATGACCTCGTCGAAGCCGATGCGGTCGCGCTGGGGATAGACGTGCAGCTTGCCGACGGCGTAGGCCTGGTAGCCGTTGTCGCGGAAGACCTGCGGCATGGTGGGCAGGTCCGGATCCATACGGAGGTGCTCGTTGAAGACCCGGTCGCCGTGGGTCCGGGCCGTGGTCCCCGTCATCAGCGCCCGCCGCGCCGGGATGCAGGTCGGGGTGGCCGTGTAGGCCTGGGTGAAGAGGGTGCCGTTGGCGGCCACCTGGTCGAGGGTTGGGGTGAGGATGCGCTCGTGGCCGGCGGCCCCCAGCAGGGGCCCGGGCCAGTGGTCGGCGCAGATCAGCAGGACATTGGGCTGCGGCAAGAGGCGCCTCCCCTACTCCTGGGCCACCATCTCGTCGTAGAAGGCGACGAGGTCGCTGCGGTCCTCGGCGTTGAAGGCCATGCCGGAGCGCGGGTGCTCGTTGAGGATCCCCGTGACCATGTACGGATGGTCGTAGCCCCACATCAGCTCCTGGCGCATCGGCTCGATGTGGTTCTGGATGCACTCGAGGACCGGGCGCAGGTGGTACTTCGGGTTGTGCAGGAAGCTGAGGAGCAGCTCCAGCTGGCAGTTGCCGGCGCCCCGCCCGAGGCCGCCTGCACGGTGTTGGCGAAGGCCAGCTGCCGGTTGTTGTGGGTGTGGATGCCGACCTCCTTGCCGCTGCCCCTGGTCACGGCGAGGAACTTCTCCACCAGCGCCTCCACCTGCTCGGAGTAGAGGAATCCGAAGCTGTCGACCACGTAGATCACGTCCACGGGCGAGTCGGCGAAGAGCTCCACCGCCTCGTCGAGCTCGCGCTCCTGCACCTTGGAGACGGCCATGAGGTTCACCGTCGTCTCGTAGCCCTTGTCGTGGGCGTCCTTGATCATGCGCAGGGCCAGGGGGATCTGGTGGATGTAGGTGGCCACCCGGATCATGTCGAGGACGCTCTGCTCCCGGGGCAGCACGTCCTCCTCGTAGTCGCTCTTCTCGGCGTCGGCCATGGCCGACAGCCGGAGCCCCGTGTCGTTGTCGCCGACGATGCGCCGCACGTCCTCCTCGAGGCAGTGCTTCCAGGGCCCGAACTCGTTGACCGGGAACTGCTTCCGCGAGTTGATGTAACCGATCTCCATATAGTCGATGCCGGCCGCCACGCAGGCCTGGTACACGCCCCGCACCACGTCGTCGTCGAACTGGTGATCGTTCATCAGCCCGCCGTCGCGGATGGTCGCGTCCAGGACCTTGATCTCCTCCCGGTACGAGATCCAGCGCTCGGCGGCGGTGTGCTCCTCCCGCTCCGTCATGTCTCTTCCCTGCTGTGCCTGGTGGTTGCCCGAATGCTGTCCGCGGCCCGTCTTGCGGGTCGTCCCGCGGGCTGAGACGGTCCTGGGCCCAAGGGAGCCCGGACAGCGAGCCAAAGGTCGATACTCCCGGCAGGCGGCGCCAGTGCCCGGAGTCCGCCCACGCTTGACACTCCGGTCCTGCCCGCTATCTTCGGTGTGTTTGGCATATCAAACTTCTGACTGGTTATTCATTCAGTTGGTTGGTATTTCTGTCATGTGTTCTGCACAAAGGTCGCATGATCGCTCCATCAACCAGGTGTGTTGCGCGCCACAGGGTCCCGGGCGCGTCGAGGCCCGCCCTGGCGGCCGCCGCCGCTCTCCTCTGTCTGATGCCGGTCCCCGGATCCGCCTCGGAGGAGTCCGCCGGTGAGACGCCCTTCGAGCTGAGCGGGTACGGCGAGATCAACTACTGGCGGTTCGACTACGGCCCCGACCAGAAGAGCCGGCCCGAGGGCTCGGCTCCCGACGACCGCGCCCTCATCGACGTCACCCGGCTGGCCCTGGAGCTGGAGGTGGAGCTGCTGCCCAAGGTCGAGCTGGAGGCGGAGGTCGAGTTCGAGCACGGGGGGACCGGCGGCGCCATGGAGCTGGAGTACGAGGAGTTCGGCGAGTTCGAGCAGGAGGTCGAGAAGGGCGGCGAGGTGATCCTGGAGGAGCTGTACGTGAAGCGCTCCTTCGGCGAACACCTCCGGATCGGCGCCGGCCACTTCTACCTCGCCGTGGGCCAGATAACCAGCCACTACCGGCCCCTCGATCACTACGGCACGGTGCGCCCCGAGGCCGAGACGGCGGTGATCCCCGCCCTGTGGCACGAGACCGGCATCCAGGCTTCGGGCCGCGTCCGGCGGTGGCGCTGGCGGCTGCAGCTGATCAACGGCCTCGACGCCACCGGCTTCAGCTCCCAGCGGTGGGTCGCCGGCGGCCACCAGCTGCGCTTCGAGCAGGTCCGGGCCGACCGCCTCGCCATGGTGGGCCGGGTGGACTTCGAGCCCCTCCGCGGGGCGCTGGTGGGCGTCTCCCTCTATCGCGGCGACAGCGCCGGCAACCGACCCAAGCCGGACCTCGAGGGCACCGATGCCCACGTCACCATCGCCGACGTCCACGCCCGCCTCGACCGGGACCGCCTGCGGGCGACGGGACTCTTCCTCCGGGGGCATCTGGAGAACGCCGCCGCCGTGAGCGCCCGCAACCGCACCCTCTCCAACAACCTCGACGTGCTCCGCAGCCCCGTGGCCAGCGCCGCCCGCGCCCTCACCCTCGAGGCCGGGTACGACATCCTGCCGTGGCTGGCCGACCGCCCCGGCGAGCGCCTCGACCTCTTCGCGCGCCTCGACGACTACGACACCATGGCCGAGGTGCCGGAGGGATTCTTCGACAACCCCCGCTTCGACCGGCGGGTCTGCACGGTGGGCGTCAACTACGCCGTGGACCGCAAGCTGGTGATCAAGGCCGACTACGCCATGCGCCGGCTCGGGGCGGCGCGTTTCAACCACGAGAACACCCTGGGCCTGGCCCTCGGATTCCAGTTCTGAAGCAGGCTCACCTCAAAACGGGAGAGCATCCCATGGCACATCGCCCGATCCACCTTTCCCTCGCCGCGGCCCTCGCCCTCGGTCTGGCGGCCTGCGGCGGCGACGACGAGGTCGTCGGCCCCGGCAGCGAGACCTACGACTTCGGGCCGATCCTGGCCGACTTCACCAACAACGTGGTCATCCCCACCTACCGGGACCTCGACGCCGCGGCGGGGGCCCTGGCCGAGGCCGTGGCCGACCTGCGGGAGAACCCCGGCGACGCCACCCTGACCGCCGCCCGCGACGCCTGGGTCGCCGCCCGCATCCCCTGGGAGGCGAGCGAGGGCTTCCTCTTCGGCCCCGTCGACTTCAACGGCTACGATCCGGCCCTCGACAGCTGGCCCGTGAACCGCACCGATCTCGACGGCGTCATGGCCAGCGGCAGCGATCTCGGGACCGATTACGTGAACGGCCTCGACGGAACCCTCAAGGGTTTCCACACCATCGAGTACCTGCTCTTCGACGAGGGCGGCAGCAAGACCACCGCCGATTTCACCGGGCGCCAGTACGACTACCTCGTGGCCAGCACCCGGCTCCTGGCGCAGACGGCGGAGGCCCTGCACGCCAGCTGGATCCCCTCGGGCGGGAACTTCGGTTCCAAGGTCATCGAGGCCGGCTCCGGCAGCGACGTCTACCCCTCGCAGCGGTCGGCGGCGCAGGAGATCGTCAACGGCATGGTCGGGATCTGCGACGAGGTGGCCAACGGCAAGATCGCCGATCCCTTCACCGAGCAGGACCCCCGCCTCGTGGAGTCCCAGTTCAGCTTCAACTCCCTGGCCGACTTCCAGAACAACATGCGCAGCGTCTGGAACGCCTATACCGGGGACTACGGCGGCAACGACGGCCGCGGCCTCGACGAGTTCGTCGCCTCGAGCAACAGCTCTCTCGACAGCCGCCTGAAGAGCGAGATCCGGGCGTCGATCGACGAGATCGGCCACATCAGCAACCCCTTCCGCGACGCCATCGTCAGCGACGCGGCCCAGATCGAGATGGCCCAGCAGGCGATCGCCAAGGTGCAGCAGACCCTCGAGGGGGATGTCCTGCCCCTGGTGCTCGCCGAGTAGAGGGTTGGTTGCTTCAAGGGGGCGGCCATCGAGCCGCCCCTGGTACGCCTGCGCCCTCCTGGTCCTGGGCGCCTGCGGCGACGGCGGCCCCTCCGGACCGGAGCCGGACCCGGCTGCGGACAAGGCCCTGTCCGGGGGGGCCGCCACCGTCTTCGACGCCGCCAGCACCGCCTTCGAGAACCCTCTGCCCGGTCTCGACGGCGAGCAGTTGTCCCGCTTTCTCGACGGCGACGCCGACTTCGAGGCGATCTTCGTCAGCGCCCCCGCCGAGGTCAACGGCGGCCTCGGTCCGGTCTTCAACCAGACCTCCTGCGCCGGCTGCCACGGCCGCGACGGGCGCGGCCGCTCGGGCTTCGGAGCGACCTCGCCCTTCATCGGCTCCTCCCTCATGCGGGTCAGCCTCCCGGGCGCCGGCTCCGAGCATCCCGGGGCCCCGGCGCCGGTGCCGGGGTTCGGCGTGCAGATCGGCGACCGGGCGATCTTCGGGGTCACTCCCGAGGCGCGCGTGGAGGTGAGCTACTTCGAGGAGGAGGGCCGCTTCGACGACGGCGGGACCTACACCCTGCGGCACCCGGTGCACGACATCATCGACCCCTACACCGAGTGGCCGGCGGGGGTGCTCACCTCGGCGCGCATGGCGCCCCCCGTCTTCGGCCGGGGCCTGCTGGCGGCGGTGGAGGAAGCCGAGATCCTGGCCCTCGCCGATCCCGGGGACGCCGACGGCGACGGCGTCTCGGGGCGCCCCAACTACGTCTTCGACGTGTCCACGGGGCGCACGGTCCTCGGCCGCTTCGGGTGGAAGGCCAACAACCCCACCCTGCTGCAGCAGGTAGCCGCCGCCTACAGGGAGGACATGGGCATCACCACCCCCTACTTCCCGCGCGAGTCCACCGCCGGCCAGCCCCAGGCCGACGGCCTCGCCGACGACCCCGAGCTGTCGCAAAAGATCCTCGACGACGTCGTGTTCTACATCGCCACCCTCGCCGTTCCCGCCCGCCGCGGCCTGGACGACCCCGAGGCTCTGCGCGGCGAGGAGCTGTTCGAGACCGCCGGCTGCGCCACCTGCCACGTGCCCACCCTGCGCACCGGGCCGGACGAGGTCGCCGACCTCTCGAACCAGGTCATCCATCCCTACACGGACCTGCTGCTGCACGACATGGGGGACGCACTGGCGGACGACCGGCCCGACTACGAGGCCGACGGACGCGAGTGGCGGACCCCGCCCCTGTGGGGCATCGGCCTGACGGCGACGGTGAACGGCGTCCCCGCCTACCTCCACGACGGCCGCGCCTCCACCCTGATGGAGGCGATCATGTTCCACGGCGGCGAAGGCGAGAAGTCGAGAGAGGCGGTGAGGCGGATGAGCGCCGCGGACCGCAAAGCGCTGATCGCCTTCCTCAGCTCGTTGTAGGCGGGAGGAGGGCCGGGGTGATTCGCCCGGACCCTGTCACCCGCGGGCGCGGCGTGCTCGTGGCCGCTCCGACCCCCGGAGGATCAGCGCCGCTCGGGGCGTGATCCCGAGCCTGCCAGGCGGAGCGTGCTCCCGCCGCGTCTGCAGGCCCGCGGTGTTACCGGGGCGGCAGGGAGACGCGCAGGTGGCCGGGAGCCCCGAAGTGGGGCGAGGCCTTCAGGCCGAGGCCGAGGAACAGCCCCTGCCGCGCCCAGACGACCAGGGGTCCCGCCTCCGGGGCGCGCAGGTCCACGGCCCGCGCGTAGCCCCGCGGCGGCGCGAGGAGGGAATCCGGGCCCCTCGGCTCGGGGAGGCCCGGGGAGCCGTACTCCACCGGGGAGCGGGCCACGCCGGTGACCACCACCTCTCCCCCCAGCCGCGCGATCCACACGGACAGCCGCAGGGTCGGGTGCAGGCGCTCCCACTCGCCGCGCAGCTCCGGGGTCCGGAACCCCGCCTCCGGGAAGTGGGTCACCGACAGGCATCCAGCGGCCACCAGCAGGATGGGAACCGCCGCCATGAGCAGCAGGGCCCGGCGCGGGGAGGGCAGGCCGAAGGCCAGGGACAGGGCTCCGAAGAGCGCCAGGCCTCCGGCCAGCAGCCCGCCCGCCAGCGCCAGCCACTCGGCGTCCGGGTAGCGCTGCAGAATGGCCAGCTGCACGCGCCCGGTGACCACCACGGTCGCCGCCAGGCCCAGGCCCAGGCGCAGCAGGCACCCGGGCAGGCGGGCCAGCGCGGCGAAGGGGGCTGCGCCCGGGGGCCGCGCCGGCCCGCCTGCCCGGG
>CAZEHQ010000064.1:0-18894 GCA_964512165.1 uncultured Gemmatimonadaceae bacterium | reverse complement strand
GAAGGAGACGCCGTCCACCGCCTGCACTACGCCGTCCTCCGTGCGGAAGACGGTGCGCAGATCTTCGACTCGCAGGAGCGCCATGTCGGAGCCGCTCCCGGCCTACTCCGGGGCCGCCGCGGCTCTCAGGGCCGCCTCGATGCGGTCCTTCACCCGGTAGGGGTCGATGTCGACGACCGGGTCCGCCCCGAGAGAACGGCCCTCGGCCATCGCATCCCGCAGCTCTGCCTGCCGGTCCTCGTCGACCCAGAAGACCTGCCAGTCCGTCATCTGCTGGGTACGCTTGGGGAAGTAGAACTCCGGGAACCGCAGGTTGTCCCAGTGCAGGAACCGCATGTAGGGGGCATGCCAGAAGGGCACGTAGAAGGCCTCGTCCTGGACGATGGCGTCGAGCTCGTGCATCGCCGCCAGGCGGCGCTCCTTGTCGGTGTCGAAACGGTAGACGTCGATGAGGGAATCGGTGTAGGCAGTCCCGAAGGCCCAGACGTTGTTGTTGTTCTTCGACTCCTTGAAGACGGTGGAGAAGTACTGATGGGGGCTGGGGTAGAGGCCGGCGGTGCGCCCCATGATGGTCATCTCGTACTCGCGCTCGAGCCCGTTGCGGAAGGCGGTGCCGGGCTCCAGCAGGCGCAGCGCCATGTCGACGCCGAAGCGCTGGAAGGTCTGCTTCACCACCGTCATGTGGCGCTCCAGCCCCTTGCTGCCGTAGGAGAGGGTGAAGGCGGCGCGGGTGCCCTCACCGTCGACGAGGATGCCGTCCTCGCCCCGGCGGGTGAAGCCCGCCGCCTTCAGGTGCTCGCGCGCCTTGCGGGGGTCGAAGCCGTACGGCACCAGGTCCCGGTTCTCGTACTCGGTGCCGGTGAAGGCCGAGACCTGCCGGTAGTAGGCGTTGTGCATCAGCTTGGAGTTGATCTCGTCGAAGTGGAAGAGGTACTGGATCGCCTTGCGAAAATCCTGGTTCCGGAAGATCGGCCGCTCGAGGTTCATGGCGAAGCCGTACACGCCCTGGGGATAGTCGACGAAGAGCCGCTTGCGGTGGGCCCAGCCCTGCCGCAGGGCCTCGAAGTCCATCTCCTCCGCCCACATGCGGGCGGTGTTCACGCTGTAGTAGTCGAGCTCTCCCTTCTTGAAGAAGTCGAAGGCGCGGTCCGTGTCGTCGATGACGCGCACGTGGATGCGGTCGACGTTGTACATGCCCTGCATGTAGTGCTCGTCCCGGCCCCACCAGTCCTTCAGGCGTTCGAAGACGACGTACTGCCCCGGCACCCGCTCGGTGAGCACGTAGGCGCCCTGCACCGGCAGGACGGCGTCGTTGTAGCGGTCGGGGAACCCCTCCTCGAGAGTGACGGCGTGCCTGGGGGTCGCCCAGAGGTCGAACATGTCCAGGGGCCGCCAGCTCTCGAACTTGCCCACGATCTTCAGCACGTGGGGCTCGAGGGCGACGACCTCCTCGAAGTAGTCCTCGGCGTACTGGTTGAAGAAGGGATCGACGATGTGCTCGCTGCGCATCATGCGCCAGGTGTGCACGTAGTCCTCGGCCGTCACCGGCCGGCCGTCGCTCCAGCGGGCGCCGGGGTCGAGCTTGTAGTAGATGGTGCGCCCGTCCTCCTGCACCGACCAGTGGGTGGCCATGACCGGGATGTGGCGGTCCGTCGTCGGGTGGCGGCTGACCATGGTGAAGGCCATGGTGAAGGCCCGCTTCCAGGCGGCGAAGGCGTCGTTGGCGTTGGGTCCGACGATGCGCAGGGTCAGGGGATAGGCGGTCATGAAGGTGCGGAACTCGCCCCCCTTGCGGGCGGCGGGATCGCCGATGGGCGGGTCTTCGGTGTTGGTCTCCCACTCGATGGCGGAGAGATCCTCGGCGCCGCTGCGGGCGCCCAGGGTGAGCAGCAGGAGGATGATGAGAGGGAAGCGGCGCCCCATGGCGGTCCTTTCGCTTATCGGTAGTGGGCGTACTGCTTGGGATCGAAGGCCTCGCGGATCGACTCGCCCACGAGGGTTACCAGCACGAGGGTTGCGGAGAGGGCGGAGAAGGGGGCCACGGAGAGCCAGATCTTGTCCCGGTTCTGGCTGTCCAGGGCCTGGTCGATCATCTCGCCCCAGCTCGGCGTCGGCGCCGGCAGGCCGTAGCCGAGATAGTCCAGGGCCGTCAGGGCGCTGATGGCGCCGACGATGGCGAAGGGCGTGATCGTCACCAGCGGTGTCAGGCAGTTGGGCAGCAGGTGGCGAAAGATGAGCCGCCGGCGCGAGGCCCCGAAGGAGCGCGCCGCCAAGCAGTAGTCGCGCGTCTTCTCGCGGTAGACCTCGGTGCGCATGTAGTAGGTCATGCGGATCCACTCGAAGAGGGCCATGATCACCAGCAGCAGCCCGAAGCTCGGCTTGAAGAAGGTGGCCAGGAGGATCACCACGTAGAGGAAGGGCAGGGTCGACCAGATCTCGATGAAGCGCTGGCTGATGATGTCGAAGCGGCCGCCCACGAAGCCCTGCAGGGCGCCGATGGCGGTGCCCGCCGCCTGACTGGTGAAGACCAGGGCCACGGCGAAGAGGATGGAGATGCGGAAACCGTAGAGGAGCCGGGCGAAGACGTCCTGGCCCTGGGAGTCGGTGCCGAACCAGTGCCGGGCGTCCGGAGGGTTGGGCGGCGGATCGTCATAGCTGAAGTCCGGCTCGTAGGGGTCGAAGGGGACGACCGGCATCCACACCCAGTCGCCGCCGCCGGCCTCCTGGAACCGCGCCCGCAGGGCGGCGTAGTCGGCCTCGACGTCGTCGAAGCCGTACTCGTCCTGCTGGCCGAAGGTGGCCATGTCGTGGAAGCGGAAGGTGGGGAAGTAGTACTCCCCCTGGTAGTGGACGACGATGGCCCGCCGGTTGGCGACGTAGTTGGAGAGCAGGGACAGGACGGTGAGGCCCAGCAGGATCAGGAAGGAGAGGTAGCCGCGGCGGATGCGGCGGAAGCGGCGCAGGCGCAGGCGGGTGATCGGGTCGAGGCGCGGGATCACTCGCCGAACCTCACGCGCGGATCGACCCAGGCCACGCACAGGTCGCTGAGCAGGTTGCCCACCAGCAGCAGGGCCGAGGAGATGAAGATGTAGCCCATGACCACCGGGTAATCGCGGGCCGTGATGGCCTCGAAGAACAGCAGCCCCATGCCGGGGATCCCGAAGACCCGCTCGATGAGCAGGGAGCCGGCGAGGATGAGGGAGATGTTGTTGCCGAAGCTGGTGGCGATGGGAATGAGCGAGTTGCGCAGGGCGTGGACGAAGACCGAGCGCTTCCAGGTCATGCCCTTGGCGAGGGCGGTCTTGACGTAGTCGGCGCCCATGTTCTCCAGCAGGCTGTTCTTCATGAGGATGGTCATGAAGGCGAAGAGGCTGATGGCGAAGCAGAGGACGGGCAGGGCCGTGTGGTGCAGGCGGTCGAGAATCTTGCCGGCGAGACTCAGGTCGGCGAAGCCCTGGCTCTCGAACCCGGCCAGGGGAAACCAGTCCCGCTGCACGGCGAAGAGGGCGAGGAGCACGGCCCCGAGGGCGTACCCCGGGATGGCGTACCCGAGGAAGATGACGAAGGAGGTGACGTTGTCGAAGGGACTCTTGTGGCGCAGGGCCTTGAGGATCCCGAGGGGGATGCAGATCGAATAGGTCAGGAGGAAGGCGATGCCGCCGAAGTAGATGGAGATGGGCATGCGGCTGACGATGAGGTCCTCCACCGGCATGGTGTAGCGGAAGGAGTCGCCCAGATCGAGGGTGGCCAGGTTCGCCAGGTAGAGGCCGTAGCGCACCAGCAGGGGGCGGTCGAAGCCGTAGTACCGCTGCAGGCTCTCCAGATCGGCCTGGGGAATCTCGATGGAGGACAGGCGCCCGCCGCCCGCCGCACCGGCCTCTCCCCCCGGGTCGGCGCCGGCGATGCGCATCCGCATCTGGTCGATGGGCCCCCCGGGCACGAACTGGCACAGGAGGAAGACGAGGAAGGTGATGCCCAGCAGGGTGGGCAGGATCAGGAGCAGGCGCCGGAGGACGTACTGGCGCAGGGCGTGGGCGCGCGAGACGGGCATTCGGCGACGCTACTCGCCCAGGGCTTCAGCCCTTTCGTACGCGGCCTCGCTCTCCTGGATGCGGGACCTCAAGGCGTAGATGCGGCCCAGCTCACGCCACACCGCGGCATTCTCCGGCAGCTCGACGGAGAGCCGCTCCAGCAAGGGCAGGGCGAGGTCCAGCTCCTCGAGGGCCAGGTAGGTCACGGCGAGATTGAAGCGGGCATCGGCGTTGCCGTCGTCGAGTGCCACGGCGCGCTCGAAGTGGCCGCGGGCGACGGCGAACTCCTCGCCGGCCCAGTGCAGGTTGCCCAGGGTGAAGTGGCAATCGAAGCAGTCCGGGTTGACGGCCACGGCGCGCTGCAGCAGCTCCCCCGCCTCCGCCGGGCGGTCCTGGTCCATGTGGACCATGGCCAGATGCACGAGGGCGCCCTGATGCTCGCCGTGCTTGAGCACCTCCTCGAAGCAGCGCGCCGCCTCGTCGTAGCTCTGCCGGCTGAGGTACAGGGTGCCCAGCATGCGGAACGTCGACGTGTCGTCGGGCGCCTGCGAGACGACGTGCTCGAAGCCGGCCACGGCGCCATCCAGATCACCCAGCTGATAGTCGATGACGGCGAGGTTGCGCCAGGCCATCAACTCAGCGGGCAGCACCCGCACGGCGAGGGCGAAGTGGCCGCGCGCGGCCTCCAGGTCGGGAACTTCGCCGGAGGCGGCGGCAACCCCCTCGTTGTAGATCCGCGACCCGTAGCGCCGCCTCTCGGCGGCGATCTGCTCGTCGAACTCGTCCTCCAGCTCCTGGGCCCGGTCGAAGGCGTCGGCCATGGCCGGATAGTCGCCCTGCAGTCCGCAGACCCTGCCGAGGTGGAAGAACCCCTCGGCGTTGCCGGGCTTCTCGGCCACGGCGAGCTCGAGCTGTGCCCTGGCCTTGTCGTACTGCTCCTGCTGGATGTAGAGCTTGCCGGCGGTGAGCGAGCTCTGGCACCCCGTCAGGGCCGGGAGGCAGGCGAGGAGGGCGGCGGCGCACAGGGCGAGGGAGAGTCGCATGGGAAACCTCTGTCAGACGAAGGTGAGCCAGCCGTGGCGGTCCTCCACCTCGGCGTTGATGGTCTGGAAGAACAAGCTCTGCAGGCGCTCGGTGACCGGACCCCGCCGGCCCGAGCCGATGGGGATCTTGTCGATGGCGCGCACCGGGGAGATCTCCGCCGCCGTCCCCGTGAAGAACACCTCGTCGGCGATGTAGAGGAGCTCGCGCGGGATGGCGCCGGACTGGACCTCCATGCCCAGGTCCCCGGCCAGGGTGATGGCCGAGTGCCGGGTGATGCCGGGCAGGATCGAATGGTGGGACGCGGGGGTGTGGATACTGCCGTCCTTGACGAGAAAGACGTTCTCGCCGCTGCCCTCGCTCACCAGGCCGTCGGGACCGAGGACGATGCCCTCGTCGTAGCCGTCGGCATTGGCCTCCATGCGAACGAGCTGGGAGTTGAGGTAGTTGCCCCCGGCCTTGGCCAGGTTCGGCATGGTGTTGGGCGCCGAGCGGTTCCACGACGACGTGCACACCGAGACGCCCTGCTCCAGGGCCTCCTCGCCGAGATACTCCCCCCACTCCCAGACGGCGATGACCGTGTCCACCGGGCAGGGCAGGGGATCGACGCCGAGGGAACCGTAGCCGCGGAAGGCGATGGGCCGGATGTAGCAGGCCTCGAGCCGGTTGACCCGGATCGTCTCCAGGATCGCCTCGGCCACCTGGCCGCGGTCGAAGGGGATCTCCATGCGGTAGATCCTGGCCGAATCGAAGAGCCGGGTCACGTGGTCCTGCAGGCGGAAGACCGCCGGCCCCTTCTTCGTGGCATAGCAGCGGATCCCCTCGAAGACGGAGGAGCCGTAATGCACCACGTGGGAGAGGACGTGGGTGCGGGCCTCGTCCCAGGGAACGAACTCGCCGTTGAACCAGATCTGCTCGGATTTCGGCATGGGGGGCATGAAGGGCTCCTGCACGGCGCCGCACGGCGCGGCCGGTCAGAACGAACGGGTGAGGGTGAGGTTCAGCCGGTCGAAGGTGCCGCTGCGCTGCCGCGAGCGGCTGAAGGAGGAGGTCACACCGGTCTGTCCGGCCGGTTGGTAGTTGAGGTTGACCCTCAAGGTCTCGTGAGGGTGGCGGGCGACGCGATCCCGTTCGACTTCGTCGCGTCCGTAGAGGACCTTCCACTGGCGCCGGAGCCGGACCGAGTAACTCATGGTCAAGGAGACTCCTTCGGCCGGACGATAGCTCATGTTGAGCCCCGCCGCGTGGTCGCTGTTCTCCCCCTCGACGATCTGGGCGTCCTCCTCCGTCAACAGCGTGCCGAGATCATCGGCCTTGTAGGAGTAGTTGGTGCTGAGGCTCAGGGAATTGAGCAAGGACCGCTGGATCTTGTGAGTCATGCCCCAACTGCGGTGGATTTCGCTGCGCCGGTCGACGGCGTCGGGGCTCAACTCACGATCGAAGTCGAAGATAGTGCGCCGTGCGGATATTTGAAAGGTGTGAGTGACCTGTAGCTCGTGGCGCTCGTAGCTCGTGCCCACGGAGAGCCGGAGATTGAGGTTGCGCTGGTTGTCGCCGGCCCTGGAAGCGTGGAGGTTGATCCGGTGAGAGAGGCTGGACGACAAGGAGCTGTTGTAGCGCAGGCCGCTCGGGCGCGCCCCTCGGAGTGTGAGAGAGAGATTGCGATTGAAGAGGTCCCGGTCCTGGTCCGGGGCGCCCGGGTTGTCGAAACGGTTCATGCGAGTCGACGCGGAGAGGTTGATCGTGTGGTCCTGATCCAGCTGCCAGTTGAGGGATCCGCCGAGCTCCAGGTTCTGGTTCTCGCGGTCGTCCGTGGGATCCCGGAAGACGGCCCCGGTGGAGAGGGTCACCGGCAGGCGTCTCTCGTCGTTGGTGGTCCAGCCCAGCTTCAGGCTGCCCACGAGGGATTCGCTCAGCCGGCCGCTGGCGTTGCCGCCGAAGCTCCACTTCTCGTTTTTCCGGTCCCTCGCATAGAAGCGGTTCCCCGCGTCTTCCTCGGCATTGGCGGTGTTGGTGTTCAGTCCCTTCGACCAGCTCTGGTTCCCCCTCATGTCGAAGCCGAGGAGCTTGAAGGACAGGGAGGAGGACAGGCTGGTGCTGCGGCGCTCGGACAGCTCCGCCGCCACGGAGGCCTTCGTGCCGTCGAAGACGGGCCGGGAGACGCCGGACTGGGAACGGCTCTCGCCCAGGGAGAGGCTGGTGCGCGCATCCCCGGGGAGGGTGTAGCCAGCGTTCATGCGCAGGCTCTCGCTGCGGCTCTTGTTGATCTCGAGGGTGTTGTCCGTCTTGCTCAGGGAGAGGTTCGTGGTGAGCTTGCGGCCCCCCACCTCGAAGGCCGGGGACGCATTCATCGAACCCGTGTACTGGAGCCCCGACTCCTCGATGAGGCTGTCCGGATTCACCGGACTCGCGCGCCTGGCGGAGATCACCCCCGGGACGACGTTGAAGCGCAGGTTCCGGAAGGCCCCTTCGCTCCCGGCCAGGGGCTGGTAACCGAAGCGGAACCCGATCGACTGGCTGCGCGTGCGCTGGCGCTGCAGACCGGCGTTCCGGCTCCGCATGCTGGCGTTGATTCCGATGGACGCCCTGGGGCCGAGGATCGGGTAGGTCACGGAGGTGCGGATACCGGCCGACTCCTGCCAGACGTGGCCGCGGCGGTCGAGCTGCGAGGTCAACGACGCCGAGGCGTTCATGCTCAGCTGGGCGGTGGTATCCCCCGCCGCCGCCAGGGTGACTGGGGTCGAGAAGCGCCATCCGGGAAAGGTCGGCGTCCAGACCATTCGGTCGCGTGTCCCGCTGAATCTCAGGGAATAGCTCTGGCCCCAGCCCTCCGGAGGCGCGGCCATCACGACGAGGACGGCGATGAGGAGGGGTCTCACGCCGCCGACTCGGTCCACACCCCGGTGAGGCGGGCGTAGTCGTGAACGCTCAGGTTCTCGGCGCGCCTCGTCAGGTCGATGCGGGCCCGCCCGGCCAGGTCCGCCAGCCTGCCGGGGGCGACCGCACCGCCCTCGGGCCCGGGGGAGGGCAGGGCGGCCAGGGCGTTGCGGAGCATCTTCCGGCGCTGGGCGAAGGCGGCCTTGACGATCTGCTCGAAGCGCCCCATGTCGACCACGGAAACGCGGCCGGGCAGGAACTCGATGTCGACCACGGCGGAATCGACCCGGGGCACGGGGCGGAAGGCGGTGGGTGGGATCTGCCGCGCCAGGTCGATGCGGGCGCACTGGTTCAGCATCACCGTGAGGCGGCCGTATCGGCGTGACCCCGGGGCCGCCACCAGCCGCTCGGCGACCTCCTTCTGAAGGGTGAGGACGGCGCGGCGGACCAGGCCGGCATGCTCCCGGAGCCGGAAGAGGACGGGAGCGGTGATGTCGTACGGCAGGTTGCCGACGACGAAGAGGTTGCGCCGGCCTTCCTCGCCGGGGAGCGCCGCCAGGTCGAGGCGGAGGACATCCCCTTCGATGAGGCGAAGGGGGGGGTCGGCAAACCGGGACCGCAGATGGCCGGCCAGGCGCCGATCGATCTCCACGGCCACGAGACGGTCCAGCCGTTCCAGCAGGGGGGCGGTGATGGCGCCCCTTCCCGGGCCGATCTCGAGGACGAGGTCGTCGGGCGCCGGGCGGACGAGATCGGCGATCGCCGCCCGCGACTCGGCGTCGATCAGGAAGTGCTGGCCGAAACGCTTGCGCGGCCGCGGCCGGGCCCCCGGAGGACGCTTCACGCCGAGGAAGCTCCGGCGCGGCGCAACTGGTACCAGAGATCGGCCAGCAGCAGCTGGGCGTTCACGTTCCGGCCGAGGGCTTCATACGCCGAGTCCAGGGCCCGCGCCAGGCGGTCGAGCCCCGCCCCCGAGATCCGCCGGCTCCAGGCGTGGAGCCGCTCGCCGCGGTCACCGTGGGCCACGGAGCCGCCGCGGTCTCCCTGCAGCAGCAGCACGTCCCTCAGGTACGTGGAGCACAACTCGAGGAAGGCTTCCATCCGCTCCTTGTCCGGCCTCCCGCCGAAGTCATCGAGAAGGGTCCAGTAGTCCCGCTCGCGGCCACCGAGCCCGGAGTCGATGAAGCGCTCCACCAGGTCGCGGAGGGCGTCGAAGGACTCGTCCGCCACCGCCGCCGGACGGACCGGCCCGCTGGCGGCCAGGCGTCCGGCGAGGGAGGCCCGCTCCACCGACGCCCCCGAGTCCTGCAGCTCCTTCCGGACCTCGGCGGCGGTCCGGGGCCGCAGGGGCAGCCGCTGGCACCGGGAGACGACCGTCGGCAGCAGGCGCTCCGCCGTTTCCGAAACCAGCAGGAAGAGGGCGTGGCCCGGCGGCTCCTCGAGGATCTTGAGCAACGAGTTGGCCCCACCCGGGTGCATGCGGTCGGCCTCGAAGATGACGGCCACGCGCCTCGAGGACCCGGGGGCCGGGGCGAAGGCCATCTCGTGCTGCACGAGCTCCAGGTGGTCCTCCTTGCGGATGGTGCCCCCCGTGCGCAGGGCCCTGCCGCCCTCGAGGTAGTCGAGGGCCGCCTCCCGGAGGGCGGCGAACCGCTCGGCGGGGGGCTGCTTGCGCCCCGGCCGGGGGGGAGGGGGCATGGGCAGCAGGACCTGCAGGTTGGGGTGGCTCAGGTGATCGATCTGGAGGCAGGTCGGGCAGTCGCCGCAGCCGCCCGCCGGACCGCTCCGGCCGCAGAGGACCGCGCGCGCCAGCTCGATGGCCAGGCGCCGCTTGCCCGCGCCCTCCGGTCCGGTGATGAGGATGGCGTGGGGAAGGCGGCCGGAACTCAGCCAGGCCTCGACCTGCGCCCTCGCCCGCTCCTGGCCGATGACCCGATCGAGCACGCCGCCCGGGTCAGTTCCGGTGGAGGAGACTGACCTCGGTCTCCCTGTCGAAGTAGTGCGCCTTGCCGATCTCCACGGCCAGGCGGACCCTCTGCTCCACGGCGGGGACGTGCAGGGGATCGACACGAGCGACGAAGGAGGAGCGGCCCGTGGTCAGGTAGAGAAAGACCTCGTTGCCCATGGGCTCCACGACCTCGACGGTCGCCTCGATCTCGATGGCGTCGACGCCCGGGGCCATGGTGGCCGGGTCGTGGATGTCCTCCGGACGGATGCCGAGGACCACCTCCTGACCGGCGTGATCCCCCAGACCCCCGACCTGGGAGGCGGGCAGCGGCAACTGGATCCCCCCCTCGTCGAAGACCAGGCCGCCGCCGCCGTTGGTCAGGCGGCCCTCGAAGAAGTTCATCGACGGGCTGCCGATGAAGCCGGCCACGAACTGGTTGGCCGGGAAGTTGTAGAGGTTGAGGGGGGAGTCGTTCTGCTGGATGCGGCCGTCCTTCATCACCACGATGCGGTCCCCCATGGTCATCGCCTCGGTCTGATCGTGGGTGACGTAGAGCATGGTCGCCTCGAGCCGGCGGTGGAGCTTGCTGATCTCGGTGCGCATCTGCACGCGCAGCTTGGCGTCGAGATTCGAGAGCGGCTCGTCGAAGAGAAAGACCTTCGGCTTGCGCACGATGGCCCGGCCCACGGCGACGCGCTGGCGCTGGCCGCCCGACAGGGCCCGCGGCTTGCGCTCCAGCAACTCCTCGATCCCGAGGATCTCGGCCGCCTCGCGGACCCGGGCGTCGATCTCCTGCTTCGGGTACTTCCGCAGCTTGAGGCCGAAGGCCATGTTCTGGTAGACGCTCATGTGCGGGTAGAGGGCGTAGTTCTGGAAGACCATGGCGATATCCCGATCCTTGGGCGGGATGTCGTTCACCAAGGTGCCGTCGATGTAGATCTCGCCCTCGGTGATCTCCTCCAGCCCCGCCACCATGCGCAGGGTCGTCGACTTGCCGCACCCCGAGGGGCCGACGAGGACGACGAAGGACCGGTCCTCGATGTGGATGTCGGCGCCATCCACGGCGACCACGTCCTTGCCGAAGACCTTGCTCACGCCTTTCAGGACGACCTCTGCCATCGACTCTCTCCCGGGAGACGGCGGGCCTTGCCACCGTCGGGTGGATGTGGGGCGACGGATCCGCCGGTCAGGGGACCGGCGCGCCGCCCTCCTGCGCGGTACGGGTGGCGAAAGCGGTCCGCCCCAGGTAGACGGGCTCCGCCCGACCCGGATCGAGGAACTCGCCGCGCGCCAGCTTCGGCCCGGCGAGCCAGGCGGCCGCGGCTGCACAGGGGCTGCGGACGGGTGCGGGCGCGCGTCTCACGTCGGGCCGCAGGTCCAGCGGCCGGTCCAGGCCATCGCCGGTAAACAGTACGTCCCGGCCGTTCCATTCCGCCACCAGCTCCGCCCGGTTGGCGACGCGCTCGGGACCGAGCGGCCGGGGCCGGCCCAGCGAGGTGTCGAAGGCCGCCGTGTAGACCTCCTCCCTCCGCGCTGCCAGGGCCACGCACACCGGCAGTCGGCACCACGGGACCCGCGCCGCCAGCACCTCGAGCGTCGACAGGCCGACGAGGGGGGCCTCCAGGGCCATGCACAGACCCTTGGCCGCGCTCAGGCCGATGCGCAGCCCGGTGAAGGAGCCCGGGCCGATGGTGACGGCCACGGCGCCGATCTGCCCTCGTTGGCCGCCGGCGTCGCCGAGGGCCCGGTCGATTTCCGGAAAGAGCCGCCGGGAGTGCTCCCGAGGGGCCTGGAAGGTCCTCAGAGCAAGGATCGAATCATCGGCCGATACCGCCACGCTGCCGGCGGAGGTGGCCGTGTCGATGGCCAGGAGAAGGTTCACAGAAGGTCCATCTGGTCGCCGGGGTCCAGCCCCTGGGGAGGCGTCCTTCCCAGGTGGGTCCAGGCCCGCGGCATGGCCTGCCGGCCGCGCGGGGTCCGCTTGAGGAACCCCTGCTGGATGAGGTAAGGCTCGTAGACCTCGGTGATGGTGCCCTCCTCCTCGCCGATGGCGGCGGCCAGGTTGTTCACCCCCACCGGACCTCCCCCGAACCTGTCGATAATCACCTCCAGCAGCCGGCGGTCGACCTCGTCCAGCCCGAGCTCGTCCACCTTGAGGATCTCGAGGGCCGCGGCGGCGGTGTCCCGGTCGACGGTGCCGTCGCCCTCGACCTGGGCGTAGTCGCGGCAGCGCCGCAGCCAGCGCTTGGCGAGACGGGCCGTTCCGCGGGCGCGGCGGGCGATCTCGCCGGCCCCCTCGGGGAGGACGGTGAAGCCCAGGAGCCTGGCGTCGCGCAGGACGATCTGCACCAACTCTTCGACGGTGTAGTAGTCGAGGTTGGCGGTGATCAGGAAGCGGGCGCGCATGGGGGCCGTGAGCAGTCCCTGCCGGGTGGTGGCGCCCACGAGGGTGAACCGTTCCAGATCCAGGGTCACCGACCGGGCCGTGGGCCCGGAGTCGATGAGGATGTCGATGCGGTAGTCCTCCATGGCCGAGTAGAGGTACTCCTCCACCTCGCGGTTGACGCGGTGGACCTCGTCGATGAAGAGGACATCGCGGGCCCCAAGGGCGGTGACGATGCCGGCCAGATCGACGGGGCGGTCGAGCAACGGACCCGAGGTGTCGTGGACGGCCACGCCCATCTCGTTGGCGATCACCCGGGCGAGGGTGGTCTTGCCGAGGCCGGGGGGCCCGGAAAGGAGCACGTGGTCGAGGGCCTCGCCGCGCTCCCTGGCGGCGGTGATGGCGATCCGCAGCTGCTCCTTGACCTTGACCTGCCCGAGCATCTCATCCAGACGCTTGGGGCGGAGCGAGGGATCCAGCCCCTCGTCTCCCTGGTCCTCGGGATCGACGAATCGGGTCTCCATCAGCGCTCTCGCAGGGCGCCCTTGATCAGGGCCTGCACCGACGCCTCGCCCTCGCCGAGGCGGCGGCGCACCGCCTCCAGGGCCTTGCGCGCCGCCGGCCCGGCGAAGCCGAGAGCCTCCAGGGCCAGCATGGCCTCGTCGACGAGGTCGTCCGAGCCGGCTGCCTGCGGCGCTTCGGGGCCGGTCCGCAAGGGCCGCCGGATCCGGTCCTTCAAGTCGACGACAACCCTCTGGGCCGTCCTCGGGCCGATGCCGCGCACCCGGGTGAGGTCGCCGGCGCGCTCTTCCTGGATGGCCCGGGCGAGGTCGTCGACGGACAGGCCGGAGAGGATCGTCAGAGCGAGGTTGGGACCGATGCCGGAAACACCGATGAGGAGCCGGAACATCTCGCGCTCCTCCTCCTGGAGGAAGCCGAACAGGGCCAGCTGGTCCTCGCGGGCGTGGGTGTGGGCCAGGATCTCGACGGTGGAGCCCGCCGCCGGCAGACCGTCGAACGTGGCCAGGGAGACGGACAGCTCGTAGCCGACCCCCCCGACCTCGACGACGGCGCGGGTCGGCGCCTTGTGGGCCAGGAGGCCGCGCAGGTGGGTGATCACCCGGGGGACCCTCTCTCAGCGGTTGGCGACGCGCCGCAGCAGGGCCTGCACCTCGGGCTTGCGGGCGCCGACGGCCTCCACCGCCGACGGGCGGCGGCTCCGGTGCAGGTGGCAGACGGCCACGGCGAGGGCGTCGGAAGCGTCGAGAGGAGTCGGCGGCTCGTCCATGCGCAGGAGGCGGGCGACCATGGACTGAACCTGCTCCTTGGTGGCCTGGCCGTTGCCGACGACCGCCTTCTTGACCTCCGCCGGCGAGTAGAGGGCCGGCGAGAAGCCCGCCTTGTGCAGGCGGAGACGAAGGACGCCGCGGGCCTCCCCCAGTTTGGCGGCGGCGTCGGCGTCGCGGCCGTAGAAGCTGCTTTCGAGGGCTACGGCGTCCGGCCATGACCGGGAGAGCAACTCCGCCAGGCCGTCGTCCAGGACCGCCAGACGCCCGGCGAAGTCGCCGGCTCCCTTCGGGGGTCGAAAACAGCCGCAGTCGACGACGGTCAGTGCCCGGCCCTCGGCGCACACCAGCCCGTATCCCGTGCTGGTGCTGCTTGGGTCGAGACCGAGAACGAGCACGAGTGCGGAAGAGCCGGTCAGGCGAGCAGCTTCGCCAGCTCCTCCTCCTGCACGTCGAAGTTGGAGAACACCCTCTGCACGTCGTCGAGATCCTCGAGGTCCTCGAGCAGGCGGACGGTGCCCTGGGCGTCGGCGCCCTCCACCGAGAGGGTGTTCTGCGGGATCCACGCGAGCGACGCCTGGCCGTAGGCTATGCCGGCCTCTTCGAGGGCGCGCTTGACGGCGTCGAAGTGATCGGCGGGGGCCAGCACCTCGAAGACGCCGTCGGCCTGCTGCAGGTCCTCTCCGCCGGCGTCCATCACGGCCAGCATCACCTCCTCTTCGCCAGCCGAGGACTCGTCTACCTCGATCAGCCCCTTGAGGGCGAACATCCAGGAGACGGCGCCCTTCTCGGCCAGGTTGCCGCCGAACTTGCCGAATACGTGGCGCACTTCGGAGACGGTGCGGTTCCTGTTGTCCGTCAGGGTCTCGATGATGATGGCCACGCCCCCGGGGCCGTAGCCCTCGTAGACCGCCTGTTCGTAGAGGACGCCGGCCTCGTCGCCGGAGCCGCGGCGAATGGCGCGATCGATGGTGTTCTGCGGCATGTTGGCGGCCCGGGCGTTCTGCACCGCCGTCCGCAGCCGGGGGTTGGAATCCTCCACTGCGCCGCCTTCGCGCGCCGCCACGGTCAGTTCACGGATCAGCTTGGTGAACAACTTCCCGCGCCTGGCGTCGTTGGCACCCTTCTTCCGCTTGATCGTGCTCCACTTGGAGTGACCGGACATGGCTTCCTGAATCTACGCAGGCTGGGGGATCGGCGCCGCCAGGCCCGGAACCGGGCAGCCGGCGGGCGAGGCCCGACTTTGAAGACGGCAGGCGGATCAGGCCGCCTGCGCCTGTTCCTTGCTTGCCTCTTCGATGATGCGGGCCTGCACGTCCCCGGGCACCTCCTCGTAGCGGCTGAGGCTCTGGGTGTGCATGCCCTCCCCCTGGGACATGGAGCGCAGCCGGGTGGCGTACCGGTCGATCTCGGCCAGGGGTACCTCGGCCTCGATGATCTGGAGATGGCCATCGGCACTGGTGCCGCTGATGCGGCCCCGGCGGGAGGTGAGGTCGCCCATCACGTCGCCCATGAACTCCTCGGGCACGGTGATCGTCAGCTGGTAGATCGGCTCGAGCAGAACGGGGCGGGCCTTGAGAAAGGCGTCCTTGAAGGCCTGTGACGAGGCGATCTTGAAGGAGACCTCGTCCGAGTCGACGGCGTGGTGCTTGCCGTCGTACACGGTGGCGGCCACGTCGACGACGGCGGAGCCGGAGATGGGCCCCACCGCCAGGGACTCCTGAAGCCCCTTCTCGACGGCGGGGATGAAGTTCGTCGGAATGCTGCCGCCCACGACCTCGTTGACGAACTCGAAGCCCTCGCCCCGCGACTTCGGCGTGACACGCAGGTAGACCTCTCCGAACTGTCCGCGCCCCCCGGACTGCTTCTTGTGCCGGTAGTGACCCTCGGCGTTGCCGCGAATCGTCTCGCGGTAGGGCACCCGCGGGGCCTCGGTGTCGACCTCGACAGTGAACCGCTCCCGGAGGCGTTTGAGGATCGTCTCCAGATGCAGGTCGCCCTGCGCGGCGAGCACCGACTGGCGAATCTCGCCGTCGTACCTGAACTCGAAGCTCGGGTCCTCCTCGTGCAACTGCTGCAGGCCGGTGGCCATGCGCTCCTCGCTGCCCTTCTCCCGTGGCGACACGGCGACGCGGATGAGGGGCTCCGGAGGTTCGACTCTCGGAAGCCGCACCGTTTCGGACTTGGTGCACAGGGTGTCCCCCGTATGGGTATCCTTGAGCTTGACGAGGGCGACGATGTCACCGGCGCCGGCGCTCTCGACCTCGGTGCGCTCGTGCCCGTTGAGCTGGTAGATCTGGCCGATGCGCTCGGTCTTCTGGCGGACGGAATTGCTCACTTCGTCGCCGTGGCGAAGACTGCCGGAGTAAATGCGAAGGTAGCTCAATTCACCCACGTGCTGCTCCGCGGTGGTCTTGAAGACATAGGAGACCAGCGGGCCTTCGGGCGAGGCCTCCAGGCTCCGCTCCTCCCCGTTGCCGTCGGCATAGGCGAGACCGGGACTCCGGTCCGGCGAGGGGAAGAACTCCGCCGCGGCCCCCATCAGCCGGTCGACGGCGACGTTGTTGTAGGCATCTCCGAAGAGAACGGGGAAGATCTCGCGCGCCTCCACGGCCTTGCGCAGCCCGGCCCTGAGCTCATCCGGCTCGAGGCTTCCTTCGCCGAAGTAGCGCTCCATCAACTCCTCGTCGGTCTCGGCCACGGCTTCGACGAGTTGTTCCCGCAAGGGCTCCACCTGCTCCTGCAGGGAAGACGGAATCTCGCCTTCCACGGCCTTGCCGTCGGCGTAGGTGACCAGCTTGCCGTCGACCAGATCGACAACCTGGTGGAAGCCCTCCCCCGGATCGACAGCATACTGAAGGGGCACTGCCATTCGGCCGAGACGGTCCTGCATCTGCTGAAGGACCCCCTCCAGATCGATCTCGGGCCGGTCCATCTTGTTGACGAAGAGGATGCAGGGCAGGCCGCTCTGCTGGGCCAGGCGCCAGGCGCGCACGGTGCCGATGTCGATCCCGGAAACCGACTCGACGACGACCACGCTGGCATCAGCCACGCGCAGCGCCGACTGCGTCTCGGGGATGAAGTCGGCGTACCCCGGTGTGTCCATCAGGTCGAAGTGAATGCCCTTCCACTCGCCGCTGAGGAGGGAGGTCTTGAGGGAGATCTTCCGCTCGATCTCTTCGGAGTCGAAGTCGGACACCGTCGTACCATCTTCGACGCGGCCGAGCCGCGTGAGCTGACCGGTGTTGTAGATGACGGCTTCCGCCAGGGCCGTCTTGCCGGAGCCGCTGTGGCCGATGAGGACGACATTGCGCACTTGATCGATCGTGTGTGGCACGGTTGCACCTGTGAGGAGGTTGAGGTGGTCAGGGGAGGTATCCACCACGCCCGATCTGGGACGCCAGAACGGCGCAGAGTCCACCGGGCCAGCACCCGGGGGACTCTGGATTGAGCGGACCTCGAACAGCGGGTAAACTATGCCGCCCCGGCCGGCACTGTCAAGCGGCCCAGTCTCCATAAACAACACCCGGGACGAGACTTGCGTGGACAACTCCGAGCGCCAACCAGCGGCTTCCGAGAGGCCGCCGAAGTGCGCCTTCGCCACCTTCCTCATGCTCAACGACAACTACCTGCCCGGGGCCCTCGTGCTGGCCTTCGGGCTGCGCCTCCAGCGGCTGCCGGCGCCGCTGATATGTTTGGTAACGGAAGGGGTATCTACCCCCGCCCGGGAATCACTGGGCCGGCTCTTCGATGACGTTATCGAGGTGGAACCGATTTACGTTCCGCACGCGCGCCGCCAGGAACGCCAGGACCGGCCCTACTTCTTCACCCGCATTCACGCCCTGCGCCTTGGAGCCGGCGGCGGGCTCGGGCACCACTTCGAGCGGGTGGTGGTGCTCGACGCGGACGTGCTCCCCCTGCGGCACTATGGCCGCCTGCTGGAGCTGGAGCCGCCGGCGGGCGTCCTCAACGAACGCAAGTCCCATCTCCTGCAGACGGACGACGCCGGACGCCAGGTGGTGCCCCCAGGGGCCCTGGAGAAGGGGCGCTGGAACTGGCACGAGATCTACGCCGAGTGCCCCCACGGCCACCCGGTCCCGGCATCGATCTCCGAGCGGCCCCGGGAGGATCCAACCAACATGGGGTTCAACGGGTCGCTCTTCGTGATGCGTCCCGACGCCTCCGAGTTCGAGGCGATCCTGCGGGACATCGAAGGCCCGGATATGCGGGCCCTCGTGGGCGACCGGTTCGACTGGCCCGACATGCAATACCTGACCCTGCGCTGGTCGGGCCAGTGGCGCAACATCGACGTTCGCTACAGCTCCCTCAACGGCTATCCTCGCCTGGATGTCATCTACGGAACCCACTTCGCCGGCTTCAAGCCCTGGTACTTCCACCGCGGCGCGACGATGACCCGCTACGCCCGCCACCCCGACTTCCAATTGTGGTTCTCCACCTACCTGCGGCTCATGGAGACCCACCCCGACCTGGCCCGGTTGGGAAAGCTGAGGCGACTTCGGAATCAGATCGACGAAGTGGGCCGCCCGCGGAGACCCCGGGGCGGGAGGCGTACATGACGAAGGGCCCCCTGTTGGAGGCCCTTCGCAAGAAAACCCGGCGGCGTCCTACTCTCCCACCGGGTGACCCCAGCAGTACCATCGGCGCAGGAGGGCTTAACTACTCTGTTCGGAATGGGAAGAGGTGTTTCCCCTCCGCTATGACCACCGGAAAATCATATGCCACTGTCATGCCCCACCTGGGGGCAGCTTCGCTCTTGCTCGGCTCGACACAGAATACAGATTCACACGCGAGTCACTGTCCAATCGGATCCCGTGCGCCCACAGGAGGAGAATACGGTCAAGCCTCACGGCCCATTAGTATCGCTCGGCTTCACGCATTGCTGCGCTTCCACCTGCGACCTATCAACCTCGTGGTCTGCGAGGGGCCTTCAGGTGGGTTACCCCACGGGATATCTAGTCTTGGAGTGGGCTTGACGCTTAGATGCTTTCAGCGTTTATCCCGTCCGAACGTAGCTACCCAGCGGTGCTCCTGGCGGAACAACTGGTAGACCAGAGGTTCGTCCATCCCGGTCCTCTCGTACTAGGGACAGCTCTCCTCAAATATCCTACGCCCACGGCGGATAGGGACCGAACTGTCTTACGACGTTCTGAACCCAGCTCGCGTAGCGCTTTAATTGACGAACAGCCAAACCCTTGGGACCTTCTCCAGCCCCAGGATGCGCTGAGCCGACATCGAGGTGCCAAACCGCGCCGTCGCTATGGGCGCTTGGGCGCGATAAGCCTGTTATCCCCGGAGTACCTTTTATCC
>CAZEHQ010000063.1:2813-19291 GCA_964512165.1 uncultured Gemmatimonadaceae bacterium | reverse complement strand
CAGGCGCGCCTGCTGGCGGGTCGGCCGGACCCGGCGCACCAGGTCCCCGCGGACCGGCACGCCGAGGGCCTCGGCGGCTCCCCGGGCGATCAGATCGGCCTGGTTGAAGCCGCGCTCCCGCTGCCGCGCCGGGTGCAGGGGCACGGGTACCAGCAGATCCAGGTCGGACAAGGCGCCGGCGGTCTCCGGGGCGGTCGCCAGCAGACGCCCGAGGAGGGGTCCGATCCTCCGGACCCCGCTGAACTTGAGAGCGTGGACGGCGGACTGGGCGGGACCCTCCAGATCGGTGAGCACCACCGCCCGCGAGAAGTCCACCTCGCGCCAGCCGGCACAGTTCGGGCACTCCGGCCCGGAGGAGCCGCTCCCTTGTTGCCGCGGGGCCCCGCAGCGCAGGCACCGCGGACCGAGGGGATCCTGGAGGTCGGCGATGCAGCCGCCGCAGAGGGCCTCGCGGTCCCCCGGCGCCTGCCACGACTCGCAGGCCGGACAGTGGGGGGGATAGACGAAGTCGAGAAGGGCGGCCAGGAGGCCGCGGATCCGGGTGCCGGGGGACACGTTCGCGGCTCCTGGAGGTGACGGTGAGTCGGAGGCTCCTGCCCGAGGTCAGACGGGCCCGCAAGAGCCGTGCCCGTCCCGGGTCGGGCTCGCGGGGCCGTCAGCGCCCTCCGGGTCGCCCCTGTCTGGCGGGTTCCCTATACTCCGCCGCCCGATGCCTCGGAACCGCCTTCGCCGGAAGAACCCAATCCACACCTTCAGGGAACTCCCCACCGATTCCGACAGCCTGACCCTGATCGCCGCCCCCGAGGGCCGGCCGGGGGCGGACTTCGCCGGCGACGTGCGCGCCGGCCTCAGCGCCCGCCCCAAGCGGCTCCCCTGTCTCTACTTCTACGACGAGCGGGGGTCGCGGCTCTTCGAGCGCATCTGCGAGCTGCCGGAGTACTACCTGACGCGGGCGGAGCGCTCCATCCTCGAGGCCCATGCCGACGAGCTGGCCGCCCTCCTCGCGGGGCCGGTGGACCTGGTCGACCTCGGCTCCGGCAACTCCGGCAAGACCCGCCTCGTCATCGAGGCCCTGCTGCGGCGCCAGGGGCGGCTGCGCTTCATCCCCGTCGACATCTCCAGCTCCATGCTGCGGGAGAGCTCCCAGGCCCTGGTGGAGACCTACTCCGGCCTGGAGATCCTGGCCGTGGCCGGCGAGTACCAGGACGGCCTCGACTACCTCGAGGCCGAGGGAGGTCCGCCGAGGCTCGTCCTGTGGCTGGGCTCCAACGTGGGCAATTTCACCCCCCGGGAGGCGGTGGGATTTCTGCGGCGGCTGGGCGGCGCCATGCGCCCCGGGGACGCGCTGCTCATCGGCATCGACCTGCGCAAGGAGCCGGCGGTCCTGGTGGCCGCCTACGACGACGCGGCCGGGGTGACTGCGCAGTTCAACCTGAACCTGCTGGCGCGCATCAACCGCGATCTCGGAGGCCGCTTCGACCTCGACGCCTTCGCCCACGAGGCGCGCTGGAACGAGGCCGAGGGCCGCATGGAGATGCACCTGCGATCGCTGCGCGGCCAGAGCGTGGAGATCGCCGACATCGGCCTGCGGGTCTCCTTCGCCGAGGGCGAGACGATCCACACCGAGAGCTCCTTCAAGTACTCCCTCGAAGGCATCCGGGAACTCGCGGCGGCCTCCGGCTTCGCCATCGCGAGGCAGTGGCTCGACGGCGGCAGCCGGTTCAGTCTCAGTCTGCTGGCCCGCGGCGGCGCCTCGGGCACCTGAGGGCGCTCCGGGAAGGGGCGTCCTCAGTCGGCCACGGCCAGGGAGGCCCCCGAGGCCAGCCGCAGCCGGCGCCGCACCACCTGCGAGATCGAGTCGATCCCCATGTTGAGCAGGGCCGTGAAGCCGATGAGGACCACGGCCTGGTCGAGCTTGTCCTCGGCGATGGCGCTGTCGATGAAGAACCCGAGGGTGGTGACCCCCAGGATCCCGAGGATCGCCGACTCCCGCATCATCACCTCCCAGCGGTAGAACAGGAAGGCCAGGAACTGCCCGTATACCCGGGGCAGGACCTCCCAGGCGTAGCGGTCGAGGGCTCGGCGGGGAGCGTCGAGCCTCAGACGCATCACGTTCGCCGAGCCGGCGCCCAGGTAGGAGAGGATGGCGCCGTTGTGCAGCAGGATCGCCACCAGGGCGGGGAGCATCGACGGTCCCCAGAGCTGCAGGAAGACGTAGGCGAGGATGTACTCCGGCGTCGTGCGCCCGACGATCAGGCCGAAGTGCACGAGCCGCCGAACCAGCGCCGGGCTCACGTGGCGGCAGGCCACGCCGAGGAAGACGATGGCGAAGAGGCCGGTGGCCGCCAGCGCCGCCTGGGTGAGCAGGACCGTGTTCCACAACCCCGGCAGGGCCTGGTGGCGCACCAGCTCGTCGAACCAGGGCCACACCTGTTCGACGGGAAAGGCGATGTCGAGGCTGCCGTCGTGGAACCCCTCCCGCCGCATCGGCCAGGGCAGGATCTCCCAGGTCAGGAAGCGCTTCACGTTGATCCAGGAGAGGTGGACCTCGGGCGACACGGCCCACGCCGACAGAGCCGCGTAGAGGACCACCAGCCGCGGCCGGACCCAGTATCTCAAAGACGCGATGAGCAGGTAGAAGACGTAGAGCAGGGCCGCCGCCTCGCCGTAGAGGCCCTCCCGGAAGGCGGTCTCCAGGTGGAAGCCGAGGGTGGGAAGGCCGATGAAGCCGAGGACCGCGCTCGAGCGCAGGGCGCACTCCAGGCGGTACGAGGTGTAGGCCTTCAGGTTGGGCCAGATGGTGGGCAGGATCCCGTAGCAGAACCGGCTGACCGGGCTCGAGCCCGGCGGCAGGGCCTGCATGGGGCGCCGGTCGGCCTCCTGCAGGATCTCGGCATAGACCTTGCCGAAGACCCCGGCGTAGGGGATGGCGATGGCGAGGACGCCGCAGACCGGGTTGAGCCCCACCATGGGCAGGAACAGGAAGGCCCAGAAGATCTCGTGGACGGCGCGCACGCCGGCGCACCCGAGGCGCACGAGGCGGTGCTCGAAGAAGAAGGCCAGCCCCGAGCCGAGGAACACGGCCAGGGAGAGTCCGCAGAAGGCGAAGGTGACGGTGTTGAGCAGGGCCTCGCCCAGGGCCGGCAGGGCCCGCAGGTCGGGGCGCGCGAACCCCGAGAGCAGGCGCCCCAACTCGCCCCAGGGGTCGAGGGTGACGACCTCGATGTCGGCCAGGGCCAGGCAGGCGAGGCCCACCGCCAGGAACCAGAGGCTCGCCTTCAGCACGGCGGACGGCTCAGGTTGGGGATTCGGCGCCCGCCTCGCCGCGGTACAGGGCTTCCAGCCGGTCGGCGCCGACCTCGGCGGAGCCCAGATCGAAGGCAACCCTCCCCTCGCGCAGTCCCACGGCCCGGTCGAAGTGACGCAGGGCCAGATCGACGTCGTGCATGGCCACGACGGCGGTCTCGCAGCCGGCCTTGAGCAGCTCGAGGACGTCGCCCGCCTGGTGGGGATCGACCGCGGAGACCGGCTCGTCGGCGAGGACCACGCTGCCCCCCTGGTAGAGGGCACGTCCCACGGCGACGCGCTGCTGCTGGCCGCCGGAGAGCTGGCTCACCGCCTCGAAGAGCTTGTCCTCCAGGACGAGGTCCCGGAAGAGGGGGCGCAGTTCCTCCACCACCCGCCGCCGGGGCCTCGCCAGGTTCACGAGATTGGCCAGGACCGCGTTGCGGTCCAGGCGGCCGGCGTAGACGTTGTGGAACGCCGACAGCTGCGGCACCAGGGCGTAGTCCTGGTGCACGCAGGCGCAGTCGGCGGGACGGCGGGCCTGGAGCAGCCGAAGCAGGGTCGTCTTGCCGGCGCCGCTGGGGCCGATGACCACCACCTTCTCGCCGCGGTCCACCCGCAGGTCGACGCCGCGCAGGGCCTCGGTGGCCCCCGCGCGCACGTGCTCGTCCCGCAGGTCGAACAGCGGTTCGGCCGCCTCCGGGGCTCCCTCGGCCGCCGGGGCGGGCATGGAGGCCATCAGTCCTCGAGGATGCCGATGGTCCTGCCGGTCTCGAGGATCGGCGCGTACATGGTGTTGTCCGCGGGGATGAACGCAGCCCTCGGGAAGGAGTCGAGCAGAGCCCGGTCCTCCATGCCGAGCAGGGCCTGGCGGACCCGCTCGGTGAAGCCCTCTCCGTAGGCCTGGTCCACGTCGCCGCGGATCGACCAGTTGTAGTCGGGATAGGTCGGCGTGCGCCAGATGACGCGCACCTTCGAGGTGTCCACGATCCCGGCGGCCATCTCCTTCTCCCACACCTTGTAGTTCAGGGCGCCCGCCTGGTAGGCGCCGGACTGCACCAGGGCCAGGGTCTTGGAGTGGTCGCCGCTGAACCCGACCCGCTCGAAGACCTCCGCCGGGGGCTTGCCGAAGTGCCGTCGGATGAAGTACTCCGGCATCAGCCGGCCCGAAGTCGATCCCTTCGAGCCGAAGGTGAAGGTCCTTGCGGAAATGCCGGCAGGGAAGGCCGCCTCGGCATCCTCGCCGCTGCAGGTGCAGGCCTTCTTCTCCCGCAGGCCGGTGCTGGCGTGGGCGATGAAGTAGGTGACGAACTCCACGTCCTCCTGGCCCTGGGCGATCGCCTGCGAGCCCGGCACGCCGCGGCGCGCCTGCACGCCGGACAGGCCTCCGAACCAGGCCAGCTGCACCTCGCCGTTCTTGAAGGCCGAGACCGAGGCGGCGTAGGACTTGACCGGCACGTACTCCACGGAGACGCCGAGCTTCGAGCCCAGGTACACGGCGACCTTGTCGAAGCGTTCCTTCAGCCTCGCCGTGTCCTGGTCGGGGATCGCCGTGAAGCGGAATACCTCCTCCTCGGCGGCCGCGGGGATCGCGAGGGAGAGCATGGTCAGGCAGAGCACGGTCAGGGAAGGAATCGAACGAATCATGCTTGGTACGGTCCTCTCTCGTTGGTGGTGATGATGATGGCGATGGATGGTGGATGTGGGTGCCGCCGGGGCGGCGGCCGGAGGCAGGGAGAGCCGGAACCCTCAACCGAAGACCAGGTACACCTCCCCCTCCTTGGGCCGGACCCGGCCGACGACCGCCGAGGCGGCGGCGCCGCCATCGACGAGGGCGGCCACGGCTTCGCCGGCCTGGTCCGCCGGAAGGGCGGCCAGCAGCCCGCCGCTGGTCTGCGGATCGACGGCCAGGGCGCGCCACTCCTCCGGCAGGTCCGGCGCGAACCGGGTGGAGGCCTCGACGAGCTCGCGGTTGGCCCGGTTGACGCCGGTGGACACGCCCCGCCGGTACATGTCGAGGGCCTCGTCGTACACGGGCACGGCGCCGGCGTCGATGTGCAGTGTCACCCCCGAGCCGCTGGCCATCTCGAAGGCGTGGCCCGCCAGGCCGAAGCCGGTCACGTCGGTGGCGGCGTGCACCTCGAAGCGGGCCAGCCGCTCCGCCGCCGCCCGGTTCAGCGTCGTCAGCGACTCCACGCAGGCGTCCAGGGCCCCGTCCGAGACCCAGCCGCGCAGATTGCCGTTGAAGAGCACGCCGCTGCCGACCGGCTTGGTCAGCACGAGAGCGTCCCCGGGGCGCGCTCCCACGTTGCGCCAGTAGCGCTCCGGGTGCACGAGACCGGTGACGGAGAGGCCGAACTTGGGCTCCTCGTCGTCCGTGGTGTGGCCTCCGGCGAGCACGGCGCCGGCCTCCAGGACCTTCTCCCGCGCACCGGCGACGATGCCGGCCAGCACCTCCGGGCCGAGGACGTCCCCCGGAAAGCCCAGCAGGTTCAGCGCCGCCAGGGGCCGGCCGCCCATGGCGTAGACGTCGCTCAGGGAGTTGGCCGCGGCGATCCGGCCGAAGAGCACGGGATCGTCCACCGGCGGCGTGATGATGTCCGCCGTGAGCACGAGGGCGCGCTCGTCGTCGAGCCGGTACACGGCCGCGTCGTCGCTCGTCTCGAAGCCGACGAGGAGGTTCGGGTCGGCCTGCTCCGGGAGCCCTTCCAGCAGCCTGGCGAGTCCGACCGGACTCACTTTCGCCGCTCAGCCGCAGGTCCGGGCCAGGCTCGTGAGCGTCTTGTCCTTGTCCGTCAGCGCCATTCCGTCCTCTGGTCCGTGGTGAAGCGCCCGAACCTACTGATCCCCCGCGGGGGAGGCAAAGCGGTTCCGCCGCGAGGCTTATCTTACTGGGATACCGCAATCCGGAAGGGGAGACCATGCCCGAGCACCGAATTCTCGACATGACCACCCGGGAGGAACTGGCCCGCTGGGTCCGGGACGCCCGCGGGCGCACCCTGGAGCTGGTGGCCGACCTCACCGACGAGCAGCTCCTCGGTCCGCAGCTGGCCATCGTCAACCCCGGCGTCTGGGAGATCGGCCACCACGCCTGGTTCCAGTCGCGGTGGGTGTTGCGCCACGCCGGCGGCCAGCCGCCCGTGCGCGACGACGAGGACGACCTCTACGACTCGATCGCCATCGCCCACGACCGGCGCTGGGACCTGCCGCTGCCGTCGCGGGACGGGACCCTGGCCTACGTGCGCGAGGTCCTCGACCGCACCGAGCGGCTGCTGCTGGACGGAGCGCCCGACGACGGCGTGATCTACCACGCCCTCTACTCGGTGCTGCACGAGGACATGCACACCGAGGCCCTCACCTACACCCGCCAGACCCACGCCTGGCCGGCGCCCCGGCTGGACGTTCCCCGCTCCGGCGTGGGAACCGGCGCCGGCGGCCTGGCCGGAGACGCCGAGGTCCCCGGCGGCCGCTACCGCCTCGGCTCCGAGCGCGGCGAGCCCTTCGTCTTCGACAACGAGAAGTGGGCCCATCCCGTGGAGCTGTCGGCCTTCCGCATCGACCGAGCCGCCGTTTCCCAGGAGCGCTTCGCCGAGTTCGTCGACGGCGGCGGCTACGCCGACGAGCGCCTCTGGAGCGAGGAGGGCTGGGCCTGGCGCGCGGAGGCAGGGGCCGGGCACCCCTGCTACTGGCGCCGGGGAGACGGCGGCTGGGAGCGCCGCCACTTCGACGGCTGGCACCCCCTCGAGCCGCACCGCCCGGTGATCCACGTGAACTGGTTCGAGGCCGACGCCTGGTGCCGATGGGCCGGCCGCCGGCTGCCCACCGAGGCGGAGTGGGAGGCCGCCGCCGTGGCCGAGCCCGCCGCCGGCGGCGGGCTGTCGGAGAGCCGCCGTCCCTATCCCTGGGGCGACGCGCCGCCTTCCCCGGAGAAGGCCAACCTCGACTGGAGGGCCATGGGCACGGTCGACGTGGGCGGCCTGCCGGAGGGCGACAGCCCCTGGGGCTGCCGCCAGATGATCGGCAACGTCTGGGAGTGGACGAGCACCGTCTTCGGACCCTTCCCCGGCTTCGAGCCGGACCCTTACAAGGATTACTCCGAGCCCTGCTTCGACACCCGCAGGGTCATGCGCGGCGGCTGCTGGACCACCCGGTCGCGCCTGATCCGCACGGGCTACCGCAACTTCCAGACCCCCGACCGGCGCGACGTCCTCACCGGGTTCCGCAGCTGCGCCGCGTGAGTCCCGGGCCTTGCGAGTCCTGATCGTCACCCCGGCGCCCGCCGGGTCGCGCTCCGGCAACCGGGTCACGGCCCTGCGCTGGGCCCGCCTCCTGCGCGGCCTCGGGCACGAGGCGCACATCGCCACCGCCTTCGAGCGCCAGCGCTGCGACCTGATGGTGGCCCTGCACGCGCGGCGCAGCCGCGACTCCATCCTGCGCTTCCGCCGGCGGCGGCCCGAGCGGCCGCTGGTCCTGGCCCTGACCGGCACCGACCTCTACGGCGACATCCGCACCGACGCCGGGGCCCGCGACAGCCTCGAGCGGGCCGACCGGCTGATCGTGCTGCAGGAGGCCGGCGCGGCGGAGCTGCCGGCGCGGCTGCGGTCCCGGACGCGGGTCATCGTCCAGTCCCTGCGGGCTCCGCGGCGGGCCTCCCGGCCGGTGCGTGGCGCCTTCCAGGTCTGCGTCCTCGGTCACCTGCGGTCGGTGAAGGACCCGCTGAGGACGGCGGCGGCCTCGCGGCGGCTGCCGCCGGGATCGAGGCTCCGCGTCGTCCAGGCCGGCGGCGCCCTGGAGGAGGGGGAAGCCCTCCGCGCCCGGCGCGAGGAGGACCGCAACGAGCGCTATCGCTGGGTGGGAGAGCTGCCCCGGTGGCAGGCCTTGCGGCTGCTGGGGCGCAGCCACCTGCTGGCCCTGACCTCGCGCATGGAGGGAGGGGCCAACGTCGTCTGCGAGGCCCTGGCCCTCGGGGTGCCCGTGGTCTCGTCGGAGATCTCCGGCTCCATCGGCCTGCTGGGCCCCGCCTATCCCGGCTACTTCCCCGTGGGCGACACCGGGGCCCTGGCCGCCCTGCTGTCCCGCGCCGAGACCGACGCCGCCTTCTACGAGCGGCTGCGGCAGGCCTGCCGCGAGCGCGCCTCGCTCGTCGATCCCGAGCGGGAGAGCGGGGCCTGGAGCGACCTGCTGGCGGAGCTGAGCGGCGGAGACGGGGCCGCCCGAGGCGAGCCTTGCCGCCCCTGACAGCCGCCGTTATACTGCCGCGCACCCCCGGAGAGAAGTCCTGACGCCATGGACTCCCATCTCGGCACCGACCCGCAGCTCCCGGTCTCGTCTGCGCCCATCCCGAACACGGAGGGTGGGCCCACCTCCCGCCGGCCCGCCTCCCTGGCGCCGGCCTTGTCACGCCCCTTCGGCTCCCGGTCCCGAGAGAGCGTCGTCGGGTCACCCCGTTCCCGGGAGATCCGGCGCCGGTGAACCCTTCCGTCCATCCCCCGAAGCGAAGCCCGTCGTCGCCGGCCGACTCGCCTTCCATCGTCGTCGGTGAGGACGACGGCGGCGAGATCCGCATGGCCTATTCGGAGCACGGGGATCCCGGCGCATCCCTGCAAGTGGTCCTTCTCCACGGCCTCTTCGATCACAAGGGCACCTGGTCCGCCCTGGCGCCCCGCCTGGCCGAGGCGGGGTACCGCGTCATCGCCCCCGACCTCGTCGGCTTCGGCCGCAGCAGCAAGCCCGGGTTCCGCTCCTGGCCCGCCTCCCGGCGGTACGGCGCCGAGGCCCAGGTCGGATTCGTCCGCGCCTTCGTCGAGAGCCTCGGTCTCGACGAGGTGGTCCTGGCGGGCAACTCCTTCGGCGGCGGGGTCTTCCTGCGCAGCCTGTGCACCCCGTGGCCCGGCGGACCCCGGGTGCGGGGCCTGGTGCTGGAGAGCGCCTCGGGCTATCCCCAGGCCCGCCCCCCTTACATCCGGCTGCTGGCCGGCCTGCCCGGGTGGTTGCTCAACCGGCGGGTCCTCGCCATCGGTCTCGGCACCGGCCTGGCGCGCGTCATCGTGCGGTCCACCCTTCGGCGTGTCTTCCACGACCCCGCCAGGATCCCGGAAGAGCTGGTGGACGAGGCCGTCGACATCCTGCGGGAGCCGAACACGGTGTACGCCTACCAGGCGGCGGCGCGCAACCTGGTTCCCGGTGACCTCGCCCGCTTCACCGACGCCTACCGGAAGATCGACGTGCCCACCCTCGTCCTGTGGGGTGCCGAGGACCGCATCGTGCCCTCCCGGTTCGCCACCCTCTTCGAAGCCGAGCTGCCGGACGCCACGCTGCACCTCTTCGACGAGTGCGGCCACGCGCCCCATCTCGAGTACCCCGCCGAGACCGCGCGGCTCATCGGCGACTGGATCGGGCGCCGGGTCACCGGGGAGCCGAGCCCCGCCTGCCGCGAAGGAGATCGGCCATGACGGACGGGAACATCGGCGCCGACGGCGCCCGCTTCCGCCTCTTCTTCGGCGTCCTCTTCCTGGTCTTCGCCCTCGGCCTGATGGCGCTGCTCACGGTGACCGGCGCGCCCCTGACCCTGCGCCTCGCGGTCTTCGTGCCGCTCTGGTTGGGCACCTTCACCCTGGCCGAGTCCCGGACCCGGGTCTGCGTCCTCAACGCCGCCCGCGGCGTCTGCTCCACCGAGTCCGGCACGGAGCGCATCGAGGACGACGAGCGGCGGCTGGCGCTCGTGCGCCGCGCCTGGAGGGTGCCTCTCCACTCGGTGGTCTACGCAGTGGTCCTGACGGTCTTCCTGGTGGCTGTCTCGGCGTGGCTGCCCTGGAGGATCCCGGCCGGCTGAAGGGTCAGCCGCCGGTCTCCAGCCCCTCGGCGAAGACCACGAGGAGCGCCACCAGCAGCAGCGCCCGCAGGGTCCAGCCGGCGGTGCGCACCCAGCTCGTGGCCACCAGCCGCTTCACCTTCCCCTCGTCGTAGCCCGCCGCCAGGGACCGGTGGAGGGGCCTCTGCACCCCCAGGGTCGAGAGCCACAGCAACCCGAGCACGACGGCGTTCAACAGCATCGGCGGCTCCCCGATCGCGTCCGGGGGATCCAGGGCCAGCCACAGGCCGGTGATCAGCTCGAAGAGCATCACCGGCGTCACCACCAGGCTCGAGCGCCGCGCGTGCCCTCTCTCGTACTCCTGGAACCGCGTCATGCCCACCCGGTGCATGAGCGGGTAGTGGACGATCTGCACGAACCAGGCGATGGCGGCCATGTACACGGTTGCCGCCGCGTGCAGCAGCAGGAGGATCATGCCGCCCCTCCGTAGACCCGGCGGGCCTCGCGGTGGGCGACGGCGTGGAGGTCGGCCGTCTCCTCTGGCGAAGAGGCATAGCCGCCCGACATCACCAGGAGCAGGGCGGCCCCCGACGCCCGGGCGGCGCTCAGCACGGCGCGGTCCCTGCGGTGGAGGCCGCCGCGGCTCAGGGACAGGCGGCCGTAGCGGTCGCCGGCCACCGGGTCGACCCCGGCGAGGTAGACGATCAGGTCCGGCCGGCCGGCGCGGAGCACTCCCGGCAGGGCCGCCGTCAGCCGCTCGAGATAGTCGTCGTCGCCAGTGCCGTCGGGGAGGCCGACGTCGAGGGAGGAGGCCTCCTTCTGGAAGGGGTAGTTCCGCTGCCCGTGGAAGGAGAGGGTGAAGGTCCGCGGATCGTCGGCGAAGACCGCCGCGGTGCCGTTCCCCTGGTGCACGTCCAGGTCGATCACCAGGGCCCGGTCGAGCAGGCCCTCGCCGCGCAGGAGCCGGATCGCCACGGCCACGTCGTTGAGCACGCAGAATCCCTCGCCGTGGTCGGGGTAGGCGTGGTGGGTGCCCCCCGCCAGGTTGGCGGCGATGCCGTCCTCCAGGGCCATGCGCGCGGCCAGGACGGTGCCGCCCACGGCCAGCCGCGAGCGCCGCTCCAGGGCCTGGCTCCACGGCAGTCCCAGGCGCCGCTCGGCGCCGCGCTCCAGGCCCGTCCGCAGCTCGTCCAGGTAGCGGTCGGTGTGCACCAGGCGCAGCACCTCGCGGCCGGCCGGGGAGGGCTCCACGCGGTCGCCGTTGGCGATCAGCCCCTCGCGCAGCAGGATCCGGTGGAGGGCCGGGAACTTCGCCATGGGAAAGGGATGCCCCTCGGGCAGGGGCACGAAGTAGCCGTCGCTGTAGCTCACTCGCACCGGTTCGCTCAGCCCTTCCCCAGCAGGTCCCGCAGGGCGGTGTCGATGTCGGGATGCCGGAAGCCGTACCCGGCCGCCGTCAGCCTCGCCGGCTCGACGCGGGTGCTGGCCAGCAGCAGGGCCTCGCCCATCTCCGCCCAGACCAGCTTGACCACCGGCGCCGGGAGGGGCAGCCGCGCCGGCCGCCGCAGCAGGCGTGCCATGGTCCGGGTGAACTCCAGATTGGTCACCGGCCCCGGGGCCACGGCATTCACCGGCCCCGCCAGATGCGGGCTTCTCAGGGTCTCCTCGATGACCCCCACCAGATCCTCCAGCGTGATCCAGCTGAGGTACTGCCGGCCGCTCCCCACCCGGCCTCCCAGGCCCAGCCGGAAGAGGGGCCCCACCCTCGCCAGCATGCCGCCCCGGGGGCTCAGGACCACGCCGATGCGCAGGTTGACGACGCGGATCCCCGCCGCCGCCGCCGCGGACGTGGCCCGCTCCCAGTCCACCGCGACGCGGGCGAGGAAGTCGTCGGCGGGGGCCGTCTCCTCGACGCAGATCTCGTCGCCGCGGTCGCCGTAGTAGCCGATGGCCGAGGCGCACACCAAGGTCGCCGGCTTGCGCTCGCAGGCGGCGAGGGCCTCGCTCAGCAGGCGCGTGCCCTCCACGCGGCTGAGGCGGATGCGCTCCTTGCGCGCCGCCGTCCAGCGGCCGTGGGCGACGTTCTCACCCGCCAGGTGCACCACCGCGTCGAGGCCCTCCAGGCCGCCGGCGTCGAGCGCCCCGGCGGCGGGGTCCCAGCGCACGGCCGCCGTTCCCGGCCGCGGCGCCGAGCGGGTCAGCCCGAGGACCTCGTCTCCCCCGCGGGCCAGGGAGTCGATCAGGGCCGACCCCACCAGGCCCGTGGGGCCGGAGACCAGAACCCTCATCGGCCGTCGACCTCCGACAGGGCGCCCCGGAACTCGAGGGCAAAGGCCGAGCGCTGCTCGGGCGTGCCCACGGTGACGCGCACGCAGCGGTCGCCGGGCGGCCTGTAGGGCATGCGCACGAAGACGCCGCGGCCGAGGAGCGCCGCCTGCACGGCTCGGGCGCGCTCGCCGCAGCCCAGATCGAGGTTGACGAAGTTCGTCGCCGATTCCACGTGTCCCAGCCCCAGCTCCTCCGCCAGCGCGGCGAGCTCCCCGCGCCCTTGCCGCACCTGCCGCACCACGCCCCTCACGTGTTGGGGCTCGCCGAGGGAGGCGAGGGCACCCGCCTGGGCGACGCGGTTCACGCCGAACTGGTTGCGCACACGGTCGAGGACGGCCACCACCTCTTCGTGGGCGATGGCATAGCCGATGCGGGCGCCCGCCATGCCGTGGGCCTTGGAGAAGGTGCGGGTGCGCACCAGGCGCCTGTCGGCGACGTCCATGGCCGGCACGGCCGCCGGCGGCGCGAACTCGCTGTACGCCTCGTCGAGGATGAGCATGGCCTCCGCCGGCAGCGACGCCAGCAGCTCCAGGGCCGCCTCCGCCGTCCCCCAGGTGCCCATGGGGTTGTCCGGATTGGCGGCGTACACCAGGTGCGCGCCCGACTTCCGGGCGGCTTCGCCGAGGCCCGGGAAGTCGACCCGGTCGTCCACGTACGGCACCTCCACGAGGCGGGCGCCGTAGCCGTGGACGTGGTAGTTGAAGGTAGGGTACGAGCCGAGGGAGGTGACCACCGGATCCCCCGCCTCCGCGAAGAGGCGCACCAGCAGGCCGAGGATCTCGTCGATCCCGGCGCCCACGTGGACCCGCGCCGGCGGCACCCGGTGATGGGCGGCGAGGGCCTCGATGAGGTCGTGGATCTCCGGGTCGTTGTACATCCAGACCTCGTCGACGGCCTGCCGCATCGCCTCGCGCGCGGCGGGGGATACCCCGAAGGGGCTCTCGTTGGCGCCAACCCGCACCCGGAGCGGGCGGCCGTGGCGCCGCTCGAGGGCCTCGGGGCCGACGAAGGGGACCAGCGGCGGCAGGGCGCGGACCACCCGGGTCAGCGGCAGACCGCTCACCGAGGGCTCCCTCGGAATGGTCCCGGCCATGTGGAGAGCTTGCGCTCCATCCTCTTTCAGGCTTTCTTCAGGCAGGGCGGATCGTATATACTAAGATACTGTTTCTCAACAGGTTACGCCAACCTCTTCAGCCCTCCGGCGGCGCCGGGAGCGGGCACCGGCCGAGCTTCGATGTCCGACGACTCCGAGAACCCGCAATCCCCCCCGGCGGCGGACCTGGCCGCCGCCCTCGCCCTCCTCCGGGCCCTCCATGGAGAGGACGTGCCGGAGGGCCCCCTCGGTCCGGCGACGGTCCCCGAGAGCGTCCTCGCCCTGCCCATCAAGGCGGCGATGGAGCTCTTCGAGTACCACGGCAAGGTCTGCGCCAACCTCCACTGCCACCACCTGCCGCCGCCCCTGCGCCCCTACCGGCGGATGCGCCGGCAGGCGATCCAGGGCGCCGCAAGCCAGTTGAACGAGGTCCTCTGGGTCTGGCCCGACCACGATCTGGTGGTCACCGTCCGCGAGGCGATCCTCGACGAGTACGACGAGCTGGCCAGCCTGGTCTCGAAGGGCGAGCTGCTGCAGGGCGGCCGCCTCGGCGAGCTGCTGAGTGACCCCGAGGGCGTCTTCAATCTGACCGCCGTCCTCTGGGCGTCGCGATTCGGGGCCCCCCAGGCCGAGGAGCTGTTCCGCTGCCTCGTGCCTGTCGCCGTGGGCGCCTCCGCCTCCGGCACCGCTCCCCGGGGGCCCGGTGCGGACCGGGACTCGATGAAGGAACTGAAGGCCGAGTGCCGCAAGCTGCGCAGAGAGCTGAAGGGATCCGCCGACGAGGCCGGGAGGCTCCAGGCGGCCTTGCGGCGCAGCGAGTTGGGCCTCGAGAAGGTCCGGCGCGATCACGGAGAGACCCGCGAGCGGGCGGAGGCCGCGGCGGCCGAGATCGGGCGCCTGGAGGACCGCCTTCGCGAGGACCGGTCCGCCATCGAGGACCACCAGCTCAAGGCGGCCCGGGCCGAGAGGGTGAACACCGACCTGCTCCGCGACCGGCGGCGCCTGCAGGAGGAGATCCGCCGCAAGGAGCAGGAGCGCAGCCGGCTGGCCTCGCGGCTGGCCAACGAGAACACCCGCCTGCAGCGCCTGGAGCGGCAGGCCGCCAGCCGTCCCAGGGGAGCCGATGCCGTGTGGAGGTTCCTGCGGCGGGAGAAGGAGCGCATCCAGGCGGATCTCGCCGGGGCCGGGCGGGCGCGCGCCGAGGGGGACTGGGCCGCCCACCTCCGCCTGGAGGAGGCCTTCCTCGCGGCTCATCCCCGCTACCGGCCGGTGCGCGCGGTCTCCGTGCGGCCGCCGAAGCCGCCCCTGCGGCTCGATGCCCTCGGGGGCTCTTCGGAGATCGGCCGAAGCTGCTACCTCCTCGAGCTTGGAGGCCGCCGCATCCTGGTCGACTGCGGAATCAAGCCGGGCGCCTCCCGGGACCTGCACCCCGGCTTCGGCGGTCTCGACCGAATCGACGCCCTCCTGCTGACCCACGCCCACACCGACCACATCGGCTGGGTCCCGGCCCTGGTGCGCAGGTTCGGCGACGACCTCGACATCTACTGCTCGAGCGCCACCGCGGCGCTGCTTCCGGTGCAGCTGCAGGACTGCCGGCAGCACTACCTCCACAAGATGCGCCTGCAGCGCGACAACGCCCAGTACGGCTCCGACGCGGAAGGGCCCCGGGACGCCTACGGCCAGGAGGACGTGGACCGCGTCCCCTGCCAGGTCCACGCCTGCGGGTTCGAGGAGGAGACGCCTCTGCCCTTCGACGACATCTCGATCCGCTTCTTCCCCGCGGGCCACATCCTCGGCGCCGCGAGCATCCTCGTCGAGGACGGGCGCGGCCGCCGGGTGTTCTTCTCCGGCGACTTCTCCTCCTTCCCCCAGCTCACCATCCCCGCCGCCTCCTGGCCCGAGGACCTCGGCGAGGTCGACCTGCTGGTCCTCGAGTCCACCTACGGGAACCGCCGACACCAGCCGATGGAGCGGGTGCGCGCCGACCTCGTGACCTTCATCCGCGAGACGACCCAGACGCGGGAGGGCTCGGTCATCCTGGCCTCCTTCGCCCTCGGCCGCGCCCAGGAACTGCTCCAGCTCGTCGCCGCCGCCCAGGCCCGGGGCGAGCTTCCCGCCTCCCTCCCCGTCCACTTCGACGGCATGATCCGGGAGATCAACCCGATCTATGCCAACCACGCCGACTTCGATCTGCCCGAGAGCTTCCGCGAGGTCGCGGGCCCCTACGACCGGCAGGAGGCCGGGGAGGCGGCGCGAACCGTCCCCTCCGTCATCGTCACCACCTCCGGCATGCTCAACGGGGGGCCGGTCGTCGAGTACGCCAAACGGCTGCTGCCCGAACCCCGGCACCGCATCGTCCTCACGGGCTACCAGGACGAGGGCGCTCCGAGCCGCGCCCTGCGCGAGATGGCCTCTCCGGGTCTCGCCCGGACCGTGCGGCTCTCCAACGGGGCCGGCAAGGGCATCGAGATCCGCGCGGCCCTGCCGGCGAAGGAGGCGAGCCTCTCCGGGCACGCCGATCAGCCCGGACTCGTGAGCTACGCCGGGCGCCTGCGGCCGCGGCATATCGCCCTCGTGCACGGGGAGCCCGCCGCCCAGGAGGAGCTGGGGGCCCGCCTCGCCGAGCGGCATCCGGGGGCGGAGATCGTCGGCGGGCCGGACGAGCTGGAGGTGGCATGAGGGGGGCGGGCAGCCGCGCGTTGACCCCACCCGCCCGCCCCTGTAGGCTACGATGCCGATGGCCGGGAATGACCCGCCCGCCCGGCGGCTGGGAGAAACCGATCATGGCAATGGAGAGTGAGATGAATGCCCTCGATGGAGACGGGCCGGTCACCCGCGCCCGCCGCGGCGGGCGTGGCCCGCTGATCTGGCTGGCCGGCGACCCGAAGGACCTCGCCGAGTGGATGCCTCTCGGTATCGCCGGCATCGTCACCAACACGGTCGTGCTCAACCAGATGGTGA
>CAZEHQ010000063.1:0-2803 GCA_964512165.1 uncultured Gemmatimonadaceae bacterium | reverse complement strand
CGGCCCCGTGACCAGCGTCATCCGGGCCTACCTCGACATCACCGACAAGCCGGTGGTCGTCGAGATCGACGGACACAGCGTCGAGGAGCTGCTCGACGTGGGCCGCGTCTTCACCGAGATGTCGGACCAGGTGATCCTCAAGATCCCCTGCACCGTGAACGGCCTGAAGGCCTTCGCCGCCTTCCGCGACGAAGGGGTGGAGACCTACTGCACCACCTGCTTCTCCCTGACCCAGGCCGCGGCGGTGGCGGCGGCGGGTGTCGATCACATCCTGCCGTTCTGCGATCCTGTGAAGGCGGTCGGAGGGGACCCCACGAAGCTGATCCGCGAGTGCGTGCAGATGTTCAGCGGCTGGGAGCAGCGCCCCTTCATCCAGGCAGCCCTCATCCGCTCCGTCGACACCGCGTACGCCGCCTTCCGCGACGGCTGCGACGAGCTGGTCACCATGTGGACGGTCTACCGCGACATGATGGAGCACCCACTCACCGACCAGTGGAACCAGACCTTCATGGACGAGTGGGTCGACATGCACCGCAGCGGCATGCTGGAGGGCCTGCCGGTGCGCCTGGACTGACCTAGCTCCCGGGGATCTCCTGCAGCAGCCGGGTCCAGGCCCGGGCCAGGTCCATCACGTCGCCGCCGCAGACGACCAGGTCGCAGCCGGCCTCCATGGCCGCATCGAGGAGCGGCCCCGGCAGGGTGAAGATGCCGCAGTGCCGCCCCGCGGCCTTCGCCTTCTCGATGCAGGACAGGACCATCCCCTGCAGGCGGGGATCGGTCATCTGCCCGGTGACGCCGAGGTTCACGGACAGGTCTCCGGGGCCGAGGAAGATCCCGGAGAGGCCCTCCACCTGAAGGATCTCGTCCACGTTCTCCACCGCCCGGACCGTCTCCACCTGGGTGAAGAGGTGGGTGCCCGCGTTGGCCCGCGCCATCGCCTCCAGCGGGTCGGCGAGGCCGAAGCCCATGCCCGGGGTGCGTGTGTTGAAGCCGCGGGCCCCCACCGGGGCGTACATGCCATACTCCACGACCCGGCGCGCGTGTCCGGCGTCGTCGACCATGGGGACCACCACGATGCGCGCTCCCGACTCGAGGGCGCGGAGCACGTGGTGGCGCTCGCCGTCGGGCAGACGAACCAGGGGCAGGGCGCCTCCGGCCTCGGCGGCGGTGCACAGGGCCTCGACCCGCTCGAACCCCGAGGGGCCGTGCTCCATCTCGATCCAGACCGCCTCCCAGCCGATCTGCGCCGCCAGGCGCACGAGCACCGGCGAGCCGCTGTTCACGGTGACGCCGCGCACCCTCCGCGGCTGTCCGCTGTCGTCGAGAAATACATCGTCCATGGCGGGGGTCTCCTTGTGGCGAGAAAGCGCCCGGCGCGCGACGGCGATCGGCCGTGCATCCGGGCCGAGAAGGTAGCGGCACCGGCCCCCGCGGGGCGAGCAGGCGACGGAGATCCCTCGCCCTTTCCCCGACCCGCGGCGGGCCCTTGATTAGCCGGAACCGCGACATCTCCTCCCGAAGACGCCCGCCACCGGCACGCCGCCGAGTCCCCTCCCGATGCGCAAGATCGACTGCCACATGCACGTCAACGGCGCCGGCATCTCCTGGGGCTGGGACCACAACGACCGCATCATCGAGGCCGCCGACGCCCTCGGCATCGACGAGCTGTTCGTCAGCATCCCCGTCACCCGGGGCATGCCGGACTTCGCCCGCGTGCGCGAGTGCAACGACGCCGTCCTCGAGGCGATCGGGCGCTACAAGGGCCGCCTCTTCGGCTACTGCTTCGTCGTCCCCGGGCACCGGGAGTCCCTCGACGAGATCGACCGCTGCCTCGACGCCGGCATGTCCGGCGTCAAGCTCTACAACCAGTACCGGATCTGCGATCCCGTGGTCTTCCCCGTCCTCGAGAAGGCGATCGAAGAGGGCGTGCCCGTCCTCGAGCACGCGGGACGGCCGACGACGCGCGACTTCCTCGACCAGCAGCCGAACATCTCTGACGCCGGGCACTTCGTCGAGGCGGCGCAACGCTACCCGGAGTGCATGCTCATCGAGGCCCACATCGGCGGCGGCGGCGACTGGGAGTGGGCCCTCAAGCAGCTGCGCGGAGCCCCTTCGGTCTACCTCGACACCTCGGGATCGATCATCGACGAGGGCATGGTCGAGGCCTGCGTCCGCGAGCTGGGGGTGGGGCGCATCCTGTTCGCCACCGACATGACCATGGAAGGGGGCGTGGGCAAGGTCCTCGGCGCCGACCTGACCAAGGCGCAGAAGGAGAGGCTCTTCTGGAGGAACTTCCAGGGGATCCTCGACCGGCGCCGGAGGGGCTGAGGCGTGCTCATCGACATCAACACCTGGATCGGCCACTGGCCCTTCCGCCGGCTTTCCAGGGCCACCGCCGGCGGCCTGCTGCGGCGGATGGACCGCGCCGGCATCGACCTGGCCGTGGTGGCCGACGTGAGCGCCGCCCTCTACCGCAACAGCCACGCCGCCAACGAGGAGCTGGCCGCGCAGGTGCGCCGCCACCGCGACCGCCTGCTGCCGGTGGCCACCCTCAACCCCGGCTTTCCGGGCTGGCGCGAGGATTTGCGGCGCTGCGCCGAGGAGCTGGGCATGGCGGGCCTGCGGCTCTATCCCCAGTACCACGAGTACCGCCTCACCGACCCGCAGGCCCTGGAGCTGATCGACGCGGCCAGCGAGCGCGGCTTCTTCGTGCAGGTGCCGCAGCGGGTCGAGGATCGCCGCACGCGGCACCCCTGGGACCGCGCCCGCGATCTGTCCGGCGACGAGTTCCTCCAGGCCCTTC
>CAZEHQ010000062.1:15111-19370 GCA_964512165.1 uncultured Gemmatimonadaceae bacterium | reverse complement strand
GGTGAAGCTCTCCAAGAGCCTCGGCAACCAGCTCCTTCTGCGCGACCTCGCCGGCCTCGTCGACGGTGCCGGGAGCGGGGAGGTGGTTCGGGGGTTCCGCTACTTCGTAGTCACCAACCACTACCGTACCACGCTGAACTTCACGGAGGAGGCCCTGGGGGGTGCGGTCCGCGCTCGCCGCCGCCTGAACCGGCTCTACCGCCGCCTTCGCTCCACCGCCGGAGATGCCGAGGAGGTCGCCGGCGGTCCATGGTCCGAGCCCGTTGCGAAGGCCCGGGCGGGCTTCATCGAACATATGGATGACGATCTGAACGCCTCCCCGGCGATGGCGGCCGTCTTCAGCCTCGTCGCGGATGCGGAGCGAGCACTCTCCTCCGGGGAGCTGCCCGCACCCGAGGCCCTGCGCGTCTCCGGCCTGATCGAGGAGGTGGACTCCGTCCTCGGCGTTCTCGATGAGGCCCCGGGGGGCGAGGCGGCAGACGAGGATCCGGAGCTTCCTTCGCAGCTCCGCCGGCTGGTGGAGGAGAGAGAGGAGGCTCGGAACGTCCGTGACTGGGACCGCGCCGACGCCCTGAGAGTCGAACTGGAGGCCTCGGGAGTGGTGGTCACCGACACGCCGGACGGCCCCCGTTGGAATTGGAACCCCCCTTGACGGGGTGTGTTCGCCGGCCCGTGGTCGCGGGCGACGCTGCGGCGGCCTCACCTTCGAACGCCCGGGGCCTGCTGGAGGCTCTTCTGGCCGACTGGCCCATCCTGCCTCCGGCCTTGGCCCGGGCCGCTAGCGATCTGCTGGATCGCTCCGCCCGGTCGAGGACCTGCCGGGACGACACCCGGCTGACGGCCAGCCGATGGCGTCTCATCGAGGCGTGCACGGCGGCCTCCGCACCCCGGATCGGTTCCTTCGTCCAGTACCTCGGCGACCGTATCTGCACGGATGATTCGCACCCCTATCTGCGGCGGTGCGCCGTTCTGGGGCCGGAGGGAGTGCCCGCCATCTTCGCCGAGCGGATGGTCGAGGACCTGAGGCAACTGAAATCGGTGGCCCACGCGGTCGACGCCTGCGTGGGAGAGGCCGCTTCCGCTCCCCCGGCTGCAGCCCCCCGGGAGCCGGCGGTCCCCCCCGACCCCTGGTCGACGAAGACCCCGCCCTGGTCGGTCTCGACCTTCCACTGTCGGTTGCGCGAGAGGTTCGAGGAGGCGTCTCCCGATTGGCGGGAGTTGGTCCGCGACCTGGGCGAGCTGGTCCACCGCTATGGCCTCGGGAGGGAGCAGGGCTGCCCCGCCTATCGCCTGGAGGTCGTCGAGGCTGGCCGTCCCGGGCTCACCCCCATCCGCGACTTCGACGCCTTCGATCTCGGGTGGCTGGCGGGCAACGAGAAGCGCATCCGGCTTCTGGACGAGAACACCCGCAACCTCCTGGAGGGGTACCGGGCCCACAATGCCCTCATCTGGGGCCCGAGGGGATGCGGCAAGTCCTCCCTGATCCGCGGACTCATCACCCGGTACTGGGAGCGCGGGCTCCGCGGCGTCGAAGTTCCGGCCGCGAGCTACGGCCTCCTTCCTCGGTTGTTCGCTCTCGTGCGGCAACGGAGGGAGCGCTTCATCGCTGTCCTCGACAACATCGGCCTCGACCGCCGCGGCTCCTTGGCCAGGGCTTTGTCGAGCGTTCTGGACGGCGGCCTCGAGCAGGTCCCGGTGAATCTCGTCTTCTATGCCACCTCGAACTTCAAGGACCTGATCGACCGCGAAGGGGACAGGCCTCAGGGCCCTCCGCCCCTGCAGGTGGAGGATGCACCGGCAGACCGCCGGACGACAGCACCGGCCGCACCTTGGCCTTACGATCCACAGGCCTTCCAGCGCCTCGACGAGAGGCGCGCCCTCGACGACCGTTTCGCCCTCAAGGTCTTCCTGGATCTCCCCGGCAAGAGCCAGTACGAATCGATCCTGCTCGACTACGCGCGCCACGCCGGAATCCCGGAGGAGGAGGAGAGCCTTCTCGAGTCATTTCGTGTCTGGTGTCTGCGGAACAACCACGACCTGGTGGGAGGGAGGACGGCTCGGGACTTCATCCTCTCCCGCTACCCCAGGGCCGTCCAGCGGCGTTGAGCACCGTCGGCCCCGCCCTCGGGGCCTTCACCGCTCCAGCAACTCGATCTCGTAACCGTCCGGATCGTCGATGAAGGCCATCTTTCGTCCCGTCGGGAGGCTGGCCCGCCAGTCATCCGGCCAGATCTCGATGCCGTCCTTCTCCAGCCGGTCGCAGAGACCGATCAGGTCCGGCACGCCGATGGCGAAGTGAAGCAGGTCCTCGGGGACCTTCAACTCATACTCCGGCGACCAGGTGAACTCGAGGGTGTGGTCGTTCCCCGGTAGTTCGAGGTGAGCGATGTGATTGCCCGCGGGAGACTTGTCGGTGCGGCTGAGGACCTCGAAACCAAGGTGCTTGCAGTACCAGTCGATGGAGCGGTCGAGGTCGCTGACCCGAACCCGGGTGTGCAGAAGTACGGCCATGGTGGATCATCCTTCCTGATTCAAGTAAGGTTGAGTGATTCAATATGTTGAGGGACAATAAAATAACTGAGGATAACAAAGAGCTCCTCAACTTGCGTGGTTCCGTGGTCTCGGGTAGATTGTCGAGCCCGAAAGGAAAAGCGGCGGCCCATTCCGGACCGCCGCTCCTTCGATTCCTGGTGCCGATGGAGGGACTCGAACCCCCACGGGGAAATCCCCACTGCGCCCTGAACGCAGCGCGTCTACCAATTTCGCCACATCGGCACTCCGGACGGGCCATCGTAACTTAGATCGGGCGCCGTTCCCGTCAAGGAGACAGGGATGCCGAGCAGGCAGGATCACAGCACCCCGGCGGGGGGCCTTCACCCCGTGGCGAGGAACCGACGCGCACGGCACGACTACGAGATCCTGGACACCGTGGTGGCCGGCCTGGTCCTGGCAGGCACGGAGGTGAAGTCCCTACGCAACGGGGACGCCAACCTGAGCGATGGATACGCCCGCATCGAGAACGGGGAGGTCTTCCTGCACGGGGTCCGGATCGAGCCTTACGCCGGGGGCAACCGCGCCAACCACGAGCCCGGAAGGTCCCGAAAGCTGCTTCTCCACCGAGCTGAGATCCGTCGACTGGTCGTCCGCACCGAGGAGAGGGGGCTCACCATGGTCCCTCTCCGGTTGTTCTTCCAGCGTGGTCTGGCCAAGGTCGAGATCGGCGTGGTCCGCGGGAAGCGAGAGTACGATCGTCGCCGGGAGATCGCCCGGCGCGACGCGAGGCTCGCAGTCGACAGGGCTCTGGCCGCGAGGGACGGACGATGACGCAGCCGCCCGAGCCGTGCTCCGTCTGCGGCGGCCACGGTGTGCGCTACGACGGCAAGGTGGAGGTCGGCCGCTTCGGAGATCTGGTCCTGTGTTCGTGCATCTCCGACCCGTGCCGCTGCAACGGCCGCCCACCCTACCAGTTCTGGGATGACGACTCGCAGCGCAGGTGGTGTCCCTGCCATACCGCCCGCCGCCGTCTGGCGCACGTGAAGAGCCTGTTCCGCGAGTCCGAGGTGCCAACCCGCTTCCGCTTCAAGTTCCGCGGCGATTTCCAGGCCCTGGCTCCCGACGGTACCGCTCTCCTGGTAGAGCGCCGCGTACGGCCCGTCCTCGACTACGTGACCGCCCTGGTGAACGACGATCGGGACCCCGGGCGGGGCTACCTGTTCCACGGGCCGCCCGGCACCGGAAAGAGCCTTCTGGCTTGCATCCTGCTCAACGAGGTGCTGCTCCGGAGGGCGCGCCCCGGCCGATTCGTCAACCTGTCGCGCTATTTCCAGAAGGTGCGCGCCACTTACTCCCAGGAGAGCGAGCACTACGGCCGCACCTGGCAGATCATCGAGGAACTGTGCAATATCCCCTATCTGGTGCTCGATGATTTCGGCGTCGAGCGCGGCACCGAGTGGGAGAAGGAGATGCTCTACGATCTGGTCGACGCCCGCTACGGCGAGGAGCGTTTCACCATCGTGACCACCAATCAGTCGCGCCAGGAGATGGGGGAGCCCGCGGGTGGACGGATCCTGTCGCGCCTGGTGGAGATGTGCTACGTCGTTGACATGGAAGGGCAGGACTACCGCTCCTACATGGAGTCGTGACCGGTTCCCGGCGGGCCGACGGACGGGAGCCGGATCAGCTGCGCCCGGTGCGCATCACCCCCGGTTTCGTCGACACCGCCCCCGGGGCGGTTCTCATGGAGATGGGCCGGACCCGGG
>CAZEHQ010000062.1:10652-15101 GCA_964512165.1 uncultured Gemmatimonadaceae bacterium | reverse complement strand
CACGGCCTCTCTCGAGGAGCGGGTACCCCCCTTTCTCAAGGGACGGGGCAAGGGCTGGCTGACCGCCGAGTACGGCATGCTGCCCGGCTCCTCTCCGCAGCGAATCACCCGGGAGGCCTCCACCGGCCGACCGAACAGCCGCTCACGCGAGATCCAACGGCTCATCGGACGCTCCTTGAGGGCTGCCGTCGACCTGTCCGTTCTAGGCGAGCGCACGGTATACGTCGACTGCGACGTGCTGCAGGCGGACGGGGGAACCCGTACCGCGGCGGTCACCGGCGCCTTCGTGGCCCTTCGCCTGGGGGTCCGGCGATGGCAAGCCGACGGCGTGCTCGCCGCGGATCCCGTGACCACCCAGCTGGCGGCCGTGAGCGCCGGGATCGTGGGCGGCTCCCCGATGCTGGACCTGTGCTATGTGGAGGACGCTTCGGCCGATACCGACCTCAACGCGGTGATGACTGCCGCCGGAGAGATCGTCGAAGTCCAGGCGACGGCCGAGGGATCGCCCCTGAAACGCCGGGAGTGCGCCGACCTGATCGAGCTGGCCGCGGCGGGGATCGAGCGGTTGATACGGGCTCAGAGCCGTGCCTTGAAAGGGCCCTGAGCCAGACGCCCGACCTCCCTGGCGAGCCGCCAGCCAGGGGTGCCCGGGGGAAGCTTGACAGCCTCTCTTGGGGCCGATTAGATTTGCGGTCTGCGGCACACGGTATCACCCGGGTCCGGCTGTCCTGCTCGTGTCGCCGGCCCCGGTCCACAGGCGAGGGGCATGGCCGAGCAAGCGAAGGCTCCCTTCTGGGACATGGAGGACTCCCTCGGCAGCTATCTCGGGGAGATCTCCAGTTCCAAGCCTCTTTCCGCGGGGGAGGAGGTGGCGCTGGCCCGCAGGATCAAGGCCGGCGACGAGAGCGCGAGGAACGCCCTCGTCGAAGCAAACCTGCGCTTTGTAGTAAGCGTGGCCAAGGAGTATCAGAACCGCGGAGTCCCCCTCGCCGATCTGATCAGCGCGGGCAACATCGGCCTCATCACTGCGGCCGAGCGTTTCGACGAGGAGAAGGGCTTCAAGTTCATCTCCTACGCCGTCTGGTGGATTCGCCAGGCGATTCTGCAAACCCTCGCCGAGCAGGCGCGCACCGTCCGAATGCCCCTCAACAAGATCGGCCTGCTCTACAAGATCTCAAAGGCCTCGCGCCAACTCATGCAGCAACGGGCCGACGCTCCCGAGCCGGAGGACATTGCCGCCGAGTTGAACGTGCCGGTGGAGGAGGTGAAGGAGACGATCCTCTGCGGCCGCAGGGTGCGGTCTCTCGATGCGACCTTCCGTGAGGAGGAGGAGCACAGCCTCCTTGACGTGCTTCCCGATGACCGTCAGGAGTCGCCGGAGATCGAGGTGATGAAAGGGTGTCTGCGCGGCCAGATCGACAGCGCCCTGGGAAGTCTGCTCAGCCGTGAAGCCGAGATCCTGCGGCTCTACTTCGGTCTCGACGGCGAGGAACCGATGACCCTCGACCAGGTCGGCGCCCGCTTCGATCTGACGAGGGAGCGCGTCCGCCAGATCAAGGAGAAGGCTCTGCATCGCCTGCGGCACCCCAGCCGCTGCGATCAGTTGCGCACGTACAGCCGGGCCTGAGGCCCGGATCCCCTGGCTCGGCATCCCGGAAGGAGTGCCGAGCCGACCGTTCAACCCTCCCTGCGCGTCGATCGCTGCTCAACCCCGAGCCGGTCGCCGACCCGTTCCCCGATGTCCACAACGAGGAGACGGAACCGTGTCTGCCGACACAGGTGTCGAGGAGGAACTGCTGCGTTCCATCGAGGAGGTAGAGGACCGCATCAAGCTGTTTCGCAACCGCGTCCGGGCGGTCTTGGCCTCCGCCCAGACCGCGGGCGAGGAAAGGTGGAGGGAGGAGAGTCCGTGACCTGGAGGGAGGGGGTTTTCCCCGCGCGGCCATGAGCGCGAGTTGGCGTCTGGAGATGGAGGTGGCCGTCGACCTCGCCTGGAAGGCGGGGCGGCTGACCTTGCGGCACTACCAGACCGGCGTCATGGCCGAGCTCAAGGAGGACGAGTCCCCGGTGACCGCGGCGGACCGGGAGGCGGAGACGATCATCCGTCAGGGGCTCCAGGCCTCCTACCCCGACGACGGCATCGTGGGCGAGGAGTTCGACCCAGTCGAGTCCAGGTCGGGTCGAACGTGGTACGTGGACCCCATCGACGGCACGAAGTCCTTCGTCTCCGGGGTGCCTCTCTACGGCGTTCTGATCGGGCTGGAGGGGCCACGCGACACCTGCCTGGCGGGGGCCGTATACCTTCCCGCCCTGGACGAGATGGTGTGCGCCTCCAGGGGCGAGGGCTGCTACTGGAACGGGCGCCGCGCCCGGGTCTCGGCGGTTGGCCGGCTGTCCGATGCATCGATCTGCTATACCTCCGCCCGGAGCTTTTCCGAGTGCGGCCGTCAGGACGCCTGGGATGCCCTCGCTCCCGGGGCCCGCCTCGAGAGGGGCTGGGGGGACTGCTACGGACACGTCCTCGTGGCCACGGGACGCGCCGAGGCGATGCTGGATCCGATCATCAGTCCCTGGGACTGCGGCCCCCTTCCGGTGATCCTGGAGGAGGCGGGCGGCTCCTTCACCGACTGGCGGGGCCAACCCACGATCCACGGCGGGGACGGCGTGTCGACGAACGGCCGACTCCGAAACGACATTCTCCGCCATCTCGGGGAGTGATGACCCCCGGGCGATCTCGCGGGCCCTCCGGTCCTGCTCTCCCCCGGTCCGTCTCCCTTGACGGGCCATGTGGAACGGCCCTGTTTCTCCGCCGTGGACCTGGCGGGTCCGGAGCTTCCGGCACGCCTGAGTCGTGCCCGCGCTTCCGGCGAGGTCCAACCACCCGAAGGAGGCGAGAAATGAGTTGCGCAGGCGCAGCAGCAAGGGTGTTCCTGGTGGCCGTCGCCGTGGCTGGGTGCGGCGAGGCAGTGGACGAGTTGGGACCGTACGTCGAGCAGTTGAAGCAGATGGACAAGTACAACCAGAAGCTCGTGGAGTATCGTTTCTATCTGAAGTCGGACCAGCCGAGCAAGGCGGCTGGACTGCGGGGGACGATCGAGGCCTACCTGGCCGACATGGAGAGCTTCGGGCACACGAAGGACAAGTTCATCAAGGCGGGACACAACGCCTTGAAGCGGGATCTCCAGTCCTCGCTGACCAAGCTGGTGGAGCCGGACTTCCCGACCTTCACGATCAGCGGCCTGCGCCAGATCGACCTGGTCGAGGAGGGCTACGTGGTACATGTGAACAACCTGGCCAAACTCTGGGCAGAGGCAGACCGTCCCGGCGAGCCCGGCCTGTCCTGGCCCGGACAGGACTGAAGGCTGAACGCGGCGGCCTCACCGGGCCCCACCCGAGGGCGGCTCGGTCGATCCGGGGCGCCCTCTTCTTTTCGGTATCTGATGATCCCCTCCCGTGATCCGTTTTCGTGAGCAGATCCTCTCGCACCTCTCAGGTGACGGCTACCGGCCCGCCAAGTTGAAGGACCTAGCCCGCCGCCTCGGTGTGGGCAGCCACGAGTATCGACTCTTCCGGGAGGCCATGCGGGATCTGGAGGAGGGAGGCGAGGTCCGGCGCGTCGGGCGGCAGCGCTATGTCCTGGCCGCCTCCACCAGGAGATCCTGGGGACGCCTCTCCATCCATGCGCGGGGCTTCGGCCTCGTGTCCCGCAGCGGCCAGCCCGATCTCCTTGTTCCGGCCGAGGCTCTGTCCGGTGCGGCCGACGGGGAGTGGGTGGAGGTGGAAATCACCGAGCCGGGCAAGCGCGGGAAGCGGTCCCGTGGGCGCGTCTCCGGCACCCGTGCGGCCACCCCGCGCCCGAGGGTGGGGACCTACCGCCGTCGTGGCCGCCTCGGCGCGGTCGCCACCGCCGATTCGCTGGTCCATCTCGACGAAGCCATGGCCGATCCGCCGGGGGAGGGTGATCTCGTCGTGGTGGAGGTGGAGGCCGCTTCGGGGCGGCCCGGCCGGGGCCGACTCCTCCGCGTGATCGGCAGCCCCGATGATCCCCGCCACGATCTCGAGGCCGCCACGGCCGCCCACGGGATCCCGACCGCGCCGGATCCCCTGGCCGAGGCCGAGGCGGGAGCCTTGTTGGCCGATGCCGGAGTGGATCGCAAGCGGGAGCTGGAGCGGCGCCTGGACCTTCGGGATCTGACGGTCCTGACGGTGGACCCCGAGGAGGCGCGGGACTACGACGACGCCGTCTCCCTCGAGTCCCTTCCCGATGGTTGTCAGCGCCTCGGTGTACACATCGCCGACGTGGCCCACTACGTCCCTCGGGGCTGCGCCATCGATGAACAGGCCCGGAAGCGGGGAACCTCCGTCTACCTCCTCGACCGGGTCATCCACATGCTGCCCTCCGGCGTGGCCACCGGCCTCTGCACTCTGGCCCCGCGGGAGGACAGGCTC
>CAZEHQ010000062.1:0-10642 GCA_964512165.1 uncultured Gemmatimonadaceae bacterium | reverse complement strand
GTCAGCGTGTTCCTCGACATCGATGGAGGCGGGAGGGTCCTCGAGAGCCGCTTCCACCTGTCGGTGGTCCGGTCGGCAGCGCGGCTGACCTATGCCCAGGTCGAGTCCGCCCTCGAGGACGGCTCCGCAGCCGGTTGCGCCGCTGGCCACCGGGATCTCCTGAGGGAGATGTGCGACCTCGGGGAGCGCCTTCGGGCGCGGCGGCTGGATCGCGGAGCCATCGACTTCGACCTCCCCGAAGCGGTCGTCGAGGTCGGCGGCGACGGCGTGCCCGTCCGCCTCGCACGCGGTCTTCGCGGGCGCAGCCACCGGCTCGTGGAGGAGTGCATGCTGGCCGCCAACGAGGCCGTCGCCTCGAGGGCCATCGAGGCCGGGCTTCCCGTTCTCTACAGGATCCACGATCCACCGGACCCGGAGAAACTCGACCGCTTCCGCACGCTGGCCGGATCCCTCGGCCGCCGGCTGCCTCCCTCGGGATCCGTGACCAGCGCTCAACTGCAGCACACCCTGGAGGCCCTGCAGAACCGGCGGGACTCCAGGCTCCTGGGCCAGTTGATGCTGCGCTCCATGATGCGGGCCCGGTACGCCGCCGCCTCCAGTGCCCATTTCGGTCTCGCCGTTGAACCCTACCTCCACTTCACGTCTCCGATCCGCCGCTATCCAGACCTCCTCGTCCACCGCCTCCTGAGGGATCATCTCCTCGAAGTCGAGGGGCCGGACGCGGAGGATGTGGAGTGGCTCGGCGAGTGGACCAGCCACTGCCAACGGCGGGCCGAGGCGGCCGAGCGTGACTACCGGCGGATCAAGCAGTTGCGGTTCATGGCCCGGCGCCTGGGGGAGGAGGTGGACGGGATCGTGTCGGGGGTGGTGGGCGCCGGCCTCTTCGTCGAGCTGGACAAGTGGCTGGTGGAGGGGTTCTGTCCCCAGCGCCTGCTCCCCGGCGACGACTTCGAGTACGACGAGTTGCGCCACCGTCTGCGAGGCCGCCGCACCGGCCTCGTCCTCGCCCTCGGCACCTCCGTGCGGGTAAGGGTGGAGAATGTCGAGCCCTCCTCGCGGCGGATGGACCTCCAGCTTCTCGAGGTTTGCGGGGACGGGAGGTCGAGGCGCTCGCGTGAGGCGCGCCCCGGGGGCCGCGGCGATCGTCGCGCCTCGGCCCGGGCGGCGCGTCAGGGCCGTCGATCGACCGGAAGGGGCGGGCGCGGCCGGGCCGGGAAGCGCCGGTAGCGCTGATCGCCAGGTCCTTCAGGAACGTGGGAGGAGCCCAACCCTCTGTTGACCCCTGAAGGACACCCCGGTAGTTTGCCGATTGGCCTTCTCATCTCACGAGTATTCACCTTGATCAAACTCCTCCTCTTCGGTCTGCTTTGCGGGCTTGGCTATCGCCTGATCCGGTCCATCGGCCGGTCGGAGGCCGACGATGCCCAGAGGGCCCGTGCACCCTTCGACCGCCGCCGCGTCGTGGAGGCCGAGTTCGAGGATGCGGAGGACCCGCCCCCGAAGGAGAGGGCGCCGTGAGCGCGGCAAAGCGATCGCGCTCGTCTCGATGGAGTCCGGAGGCCGTGCGCCGCCATGTCGAGAGAGGCGAGGGGGGGGGCCTCTATCTGCTTCACGGCGACGAAACGTACCGCCGCGAGGGCCTCTACCAGTGGCTCATGGAACGTCTCCGGCCCGAGGCGGCGGCCGACTTCAACATCGACCGGTTCCACGCCGACGCTCTCGATCCGCAAAGGCTGCTCGACGTCTACTACTCCTATCCAATGATGACGACCCACCGTGTGGTGGCCCTGCGCAACGTCGAGCGTCTGACTCCGCCATTGTGCAAGGCCCTCGAGCCGATCGTCGACAACCCCTCCGAGAGCTCGATCCTGGTCGCCGTGGGCGGCAAGGTCGACATGCGCCGCCGCTTCTACTCGCAACTGGCGAGACAGGGGATCGGCTGTGAGTTCCGGGTTCCCTACGACAACCAGCTGCCGGAGGTGATCCGGGAGATGGCGGCCGAGCGGAAGGTGCAGCTCTCTCCCGGTGCCGTGGAGCGATTGAGGATGTACGTGGGGAATCAGCTGGCGGAGCTGGCCAATGAGCTCGACAAGCTGTCTCTCTACGTCAGCGGGGACAGGGCGGTGAGGGATGAGGACGTGGAAGCCCTTGTCGGCACCCGGGGCGAGAGCGTCTTCGACTTCACCGATGCCGTAGGCCGGGCGGACCGCCCGGGTGCGGCGGGCCTGCTGCATGCGCTGCTGGAGCAGGGCGAGGAGCCGAACCGCATCCTGCCGCTCATGGCGCGCCATCTGCAGCTGCTGCTTCGCACCCAGCAGCTCGAGAAAGAGGGGCTGCCGAATGATCAGATGGCGCGCAGCCTGGGAGTCGCGCCCTTCTTCCTGGACTCCTACCGGCAACAGTCCCGCCGGCTCCCGTCCGGCACCCTCTGGCGGGGGCTGAGCGCTCTGCGCCGGACCGACGATCTGCTCAAGGGCGGGGGAGGCAGAACGCGTTCCCGGGCAGTGCTGGATCTCTGCCTGGCGGCCTTGGTCCCGCCCCGGGCGGGCACAACCCCTGGGTTGACACGGAAAGAGGCTCCCCAGTATATTGGGCACCGACAGTAAGTGACGGATAAACACTGACTTACCCAACTGGAGGTTCGATGTCCGATCCGATCGTCCTGACCGACGACAACTTCGAATCCGAGGTCCTCGAGTCCGACCGGCCCGTGCTCGTCGACTTCTGGGCGACCTGGTGCGGGCCGTGCCGGATGGTCTCGCCCATCGTCGAGGAGCTGGCGGGCGAATACGACGGGCGTGCCAAGGTCGGCAAGCTCGATGTCGATTCGGCACAGAAGACGGCGCAGGAATACGGGATCCGCAGTATTCCCACCCTCCTCATCTTCCGCGAGGGCAAGGTCGCCGATCAGGTCATCGGCGCCGTTCCCAAGGTGCAGATCACCGAGAAGCTGGACGCCGTCCTGGCCTGATCCTCCCGCGGCCGACCGCCCCATGCCCCCGGATCCCTTCTGGAGCAACCTCTTCCGCCGCCGCGACCGCGGCGGCGGCGAACTCTACGAAGTGATGTCCAGGGTCCCCGTCTTCCAGGACCTGAGCCGCCGGGAGTTCGAGCGTGTCCGCGAGTTCCTTCATCCGCGCACCTACTCCGCGGAGGAGGCCATCGTCAGGGAGGGGGATCCGGGGGTCGGGATGTACGTGATCCTCTCCGGAGAGGTGGCGGTTCTCCAGGAGGAGGCGGATGGCGCCGCCGTCGAGGTCGCCACCTTCGGGGCGGGGGACTTCTTCGGAGACCAGGTGCTCCTCGACGAGTCGCCCCGCACCGCATCGGCGGTGGCGCGGCAGCCGACCAGGGTCGTGGGGCTCTACCGCCCCGAGCTGCTGCAGCTCGTCGAGAGCCACCCCCGCATCGGACTGAAGGTCGTGATGCAGCTCTCGCGCATGGCCGCGGTCCGGCTGCGCCAGACCAACCGCTTGCTCAGGGAAGCCCGGCAGCGGGTTCGCCGGCTGGAGGCGGAGGCCGACTCCGGAGAGCCGGCGGACGGAGCCGGGGCCGGCGAGGACGCGCCGGCCGAGGGCTGAGCATGGGCTCCCTTCTCGGGCCCAGGATCGCGCTGCTGGCGGCCATCATCACGGCCCTCATGGCCCTGTGGCTGGTATACCTCCTTCGGGGCATCCTGGCTCCGTTCGTGCTCGCCTTCGTCCTCGCCTACGTCCTGACGCCGCTGGTGGACGGCATGGAGGCGCGGGGGCTGAGACGCGTGCCCAGCATCCTGCTGATCTTCCTGGCGACCTTCGCCGTGCTGGCCTTCGGGATGGTCACCCTCGGCAAGCGCATGACCGGGGAGATGGTCGATCTCTACGAAGACCTGCTGCGGCCCGAGAGCGTCCAGTCCACGATCACCATCACTGGCCGCGGGAGCCGGGCCATCGAAGCGCAGGCCACCATCCGGTCCGAGGGCGAGACCACCCCGTTCGTCCTCCACGATCCGGCGGACGGCAGGCTCTTTCTGGAGCCGGGACAGACGACAGCCCTGAGGGTTGAATTCGCTCCACTCGATGTGGCCGAACATGCGGGGACCCTTCTCCTCGAGGGCTTGGGAGGCACCCCTCATTCGATCCCTCTGCGCGGCAATCTGATGGAGTGGGGAGATCAGAAGGGCGCTTGGGAGCGACGCCACGGAGGAGTCAGGACATTGGGCGAGTGGACCCTCTCGGCGGGGGGGCTCGACTTCGGCCTGGCAGGTCCCAACCTGGTCAGGCGGATCACCTCCAAGACCTGGAGACTCGGCCGCTACCTCGGCTTCGAGGAGGAGTCGATGGCCGCCGCCACCAAATGGGCCACGAACCACAGCCACCAGGTCGTCGATGTCCTCTTCGAGCGCACGACGAGGTTCCTCAGCGGCTCGGTGACGACCCGGCTGCTCAGTGGTTTCCTGTCGGGCGTCATGCTTCTGGTCTTCGTTCCCTTCGTGGCCTTCTTCTTCCTCAAGGAAGGACGACGGATCACCCGTGCCCTGGTCGAGATGGTCCCCAACGCCTACTTCGAGATGACCCTGAACCTCGTACACTCCATCAACCATTCCATCGGCGGTTACATCCGCGGACAGCTCCTCGCCGTCTCCGTCGTCGCCTTCCTCTCGGTGACGGGCCTGATCCTTCTGGAGCTGCCGTACGCCATTCCCGTGGGCATCGCCGCCGGCCTGGCGAACATGATCCCCTACCTGGGACCGGTCATCGGCATCGCTTCGGCCACCGGGGTGGCCCTGGCCACGGCGAGCGGCGGCGCCATGGTGGCCAAGGTGGTCCTGCTGTTCCTGTGCATTCAGATCGTCGACAACGTGTTAGTGCAGCCCATCGTCGTCGCCCGCAGCGTCGCTCTCCATCCCTTGGTGGTGCTGACGGTGGTGATGATGGGCAGCGAGTTCGGGGGCGTGGTCGGCATGCTGATCGCCGTTCCCGTCAGCGGAATCCTCAAGGTCAGCGTTCAGAGGATCCACGAGGGAATCCGGGGATACCGAATCTCCGGGCTCCCGCGACCCGATGTCCGGGGGGCGACCTGGAGCAGAGTCTCCCAGAGTTGACAATGGAACAGCCGTATGGGTACTTAGGGAGATTCGGTGACCGGCTGTCACAGTACCGGTCGATTCCAGTACCAGGCCGGCGGAGGGCTCCGCCGGATTGACCTGGGTCAGGGGAGGAGGGTGATCGTTTGGCATCCCTGCAGATCAGTCACGGTAACATCTCGTCCATCGCAGATCGGATCGTCCAGGCCCGCCGCCTGTACGGGGCCGACAGCTCCTATGTCATCGGTCTATTCACCAGCCTCGAGTGGCTTCTCGACGGCGGCGGCGGCGAATCCGTCCGGCGGCAGGTCCTCGACCGCGTCGTGGAGGTCGAGGGAGGGAAGGCGGCTCCCGCCTCTGCCCAGACGCCGTCCTCCAGGCCCGCAAGGCCCGAGGCTTCCGTGCCCCGAGGACGCGGCGAGGGCCTTGAGGAGAACACCTGGATCCGAGGAGCCGTCAAGTGGTTCAACAACGACAAGGGCTACGGATTCATCTCGACGGCGGCCGACACCGATGTCTTCGTGCATTGGCGCGATATCTCCTCATGGGACCGCAGCCTGACCCAGGGCGACGAGGTGGAGTTCATGGTCACCAAGACCGCCAAGGGGTTCCAGGCGATCAACGTAATGAAGCCCGGCTCCGGAGAGTCTTCCGAGGACGGCACCCGCGTCGCAGGTCAGGAGGCCGAGGCGCAGGAACTCGAACTCGACGAGGAGTCCGGAGAGTTGAGCGAGACGGAGTCTGTGGCGGCTTCGGAACCATCTTCCGAGGAAGAGAAGCCCGATGTCACCCTGCCAGTGGCCGAAGGCACCGAGGCTGGAGCCCCGCAGGACGGAGAGGACGACGAGTCGGCCCCGGCTTCGAGCTGAGCGCGGCTCGGAGGGGACGCCGTGCTGAAGAAGACCGTCAGCTGCGCATTCTGCGGCAAGGGCGTGGGGCAGGTCGACAAGATCGTCACCGGCCCTTCCTCCGTGCACATCTGCAACGAGTGCGTTTCGTTGTGCAACGAGGTCTTGGAGGAGGAGGACAAGCAAAAGCCCAGCCTCAACGGCGATCCCCTGCCGAAGCCCGCGGAACTCAAGGCCCAGCTCGACGAGCACATCATCGGCCAGGAGCGGGCCAAGAAGGCCCTCTCCGTGGCCGTGTACAACCACTACAAAAGGGTCAACTCAGGCGGCTCCGATGTCGAGTTGTCCAAGAGCAACATCCTGCTCATCGGACCCACCGGCACCGGCAAGACGCTGCTGGCCGAGTCCCTCGCCCGGATTCTCCAGGTTCCCTTCGCCATCGTCGACGCCACGGTTCTCACCGAGGCCGGGTACGTCGGTGAGGACGTGGAGAACATCCTGGTCCGCATCCTCCAGTCCGCGAACTACGAGGTGGCGCAGGCGGAGCGCGGCATCCTCTTCATCGATGAGATCGACAAGGTGGCCCGCAAGTCGGGCAACCCGTCGATCACCCGGGACGTGTCGGGGGAGGGGGTGCAGCAGGAGCTGCTCAAGATTCTGGAGGGCACGGTTTCGGGAGTGCCCCCCAAGGGCGGGCGCAAGCATCCGGAGCAGCCCCTCGTACAGATCAACACTCGGAACATCCTTTTCATCTGCGGCGGTGCCTTCGACGCTCTCGACAAGATCATCTCCGCCCGAACCGGAAGCCGAGCCATGGGGTTCGGCGTCCAGCACGAGGCCAGGGACGAGCTCGACGCTGGCCAGTTGCTGTCGAGGGTGGAGCCGGAAGACCTGATCCAGTACGGGCTGATCCCCGAGTTGATCGGGCGTCTCCCGGTGATCAGCACTCTCCACCCCCTGAGCGACTACGCCCTGCTCGAAATCCTCAAGAAGCCGAAGAACGCCCTCGTCCGCCAGTACAAGAAGCTCTTCGAGATGGATGGTCTGGGTCTCAGCTTCGAGGACCAGGCCTTGCGCAAGGTCGTGGAGCTCTCCCAAGAGAAGTCCATGGGCGCCAGGGGGCTGCGAGCGGTCCTGGAGACGGCTATGTACGAGATCATGTTCGAGCTGCCCTCGAGGAACGAGGTCAAGGAGTGCATCATCACCGCCGACTTCATCCAGCACAAGGGCCCGCCCACCTTCGTCTACCGGAAGAAGCGGGCCTGACCGTCCCCCACCGGGCGCCATCCGAACCCCCCCTCGGACCGGCTTCCCCACATAGAGATGATCCGAGACCCGGCCGGCGAGTCCAGGGACCGTGGACGCCTGAGGCAGCTCCTCTCCTTGAGATTCTCGGTCCTGGAGGCGGTCCGTGAGTATTTCAGGCACCAGGGTTTCGTCGAGGTCGAAACGCCGGCCGCCGTTCCGGCGCCCCCCCTCGACGCCCACCTGGAGCCGGTGGGCCTCGACTGCGGCGCCGGTTGGCTGATCACCTCTCCAGAATACCACATGAAGCGTCTGCTGGCCTTGGGGAGCCCGCCGAAGATCTACCAGATCTGCCGTTGCTTCCGCGGCGGCGAGCACTCCCCGAGCCACCGGCCGGAGTTCGTCATGGTGGAGTGGTACCGGACGCATGCGGGCCCCGACCGGGTCCTGGCCGACGTCGAGTGTCTCCTGTCGGAGGCCGCCCGCAAGGTCAACGGCGGATCCTTCGGCCGCAGCCCCGCCGGTCACCGCGTCGACCTGACCCCACCCTGGCCGCGGATCACGGTGGCCGCCGCCTTCGAGCGTCACGCCGGGATCCCCCGGGACTGCCTGCTCGACGGCGGCGCCACGTCCCTGCGGGAGGGCGCTCGAGCCGCGGGGTGTGGTGCCAGTGTCGAGGATGGCGACGACTGGGAGACCGCCTTCCACAAGCTGCTGGTGGAGCGCGTCGAGCCCGCCATCGCCGACATGGGGCGGGGCGTTCACCTGACCGGCTATCCCGCGCCGCTGGCGGCGCTGGCCCGCCTCGACGGGAAGGATCCCAGGGTGTCGGAGCGCTTCGAGTCCTACGCCGGCGGACTCGAGCTCGCCAACGGTTTCGGGGAACTCACCGACGCCAGGCAGCAGAGACGGCGCTTCCGCGTGGAGCGACTCCGGCGGCGGCGGGAGAAGCGACGCGAGTTGCCCCTGGACGAGGAATTCCTGCGGGACCTCACATCGATGCCGGAGGCCTCGGGAGTGGCCCTCGGGTTCGACCGCCTTGTGATGCTCCTCTGCGGAGCTCAGCGGATCGGGGAGGTCGCCGCCTTCTGACGGGGATCAGGCGGGGATGAGCTCGGAGGCGCCGGCCTCGGCCGCCGACTGGAAGACGCCGTCGATCAGGCCGAAGTCCCGGGCCTCCTCGGGGGACAGGTAGTAGCTGCGGTCGGTGACCTGGTCGATCGTCGACCGGTCCTTGCCGGTGTGCTTCACGAGGATCTGGTTGAGCCGGCGGCGCCACTCCATGATCTCGCGCGCGTGGATCTCCACGTCGGCGGCCTGGCCGCCCACGCCTCCCCAAGGCTGGTGAAGCATCACGCGTGAATGGGGCAGGGCGTGGCGCTTGCCCTGGGTGCCGCCGGACAGCAGAATGGCCGACATGCTGTAGGCCTGGCCGACGCAGAGAGTGGCCACGTCGCAGGGGATGTGCTGAATCGTGTCGTAGATCGCCAGGCCCGAGGTGATCAGGCCCCCGGGGCTGTTGATGTAGAGGGAGATGTCCTTCTTTGGGTCCTCGGAGGCCAGAAAGAGCAACTGGGCGATGATCAGGTTGGCTTCGGCGTCGTCGATCACCGACCCGATGAAGATGATCCGTTCCTTGAGGAGCCGGGAGAAGATGTCGTAGGCGCGCTCGCCGCGGCCCGTCTGCTCGATGACAACAGGTACGATCGCCATGAGAGGGAGCATAGGGGTCCATCGCCCCAAGGTCAAAGCCGGCCATGGCTGATCCAGAGACCGCTCGCGGCGCCGGATGGCGGCAGGCCGCAGGGTTCCCGTCGGGAGGAGCGATTCAGGAGGTCGGGGTCATCGGCAGCATCAACCTCGACACGATTCACCATCCCGACGGCAGGCGCAGCGACAGCCTGGGCGGAGTCCTGTTCACCGCTTGCGCCCTCGCCCACCTCGGGCAGGGGAGGTTGCGCACCCGGCCATACGCGCGGCTTCCGCGGGAGATCGAGCCGAGGGTTCAGGCTCTCCTGAGAGCCTGCCCCGAGGTCTCTCAGGACGGACTCCGGCGGCTCGACGGTCCGGGCTTTCGCTGCGAGATCCGCTATGACCGGGCCGGGCGCAAGAGCGAACGGCTCCGTGGGGACGTGCCGCCCCTCGGACCGGCCGACCTGCCCGGCCCGGCTTCCTCTCTCGACGCCCTGCTCGTCAACTTCATCACGGGATTCGAGCTCGAGCCGGACACACTTCACGGCCTCCGGCGCATCGTCCACGGTCCGATCCTGATGGATGTCCATAGCCTGACCCTGGCGAGGGACGCGGAGGGCCGCCGACACCTGCGCCCCCCACCTTCCTGGCCCCTCTGGGCGTCGATGGCCGATGTGGTTCAGATGAACGAGTTGGAGGCCCGCACCCTGGGTGCCCCCCCGGAGGAGCTGCAGGAGTGGGCCGTCTCCGTGCTGGACCTGGGACCGAAGGTTGCCGTGATTACTTTGGGTGAGCGGGGCGCGCTCTGCGCCTGGCGGGCCTCCGATGGCGGCGTTCGCCGCCTGCGTCGGCCGGCGGCAGCGGTGGCCGCGGGCCTCCCGGTCGATCCCACCGGCTGCGGGGATGTCTTCCTGGCGGCCATGGCGGCGGGTCTGCTGGCAGGCGGGACGGTCCCGCGGGCCCTGGACCGGGCGATACGGGCCGCGTCCCGGAACTGCACCCTGACAGACATCGAGTCCCTCTGCCTCCTGGCGGAGGAAGTATCCTGAACGGACGGTAACCATGCCACAACAGTTCGATTTCCCCAAGTCTCCCGTGCAGAATCTTCGCTTCAGCCCGCGGACGGTGTACCTCGTCCTCGGCGTTCTCGCCGTCCTCTGGCTGGCCAGCGGCATCTACACCGTCGATCCCGACGAGAAGGCGGTGATCCTGCGCTTCGGCAAGGTGCAGAGGGTAGTCGACCCGGGCCTGCACTACCGTCTGCCTTCGCCGATCGAGGTGCACATCATCCGCTCGGTGACGCGGGTCTACCGGGAGGAGATCGGCTTTCGCACCATCGACCCGGGTCCTCCGGCGCGCTACCGGCAGCGGCCCAACGAGTCGCTCATGCTCACGGGCGATCTCAACATCGTCAACGTCGAGCTCGTGGTGCAGTACAAGGTGAGCAACGTCGTCGACGCCCTGTTCCAGGTGAGGGGCCTGGGCGCCTTCGAAGGGGGAGGCGAGGGGCTCGTCCACGACGCCTGCGAGGCCGCCCTGCGGCAGGTCGTGGGCCGGCGCGGCATCGACGAGGTCCTCACGGAGGGCAAGCTGGAGGTGCAGATCGCGATCAAGGAACGTCTGCAGGAGCTGTTCCAGACCTACGGCTGCGGGCTCACCGTCGAGTCCGTGCAGCTGCAGTCGGTGGGCCCTCCGGAGCAAGTGGACGCGGCCTTCAAGGACGTGGCCAGTGCCAAGGAAGACCGAGAACGGCTGGTGAACGAGGCCCGGGGCTACCAGAACGACGTAATCC
>CAZEHQ010000061.1:0-19654 GCA_964512165.1 uncultured Gemmatimonadaceae bacterium | reverse complement strand
CCGACCGGCGCCGGCGACGGTCGGGGCCCCCGCGTCAGCCGCGCCCCCGCCGGCCCGGACCTCACCCGAGGCGGGCCTCGACCCGAAGGTGCGATCCGTCCTCGAAGCCCTCGACGGGGAGATCGTGTAGAATGGGCCCTCAGGCTCTCGAGGACCTGGTGACCGCCCTGGCGCGGCTGCCCGGAATCGGCCGCAAGACGGCCCAGCGGCTGGCCCTCTTCGTGCTCAAGTCTCCCCCCGGGGAGGCCGCCGCCCTGGCCGACGCGATCCAGGGGGCCCGTGAGCGGATCGGCCACTGCAGTCTGTGCTACAACCTCACCGAGAGCGAGCAACCCCTGTGCCGGGTCTGCCGCGACGAGGGCCGCGACCGCCAGGTGATCTGCGTGGTCGAGGAGGCCAGCGACGCCCTGGCCCTGGAGCGCAGCGATCTGATGCGGGGCACCTACCACGTCCTCGGGGGGGCCTTGTCGCCTCTCGACGGCATCGGACCCGACGACCTGCGCATCGCCGAGCTCCTCGAGCGGGTGCGGCGCGACGGCGTGCGCGAGGTGATCCTGGCGCACAACGCCAGCGCCGAAGGCGAGGCCACCGCCGAGTACATTCATCAGCGGCTCGATTCCATGACCCGCGTCACCCGCCTGGCCCGCGGCCTGCCCGCCGGCTCCGACCTGGACCTGGCGGATCGAACCACCCTCGCCCACGCCCTCCAGGGCCGCACGACCTTCTGATGGCTGCAAAGGCAAAGAACCCGGGCGGCGGCATCCTCAACCTGCCCAACTTGCTGACGCTCTCCCGCATCTGCGCGACCCCCCTCTTCCTGGCCATGCTCTTCACCGACGTCTGGTACTGGCGCTCGACGGCCGTCCTCGTCTTTGCCGCGGCTTCTCTCACCGATCTCTACGATGGCCGCCTGGCCAGGGCCCGGAACTCGGTCACCGAGTTCGGCCGCTTCATGGACCCCCTGGCCGACAAGATACTCGTCACCTCCGCGCTGATCGCCTTCGTTCTCGGCCGCATCGTCCACGCCTGGATCGTGGTGCCCATCGTCGTGCGCGACGTGGTCATCACCGCCCTCCGTCTCTACGGCATGCGCCAGGGCCGGATGATGGAGACCTCCGTCCTCGCCAAGTGGAAGACCACCGCCCAGTTGGTCACCATCGTGGTCATCCTGACCCTCATCGGTCTGCAGGACATGGCCGGACACTTCGAGTGGAGCGGAGTGCTGGCCGTCGGCGACTGGATCCGGCTGCTGACCAACGGCCTGATGACCGGGGTCCTTCTCCTTACCCTGCTCTCCGGTTTTCACTATTTTCTGCGGACCTGACAGCGGGTCCACGGATCGCACTTCCCGGCGCGCGGCCGAGTTCCTCCGGACCGCCATCGCCACGGTTCTGTTCTCCGGCCGCTCGCCCTTCGCCCCCGGTACGGCGGGTACCGCGGTGACCGCGGCGGCCTACTTGGTCCTGTGCGATTCCCTGACCACCGGCGGGTGGATCGTCCTGCTGGGGGTGACCACCGCCGTGGCCGTGGCCAGCGCCGGCGCCGAGGCCCGCGCCCGGAACCAGGAGGATCCGGGCCCAGTGGTGATCGACGAAGCCGCGGGATACCTGTTCGCGGTTGCCTTCCTTCCCCATGGTCCGGTGACCGCCATCACCGGATTCCTGGTGTTCCGGGCTCTCGACATTCTCAAGCCGCCGCCGGCGCGCCAGCTTGAGCGCCTGCCCGGCGGATGGGGGATCGTCCTCGACGACGTCGCCGCCGGTCTCATGAGCCACCTGCTGCTGCGGGCGGGCTGGGCGCTGGCCGGGCGATGACAAACCCGCGGGAGCGACGCATGGTCGACAGCAATGGCCCGGCGGCCGATGGTGCGCGCGAGCAGGCGTTGGACCTGGCCATCTCCCAGATCGAGAAGCAGCACGGCAAGGGCGCCATCATGCGCATGGGGGCCGAGGGCGGCATCGTCGAGACCGAGGCGATACCCTCGGGTTCCCTGGCCGTCGACGCGGCCCTGGGCATCGGTGGCTTCCCGAGGGGGCGGATCGTCGAGATCTACGGGCCAGAGGGAGCGGGCAAGACCATGGTCTCCCTGCACGCCATCCGCGAGGCCCAGCGGTCCGGAGGGACGGCGGCCTTCATCGATGCCGAGCACGCCCTCGACGTGAGCTTCGCGCGGCGCATCGGCGTCGACGTGGAGAACCTCATCATCTCCCAGCCCGACTCGGGCGAGCAGGCCCTGGAGATCGTCGACACCCTGGTGCGCTCCGGCGCCCTCGACATCGTCGTCCTCGACTCGGTGGCCGCCCTGGTACCCCAGGCCGAGCTCGAGGGAGAGATGGGGGACTCCCACATGGGCCTTCACGCCCGCCTGATGTCGCAGGCCCTGCGCAAGCTCACCGGCAGCATCAGCCGCTCGCGGACCTGCGCCATCTTCATCAACCAGTTGCGCATGAAGATCGGCGTCATGTTCGGCAACCCCGAGACCACCACCGGCGGCCGGGCCATGGGGTTCTACGCGTCGGTCCGCGTCGACATCCGCCGCGTGGGCCACATCAAGGACGGCGAGCGCAACATCGGCAGCCGGGCGCGGATCAAGGTGGTCAAGAACAAGCTGGCCCCTCCGTACCGGCAGGCCGAGTTCGACATCTACTACGAGGGCGGCCAGATCGGGGTGTCGCGCGAGGCCGATCTGCTCGACCTCGGGCTCGAGCACGGTCTGGTGGACAAGGCCGGCACCTGGTTCTCCTGCGAGGGCGAGCGCCTCGGACAGGGCAGGGAGAACGCCCGCGCCTTCCTGGCCGGCCGGCCCGAGTTGGCCGAGAGCCTGGAGTCCCGGCTGCGCGAGAAGCTCGGCCTGAAGCCGTCGGCGGTGGACTCGGCGGGTCCGGAGTGAGCGTGGTCTCGGAGACCGAAGAGCGGGAGAGCGCCCGCCGGATCGCCCTCGAGCTTCTCGAGGTGCGCGACCGCTCGGTGAAGGAGATCCGCCAGAGGCTGCAGCGCCGCGGCTGCACTCCGTCGGCGATCGACACCGTGGTGGGCGATCTGGAGGCGCTGCGCCTCCTCGACGACCGCGCCTTCGTCCGCCGCTGGGTCGAGAGCCGGAGGTCCCGCCGCCCCGAGGGGGCGCCGAAGATCAGCCGCGATCTGGTCCGGCGGGGGATCGACCCGGCCCTCGTCGGGGAGGTGCTGGCGGAGTACGGGGACGATCTCGGCTCGGGGGACGAGGCCCTGTCGCTGCTGCGCCGGCAGCGGACCCGGTACCGCGGGCTCGACCCGCAGACCGCGCGGCGGCGCATGTACGGGATGCTGGCCCGCCGCGGTTTCGACCCCGACACGGTGCGAGAGGCGGTGACGCGGGCCTGGACCGAGATCGAGGAGGCCGGGGAGAAGAGATGAAGTCCAACGAGATTCGCGAGACCTTCCTCTCCTTCTTCGAGGACCGGGGACACGCCCGGGTGCCGAGCGCGCCCGTGGTGCCGGCCGACGACCCCACCCTGTACTTCATCAACGCGGGGATGAACCAGTTCAAGGATGTCTTCCTCGGGCTGGGCAGCCGGCCGTACACGCGCGCCGTGGACACGCAGAAGTGCATCCGGGTCTCCGGCAAGCACAACGACCTGGAGGAGGTGGGGATCAGCCCCTGGCACCACACCTTCTTCGAGATGCTCGGCAACTGGTCCTTCGGCGACTACTTCAAGGAAGAGGCCATCCGCTGGGGCTGGGAGCTGGTGACGGAGCGCTTCGGCCTGCGCAAAGACCGGCTGTGGGCCACCGTCTTCGAAGGCGGCGAGGGGGTACCGCCCGACGAGGAGGCCGAGTCCCTGTGGCAGCAGGAGACCGACCTTCTGCCCGGGCGCGTGGTGCGGCTGCCCGCCAAGGACAACTTCTGGGAGATGGGCGGGACCGGCCCCTGCGGCCCCTGCTCGGAGATCCACTACTACATCGGCGACGACCCCTCCCTGCAGAGCGAGGAGCTGCTGCTGCAGGACGGGCCCGAGTTCGTGGAGTTCTGGAACCTCGTCTTCATCCAGTTCAACCGCGACGAGTCGGGTACCCTGCATCCGCTTCCCGCCCGGCACGTCGACACCGGCATGGGCTTCGAGCGCATGTGCAGCCTGCTCCAGGGCGCCGGGAGCAACTACGACACCGATCTCTTCCGGCCGCTGATCGGGTGCATCGCCGAGGTCACCGGCGCCGACCCGGGGTCCGATGAAGGGCGGGTGCCGGCCCGCGTGATCGCCGACCACGTGCGCGCTCTCACCTTCGCCATCGGCGACGGCGTCCTGCCCTCCAACGAGGGGCGGGGTTACGTGCTGCGGCGCATCCTGCGGCGGGCCTCCCGCTTCGGCCGCCAGCTCGACCAGCACGACCCCTTCCTGTACCGGCTGGTCCAGCCCCTGGCCGACTCCATGGCCCACGTCTTCCCCGAGGCGAAGGAGAAGGCCGCCCACGTGGCCATGGTGGTCCAGGCCGAGGAACAGTCCTTCGGCCGCACCCTCGACCGCGGGCTGGAGATCTTCGAGCGCGTCAGCCGGAAGGGCGAAGTCTCGGGGGCCGACGCCTTCCGCCTCTTCGACACCTACGGCTTTCCCCTCGACCTCACGGAGCTGATGGCGAGGGAGCGCGGCCTGTCCGTCGACACTGCCGGCTTCGAGGCGGCGCTCGAGGGCCAGCGGCAGCGGGCCCGGGCGGCCACGAAGGACCGCTTCGCCGCCTCGGAGGGAGTGGGAGACGCCGTCGAGGGCGAGCACTCCCTGTTCGTCGGCTACGACGAGTTGGAGATCGAGGCGCCGGTGATGCACGCGCAGGTCGACGACGGTGTTGCGCGGGTCGTCCTCGGCCGCACCCCGTTCTACGCCGAGTCGGGAGGTCAGGTCGGCGACCGGGGGGTCCTCACCGCCGACGGTCTGCGCATCGACGTGGAGACGACGCGGAAGGGGCGTGGCGGCATCGTCCACGAGGGACGGCTGATCGAGGGTGAATCCCCCCGCCCGGGCCAGGTGGTGTACGCCGCCGTCGACCGCGAGGCCCGCGACGCCGCGGCGCGCAACCACACGGCCACGCACCTGCTGCACGAGGCCCTGCGCCGGGTCCTGGGGGATCACGTGGCGCAGATGGGCTCTCTCGTGGCGCCGGAACGCCTGCGTTTCGACTTCTCCCACTTCCAGGCCATGGAGTCGGGACAGCTGGAGGAGGCCGGCGCCATCGTCAACGGCTGCATCCGCGAAGACATCGAGGTCTCCTCCTTCGAGGAGGATCTCGACCGCGCCCGGCAGATGGGGGCCCAGGCGCTGTTCGGCGAGAAGTACGAGGACCGCGTGCGGGTCGTGAAGATCGGCGACTTCAGTCTCGAGCTGTGCGGCGGCACCCACGTGGCCCACACCGGCCAGATCGGTCTCTTCGACCTCACCGCCGAGAGCGGCATCGCCGCCGGCACCCGCCGGGTCGAGGCCCTCTCCGGCGTCGAGGCCGAGGGCGCCGCCCGCCGCCACCGCGCCCTCCTCGGCGAGATCGGCGGCCTGCTGAACGCCGGCGAAGAGGAACTGCCCGACCAGGTGCGCCGCCTGCTGGAGCGCAACCGCGATCTGGAGAAGGCCTTGGCCGAGGTACGCCGTCAGGCCGCCGGGGACAGCGCCGCCTCCCTGGCCGAGGGCGCCGTCGAGGTGGAGGGCGTGCGCGTTGCCGCCTGCCGGGTCGAGGCCGAGGACGTGCCCGCCATGCGCAACCTCGCCGACGGCCTTCGCGACAGCCTGGGCTCCGGCGTCGGGGTCCTCGGCGCCGAGGTGAAGGGCAGGGTCTCCTTCATCGCCGTGGTCACCGACGACGTGATCCAGTCGCGGGGGCTGAAGGCCGGGGACATCGTCAAGGAGGTCGCCCGCATCGCCGGCGGCTCCGGAGGAGGCCGGCCCCACATGGCGCAGGCCGGCGGCAAGGACCCCTCCCGGATCGACGAGGCGATCGCAGCCGCGGCCGGCATCGTGCGGCGATGCCTGACGGAGGGCTAGCGCCCCAGGCCGCCGACGATGAAGAGCACCTTCGAACAGCTGCTCGAAGCGCGGGCGCGCCGCGGCGCGGGCTATCTGACCCTCCTCGACCCCGACCGCCTGCCCCTGGAAGAGCTGGAGAGGCGTGCCTCGATCTGCGCCGAGGCGGGGGCCGACGGCATCCTCGTGGGCACCAGCCTGATGCTCTCGACGGCGCGCAACGCCGAGCTCTTCGAGCGCCTGCGCGCCCTCGTGCAGATCCCCGTCATCTCCTTTCCGGGAGACGCGGGACAGGTCGTGCGCACGGCCGACGCGATCCTGTACCTGTGCATGGTGAGCGGCCGCAACCCCGAGCTGCTCATCGGGCAGCAGGTCCGCGCCGCGCCCCTGCTGAAGGAGTACGGCATGGAGGTCATCTCCACCGCCTACATGCTGGTCGAATCGGGCACCCTGACATCGACGGAGTTCATGAGCTCCACGCGGCCCATACCGCGCGACAAGGACGACATCGCCATGGCCCACGCCCTGGCGGCCCAGTATCTCGGCATGAGGCTCGTCTACCTCGAGACCGGCTCCGGGGCCCGCGACTCCGTGCCCACGCCCATGGTGCGGGCCGTGTCCCGGTACGTCGATCTGCCGGTGATCGTGGGCGGCGGCATCCGCGATCCGCGGACGGCGCGCGACAAGGTCGAGGGAGGGGCCGCCTTCGTGGTGACCGGCACGGCCGTGGAGAACGACCCGGGCCGCCTGCGCGAGCTGAGCGCCGCGGTCCACATCGCCGAGGGTTGAGGACCCCGCCCCCCGGCCCAAACCAGCGAAACGCATGATTCGCAAGAGCGTTGTCGTCGCCAACAAGCTGGGCATCCACGCTCGTCCCGCCACGTTGCTCGTCCAGGCCGCCGGCCGTTACGAGGCGGATGTCTTTCTGAGCAAGGGGGACGTGACCCGCATCAACGGCAAGAGCATCATGGGGGTGATGATGCTCGCCGCCGAGTACGGCGCCGAAGTGGTGGTCGAGGCCGAGGGGCGCGATGCCGAGGCCGCCCTGGAGGCGGTGGCCGGACTGCTCGGCGGAGACTTCGAGAACACCTGAGGACCAGGGCCGTGAGCCAATCAACCCAGCGCGGGGCCTACCGGAGGATCGATGGCATCCCGGCCTCGCCCGGGATCGCCATCGGCAAGGCCTTCACCCACCGGGTGGAGAGTCCCGCCGCCGGCTCGCCCAGGAAGATCCCCGCCCATCGCGTGGAGGCCGAGGTGGGCCGCTTCCGCGCCGCCCTGGAGGCGGTGGCCGGCGACGTGCGCCGCACCCGCCAGCGCGTCGAGCACGAGCACGGGACCGACCTGGCGCTGATCTTCGACGCCCAGCTGGCCATGCTCGAGGACGTGCAGGTCCGCGACGCGACCATCGAGCGCATCCGCTCCGCAAAGCAGTCGGCGGAGGGCGCCTTCGCCGCGACCATGGGCGCCCTTCGCCGGGAGTTCGAGAAGATCGACAACGAGTACCTGCGCGCCCGGGTGGGGGACCTCAAGGACATCGAGCAGCAGGTCCTCGTGCACCTGGCGGGGGGCGGGTTCTCCGGCCTGCAGACGCTGCGCTCCAACACCGTGATCGTCGCCCGCGACCTGCTGCCTTCCGAAGCCGCCCAGCTGGCCCGCCGGCTGGTGACGGGTCTGGTCACCGACGTGGGAGGCGAGACGTCGCACACCAGCATCATCGCCCGCTCTCTCGGTCTGCCCACCGTGGTCGGCACGGGGGAGGCTTCCTGGGCGGTGCGCGCCGGCGATCTGCTGGTCGTCGACGGCGACGAGGGCACCGTCCACGTGCGTCCCGACGCGGCGACCCTGCGCCGCTTCCGCACCCGCCGCCGGCGGCAGCTGCGCCGCGAGCGGGAGCTGAGCAGGCGGGCCGACCTGCCCACGGTGACCCGCGACGGCGTGGAGGTGGTGCTCCTGGCCAATCTCGACCTGCCCCAGGAGATCGACCTGGCGGTGCGCAACGGCGCCCGGGGCGTCGGCATGCTGCGCACCGAGTTCCTGTATCTCGGGTACGGGTTGCCGTCGGAGGCCGACCAGCTCGACTGCTATTCCAGGATCGTCAAGGCCATGGCACCGCAGCCGGTGGTGGTCCGCACCATCGACCTCGGGGGGGACAAGCTCATCCACGCCGTCGACTCCCCGCCGGAGGCCAATCCCTTTCTCGGCTGGCGGGGCATCCGCATCTGTCTCGACAATCCGGACCTGTTCAAAACCCAGCTGCGGGCCATCCTGAGGGCCGCCGTCCACGGCGAGACGCGCATCCTCCTGCCCATGATCAGCGGCCTGGAGGAGATCCGGCAGGCCCGGGAGATGATCGCCGAGACCGCGGACGAGTTGACCCGCGAGGGCGTCGACCACAGGGCGGACTGCCGGGTGGGGGTGATGATCGAGGTGCCGTCGGCGGCGATCACCGCCGAGCAGCTGGCCGGGGAGGTCGACTTCTTCAGCCTGGGGACCAACGACCTGGTCCAGTACACCCTGGCCGTCGACCGCGGAACGGCGCGCGTGGCCGAGCTCTACCAGCCCTTGCATCCGGCGGTCCTGCGCCTGATCCGGCAGGTCTCCGAGGCCTCGCTGGCGGCCGGGATTCCGACCAGCATCTGCGGCGAGATGGTCGCCGATCCGGTGGCCGCCCTGCTCCTTCTGGGGCTCGGGGTGCGCCAGTTGAGCGTGAGTCCCCCCCAGATCCCGGAGGTCAGGGAGCTGCTGAGGGCCGCGGAGATCGGGCGGATGTCGGAGCTGGCCGGCCAGTGCCTGACCCTGACCTCGGCCCGGGAGGTCCGCGAACGGGTCGGGGCCGAGATGGCGGAGGTGCTGGCCGCCGCCCGCCCCCCCAGCGAGGAGGTGGAAGGATGACCGTGCACCGACCCAAGACGAGGAGAGGGAGGAAGTGAGTCACCTGTTTACATCCGAATCGGTCTCCGAGGGACATCCTGACAAGGTGGCCGACCAGATCTCGGATGCCGTTCTCGACGCCATGCTCGCCGGAGATCCCCACTCCCGCGTCGCCTGCGAGACCCTGGTCACCACCGGGCTCGTGGTCGTGGCCGGGGAGATCACCTCCGCGGCGCAGCCCGACATCCAGGCCACGGTCCGCCAGGTCGTGGAGGACGTGGGCTACACCGATCCCGCCTACGGCTTCGACTCCCGCTCCTGCGGCGTCGTCGTCGCCCTCGACAAGCAGTCCGCCGACATCTCCCAGGGGGTCACCGAGTCGGAAGGTCTGCACCAGGAGATGGGGGCCGGCGATCAGGGCATGATGTTCGGCTTCGCCTGCCGCGAGACCCCGGAGCTGATGCCCCTGCCCATCACCCTTTCGCACCGCATCCTGCAGCATCACGCCCGCCTCCGGAGGGAGGGAGCCGTCGGCTACCTGCGGCCCGACGCCAAGTCGCAGGTCACCGTGGAGTACGAAGGCGTCGAGCCGAGACGGGTCGCCGCCGTCGTCCTGTCGACGCAGCACGACCCGGACGTCGAGCACTCCCGCATCGAGGGCGACATGATCGCCGAGATCCGCAATGTCATCCCCGACCACCTCCTCGGCCCGGACACGGTCTATCACATCAATCCCACGGGCCGCTTCGTCGTCGGCGGCCCTCATGGCGACTGCGGCCTCACGGGGCGCAAGATCATCGTCGACACCTACGGCGGCGCCTGCCCCCACGGGGGCGGCGCGTTCTCCGGCAAGGACCCGACGAAGGTCGATCGAAGCGCCCACTACATGGCCCGCTACGTGGCCAAGAACCTGGTCGCCGCCGGGCTGGCCGGCCGCTGCCAGATCCAGCTGGCCTACGCCATCGGCGTCGCCCGTCCGGTGTCGATCCTGGTGAACACCTTCGGCACGGGCGAGGTGCTGAAGGACGGCGAGATGGAGAGGCTGATCCCCGAGGTCTTCGACCTGACGCCGCGGGGGATCATCGACCACCTGCGGCTGCGCCGCCCCATCTTCCGCAAGACCGCGAACTACGGGCACTTCGGACGCGGCGACGACGACTTCACCTGGGAGAGGACCGACAAGGTTCCGGCCCTGAAGCAGGCCGCCGGGATCTGAGCCGCGGCTTCGGGCGATGACCACGGGCCGCGAGAGGGCAACCCCGCACATCTTCAGGGGGGCGGCCTGCCCGCGGCCGGGTCGCGCCGCGGCGGCCGCGGCTCTCGGGGCGGCGCTCATCGCCGCCGGCTGTGCCGTGGAAAAACCCCAGGTTCCCAGGTCGTCCATCGTCCTCCGCGTTCCGGTGGCCAACGACACGACGGCCCTCTCCGAGATCGTCGCCGAGGAGGCGGACTATCTCGCCCTCCGCGACGACGGCAGCATCGCCCTGCGCTACGACCGCGAGTTCAGCGGCCTCGAGGGCCGGTCCGAGGTCGGCGGCCGCCTCGCCGTCACCCCCGAAGCTGCCCGCTTCGCCGCGCCCCTCGGGGAGATCGACGTCGGCGGCCGGGAGATCGCCCTGCCCCCGATCACCGCCGGGGAGCTTCTGCCCGAGGAGCTCCTGGGGCAGGAGATCCGGGTCCCCGAGGAGACCTCGCTCTCCGGGCTCGAGCTGGAGCTGCCCCTGCCGGGGGTCGAGTCCCTCGAGGTGGCCTCGGGGAGCCTGACCGTGACGATCGGCAACGGCCTGCCCCTGGCCTTCGTCGACCTGGACCTGGCCCTCCTCGACGGGGGCCGCACGGTGCAGACGGCAGAAGTGCGCCGCATCGACGCCGGGGGCACCGGGGCCGCGGTCTTCGACCTCACCGACCGGCGGATCTCGGGGGACCTGGCCCTCCTCCTGGAGAGCGCCCGGCTGGAGACGCCGGAGGAGACCGTCACCCTGCGCCCGGAGGACTCCCTCTCCATCACCTTCGGGCTGAGCCGCCTGGGGGTGCGCGAGGCCACCGCCCCCATCGAGCCCCAGGTGGTGGCACCCGACGAGCCCGCCGTGCTCGCCCTCCCCGCGGACCACCTGCGGCTGACGCGGGCCCTGATCGAGAGCGGCAGCCTGGGCCTGGTGGTCACCAACGAGCTGCCGGTGGCGATGGACGTGACCCTGGCGCTGCCCGAGGTGGCCGACGAGGCGACCGGGGTCTCGGCGGCAGGGGTCATCGACGGTCTTGGCGCGGGGGCTTCCCGGGAGGTCGTGATCCCCCTCGACGGCCACGTCTTCCGGCCGCAGGATCCGCTGGAGATGCGCGTCGGGTACACGGGCCGCACGCACCGGTCGGAGGCGGCGGTAACCCTGCGCTCGGGGGCGGCGCTGATCGTGGAGACGGTCCCGGAAGAGCTGACCTTCCGCGAGGTCAGCGGCCGGTTCGACCGCCTTCCCCTGGCCGCGATCGAGCCGCGGACGCGGTACATCGACCTGCCCGCGGGAGCCGACACGATCAACGCCGTGGCCTTCGATTCGGCGGGAATGAGGGTGACCTACACCAGCGCCGTGGGCGTGCCCGGGCGCCTGGCCCTCCGCGTCGTCGGAACCGACTCGGCGATTCCGGACTCGACCGGGCTCGAGCGGACCTTGCAGCTGCACATCGACACCGAGGCGGGCTCACCGGCCGACCCGGTGACGCGCTCGATCGACGTCGCTCCCGGCCGGCTCACCCCCTTCCTCGACTTCCTGCCCACGCGGGTCACCGTGCACACGGACTCCATCCTCATCGGCGCGGGGTTCGAGGGGGACACCTCCCGGGTCGCCGCCGATCACTGGATCCGCCTCGACAGGGTGGCCTTCGAGGCCCCTGCCCGCCTGCTGGCCGACACCTCCTGGTTCGAGAGCAGCCCGCGCTCGCAGGGGGCCTTCACCGACGCCGAGGCCCGGCGGCGGATCAACGCCAACATCGAGGGGGCCCTGGTGACGACGACGGTCCTCAACAAGACCCCCCTGGCCATCGGCGTGCGCCTGTTCACCGCCTACGACCCCGGCCTCGTGTTCTCCGATCCGATCCTGACCCTTCCCAAGGAGGGCGGGGAGTACTTCGGCGTCGACCCGGACGCGCCCGGCATCCGCCAGGTCTCCCTGAGCGCCGACGACCTGCGCCTGCTCCTCGACATCGATCCCGCCGACCCGGGGCCCGCGGACCCCGACCGCCGGGTGCGGACCCTGTACAGCGGGGTCAAGGTCCGCCTGGCGTCGCCCACCTGGGACCAGATCCACGGCGACGACATCGTCGTCGTTCAGGCGCAGGCCGAGATCTTCATCGAGCTCAACGAGTCCCTCGTCGAATGACCGCTTCCGCCGCCGCCAGCCTCCTCCTCGCCGTCTGCCTGACCGCCACGGGAGCCTTCGCCGTCGTCGGGGACGGCTCTCCCCGGGCCCTCGCCCTCGGGGGGTCGTACACGGCCCTGGCCCGGGGTCCCGAGGCCGCATTCTGGAACCCCGCCAACCTGGGCCTGAGGACCAGTCCGCGCTTCAAGTGGGAGATCCTGGCCGCCGGCCTCGGCCTGGTGGCCGAGAACAACGCCTTCTCGGTGAAGGCCTACAACGACCACTTCACCGACGATCAGCACATCCTCACCGACCGCGACAAGCAGGACCTGCTCGGCGAGGTCCCGGGGAGCGGTCTCGGGTTCAACCTCGACCTCATGCCTTCGGTCATCGCCGGCCTCCCCCTCAACGGCGGCGCCGCCTTTGCCATGCCCTGGGGGATCCACGCCGCCGTCACCACCGGCCTGGCCGTCGGCGTCGAGGGCGAGCTGCCGAAGGACATCTTCCACCTGATGTTCTACGGCAACGAGTTCGACCGCCCCTACGACATCTCCGACTGGGACGGTTCCGGCTGGGGCGTGGCCAGCCTCAACTGGTCGGGCGCCCGGCCGTGGCTGCCGCCGGAGCTGGAGCCCTACCTGGGGGAGCTCTCCCTCGGCCTGACCCTCAAGATTCTCGGCGGCGCCTACGGCGAGGTGGTGGAGACCAGCGGCGTCCTCGAGGTCCTTCCCGTGGGGGCGGAGCTGGACGACCTGCAGGGCCTGGCCCAGTACGGCGGCGGCTTCGGGTTCGGCATCGACCTCGGCGTCGCCGGGGTGACCCGGGACCACCGCACGACCTTCGGCCTCGGCGTGCTGAACCTGCTCGACACCATGACCTGGGGCATCGCGGCGCAGCAGGACTCCTTCTACGCCGCCGCCAGCGGCCTCCGGGTGACCCGGCTCCTCGACGTGGAGAACATCTGGGACATCGTCGACAAGGCCGACCTCAACGGGGACGGCGTCGAGGAGCACCTGGAGAAGGTCGGCGAACGGAGCTTCTCGCGGTCCCTGCCGGCCCTGGTGCGCGTCGGCGCGGCCCGGCGGCAGAGCTCGCAGCTGACCCTGCTCGGCAACTACGACCAGGCCCTGAGCGAAGGGTTCGGGCTGACGACGGCGCCCAGGATCTCCCTCGGCGCGGAGTACCGGCTGGTATCCTGGTTCCCGGCGCGCTCGGGTATCTCCCTCGGTGGCCGCAGTTCCAGCACCGGCGTCGGCTTCGCCTTCGGACCCTTCACCATCGGCGGCATGGAGTTGGAGCTCTTCGACTTCGCCTACGCCACCCGGGGGGGGCTGGTGCCCGGCTCCTCCAAGGGCTCGGCCCTGTCCCTCTCGTTCTTCCGGTTCAGCCTCATCAGCTGAAGGCGCCGGCGCGTTGCCGGACTGCGGAGCGTCGGCTACCTTGGGCGAGGCAGCCGACAGGGACATGTCCTCTTCGTGTCCCCTACAGGAGCAGCAGGAGGATCGGATGAGCGAGGCCGGCAAGCACGACAAAGGCGTCAACGGGAACATCTACAAGAAGGACGGCCGGCTGAAGACCGGGTTCTACGAGCGCGAGCTGCAGCGGCTGCAGAACGAGCTGGTCAACCTCCAGTACTGGATCAAGGACCGCGACCTGCGGGTGGTCCTCCTCTTCGAGGGCCGCGGAGGGGCCGGCAAGGGAGGGGTGATCAAGCGCATCACCGAGCCTCTCAACCCCCGGGGCTGCCGCGTCGTGGCCCTGGCCAAGCCCTCCGACCGCGAGCGCTCCCAGTGGTACTTCCAGCGCTACATCTCCCACCTGCCGTCGGCGGGGGAGATGGTGATCTTCGACCGCAGCTGGTACAACCGGTCGGGGGTGGAGAAGGTGATGGGGTTCTGCACCGACAGGCAGTACCGCGAGTTCCTGCGCTCCTGCCCGGAGTTCGAGCGCATGCTGGTGCGCGACGGCATCATCCTCCTCAAGTACTGGTTCTCCGTCAGCGCCGAGGAGCAGGAGAAGCGCTTCCAGGAGCGCGCCGCGCAGGCCAGGAAACGCTGGAAGCTGAGCGCCATCGACCTGGCCGAGCGCGACCGCTGGGTCGACTTCTCCCGGGCCAAGGACGAGACCTTCTTCTACACCGACATCGAGGAGGCGCCGTGGAGGGTGGTGCTCTCGGACGAGAAGAAGAAGGCGCGGCTGAACTGCATCGGCGACATCCTCAAGGCCATCCCTCACGAGGACATCACGCCGCCCGAGGTGGCCCTGCCGCCGCGCGTCGAAGGAGAGCCGTACCAGCGTCCGCCGCGCGAGGAGCAGCACTTCGTTCCCGAAGTCTACTGAGCCGCGGCCCCTCGGCCGGGGCCCAGTGGCTGGGCTCGCATAGCCGCCCGAGGCGCCAGATCTACCGTCATCCCTGCCCCAGGGTGCCTGATCGGCACCGCCGGAGCCTCCCTGGCCTGTCGGAGTCTGCCGCTCCGGCAGGGTATTGCCTGAGGTACGGCTTTTGCACCATCGCCGCTGTCACCAGGAGCGATGAAGATGGACAAGCTGACCCACAAGTCCCGGGAAGCCGTGCAGGAGGCGCAGAGTATCGCCCTGCGGCACGGCCACCCGGAGGTGGACCTGCCGCACCTGGCCGCGGCCCTGCTGCAGCATCAGGACGGCGTCGTGCCGCGCGTGCTGATGCGGCTGGGCGTCGATCCGCAGGAGCTCCTTGCCCGGCAGCAGACCGAGCTGACCAAGGCACCGCGGGTCTCCGGCGGCGGTGCCGACTTGCGCATGGCCCGGGGCCTGTCGGAAACCCTCGCCGCCGCCGAGGCGGAAGCCGCCGGACTGAAGGACGAGTTCGTCTCCGTCGAGCACCTGGCCCTCGCCCTGATCGCGGACGGCACCGGCTCCGGGACGGCCCGGACCTTCGCCGCCGCCGGCGTCACCCGCGACCGCTTCCTGCAGGCCCTGGCGGCGGTGCGCGGCAACCAGCGCGTGACCTCGGAGGACCCCGAGGCCCGCTACGAGGCCCTGGAGAAGTACGGCGTCGACGTCGTCGCCGAGGCGCGCGCCGGCAAGCTCGATCCGGTCATCGGCCGCGACGCCGAGATCCGCCGCGTCATCCGCATCCTCTCCCGCAAGACCAAGAACAACCCCGTCCTCATCGGCGAGCCCGGCGTCGGCAAGACCGCCATCGTCGAGGGGCTGGCGCAGCGCATCGTCCGCGGCGACGTCCCGGAGTGGATGAAGGAGCGCACCCTCTTCAGCCTGGACATGGGGGCCCTGATCTCCGGCGCCAAGTACCGCGGCGAGTTCGAGGAGCGCCTCAAGGCCGTCCTCCACGAGATCGCCGAGTCGGACGGCCGCATCCTGCTGTTCATCGACGAGATCCACAACATCGTCGGCGCCGGCCGCACCGAGGGCTCCACCGACGCCGGGAACCTGCTCAAGCCGATGCTCGCCCGCGGCGAGCTGCACTGCATCGGCGCCACCACCCTCGACGAGCACCGCAAGCACATCGAGAAGGACGCGGCCCTCGAGCGCCGCTTCCAGCCGGTCATGGTCGAGGCGCCGACCGTGGAGGACACGATCTCGATCCTGCGCGGCCTGCGCGAGCGCTACGAGGTCCACCACGGCGTCCGCATCCAGGACAACGCCCTGGTGGGCGCCGCGGTGCTCTCCAACCGCTACGTGAGCGACCGCTTCCTGCCCGACAAGGCGATCGACCTGGTGGACGAGGCCTGCGCCTCGATCCGCACCGAGATCGACTCCATGCCGGCCGAGCTCGACCAGGTGACGCGCCGGGTCATGCAGCTCGAGATCGAGGAGGCGGCCCTGAAGAAGGAGAAGGACAAGGCCAGCGGCGAGCGTCTCCACGACCTGCGCAGGGAACTGGGAGACCTGAAGGGCCAGGCGGACGCCATGCGCGCCCAGTGGGAGGACGAGAAGGCCGCCATCGGGCGGGTGCGGGAGCTGCGGGAGCGGATCGAGGCGGTGCGGCGCGAGGTGGAGGAGGCGGAGCGCCGGGCCGACCTGAACAAGGCGGCGGAGCTGAAGTACGGCAGACTGCCCGAGCTCGAGCGCGAGCTGGCCGAGCGCGAGTCCGGACTCAGCGGCGAGGGCGGAGTGCGGCTGCTGCGCGAGGAGGTCACGGAGGAGGAGATCGCCGAGATCGTCTCCCGGTGGACGGGGATCCCCGTGACCCGCCTGGTGGAGGGGGAGCGGGAGAAGCTGCTGCGCCTCGACGAGATCCTCCACGAGCGCGTCGTCGGCCAGGACGAGGCGGTGCAGCGGGTGGCCGATGCCGTCATCCGCGCGCGGGCGGGGATCAAGGACCCGCGGCGTCCCATCGGCTCCTTCCTCTTCCTCGGGCCCACGGGCGTCGGCAAGACCGAGCTGGCCCGGACCCTGGCCGAGGCCCTCTTCGACTCCGAGGACAACGTCGTGCGCATCGACATGTCGGAGTACATGGAGAAGCACAGCGTGGCGCGCCTGTTGGGTGCGCCGCCGGGTTACGTGGGCTACGAGGAGGGCGGCCAGCTCACCGAGGCGGTGCGGCGCCGGCCGTACTCGGTGGTCCTCTTCGACGAGATCGAGAAGGCACACCCCGACGTCTTCAACGCCTTGCTGCAGCTGCTCGAAGACGGCCGCCTCACCGACGCCCAGGGGCATACGGTGGACTTCAAGAACACGGTCGTCATCATGACCTCGAACCTCGGCTCGCAGCTCCTGTTGGAGGGGGTCGGCGAGGGCGGCGTCGACATCCCGGAGCCGGTGAAGGACCGGGTCATGGGCGAGCTGCGGGCCCACTTCCGGCCCGAGTTCCTCAACCGCGTCGACGACATCGTGCTCTTCAAGCCCCTCTCCGTCGCCGAGATCGAGCGGATCGTGGAGCTCCTGACCGGCGAGCTGCGGAACCGGCTCGCGGACCGGCGGATCGAGCTGGAGATGAGCGCGGCAGCGCGCACCTCCATCGCCCGGCGGGCGTATGACCCGGTCTTCGGGGCCCGTCCCCTCAAGCGGTTCCTGCAGCACGAGCTGGAGACCCGAATCGGACGGGCCCTGATCGCCGGGGAGATCGCCGACGGCAGCGTCGTCCGCATCGACCTGGAAGGGGGAGAGCTGAGCATCCAGCACGAGTCCCCCGCCGCCGCCGGGGAGCGCGAGTCCGGGGAGGCCTGAGAGCCGCCGGCGGGAACCGCGGCCGGGCGCCTTCGTCTTAGTAACTTCGAACCCTTGAGAGAAGAGGTGACAGCACGATGACGAGAACGACGCTGGCGGCCCTGACGGCCGCCGCCCTGTGCTCCATCCAGGCGCCGCCGCCCGCGGCGGCCACCACCGGGCTGGAGCAGTTGCAGCGCCTGTCCGACGCCTTCGCCGAGTTGTCCGAGTCCGTGAAGCCGGCGGTGGTGGCGGTGAAGACCGAGAAGGAGATGGTCCGCATCCAGCCCGAGGGGCGGCCCGGTTCCCCCTTCGAGGACTTCTTCTTCCGCGGTCCCCCCCAGCAGCCGGAGGGGGGCTTGCGGAAGGGCCTCGGCTCCGGGGTGATCGTGTCGGCCGACGGACACATCCTCACCAACAACCACGTGATCTCGGGCGGGTGGCGCCCAACGGATTCTCCCGCCGATCACATCCGGGTGGAGCTCTCCGACGGGCGCATCTTCGAGCCGCGCATCGTCGGCCGCGACCCCGGGACCGACCTGGCGGTGCTCAAGATCGAGGCGGACGAGGACCTGCCCTTCCTCGCCCTCGGGGACTCGGACCAGCTCGACGTGGGCGAGTGGGTGGTGGCCGTGGGCAATCCCTTCGGGCAACTGCACACCGTGAGCTCGGGCATCGTCAGCGCCGTGGGCCGCAGCCCCAGGGTCTCCGAATACGAGGACTACATCCAGACCGACGCCGCCATCAACCCGGGCAACTCCGGCGGCGCCCTGATCGACCTGGGCGGAGAGCTGGTGGGCATCAATACCGCCATCGCCTCGCGCTCCGGCGGTTACCAGGGGATCGGTTTCGCCATCCCCGTGAACCTGGCGAGCCAGGTCATGGATCAGCTCGTCGAGCATGGAGAGGTCCGCCGCGGCATGCTGGGCATCTACATGGGCGAGATCGATTCGGACCTGTCGGTTTCTCTCGACCTGGACTCCCGCAAGGGGGTGCTGGTCACCGAGGTCAAGGAGGACACGCCCGCCGAGGAGGCGGGTCTGAAGCCCTACGACGTGATCGTCGCCGTCGACGAGGTGCCCACCGACGGCCCTGCGGCGCTGAAGAGCTACATCGCCCATCAGCCGCCCGGTACCGAGGTGCAGCTCACGGTCCTGCGGGAGGGCCGCAGGCGCACGGTCACCGCCGAACTCGCCCCCCTGGACAAGGAAGACCGAGGCTCCACTCCGGAGTCGCCCCGCGAGCAGGAGAAGCTGGGGCTGGCGGTGCGGGAGCTGACCGAGGAGGTCGCCGACCGACTGGGATTGGCGGAGGAGGAGGAGGGGGTCGTCATCACCAGGGTGCAGCGCGGCTCCCCGGCCGCCCGGGCCGGTCTGCGGCGCGGGGACCTGATCATCGAGATCGACCGCGAGCCCGTGGGCAGCGTCCGCGAGTACCGGGAGGCCATGGAAGAGGCCGACGGCCGGGCGCTGCTGCTGATCCGCCGGAAGGTGCGGGAGGGAACGCTCACCGACATCGTCTCCCTGAGGATTCCCGACTAGTGCCGGGCGAGATGGGAGCTGCAAGCAGCTGCGCTCACGGTGTTCGCGACCGAAGGCCTCGGCCACGGGACCGCGATCCTGGCCCGCGTCGACATCCATGATGGAGAGAGCTGTCATCTGAGCCGAGGGCAAGGTGCCCATGGACCCCGATGTGACAAGACTGGGAGTAGCCCTTGGCCTGGGCCTGCTGGTGGGCCTGCAGAGAGAGCGCTCTCAGTCGCGGGTGGCCGGCATCCGGACTTTCGGCCTCATCGCTCTCTTCGGGGCCCTTTCGGGGTTGCTTGCAGGACACTTCGACCACCCCTGGGGGATTGTGGGCGGAGTGATCGCCCTTGCCGTACTCCTTGCGGTGGCGAACATCCTGAAGAAGCGGGAAGGCGCCGAAGACGCAGGTCAGACGACGGAAGTCGCAGCGTTGCTGATGTACGTTACCTCCGCGTACTTGATGCTCGGCAGTCTGACGATCGGCATAGTCGCCGGTGCGGCCATGTCGATCCTGCTGTACTTGAGGGGGTACTTCTCCCGCCAGATCGGGCGTCTGGGGGAGAAGGACCTGCATGCGACGATGGTCTTCGTCGCCATCTCCCTTGTCATTCTGCCGATCCTGCCCTCCGACCCCTTCGGCCCCTACGAGGTCCTGAGCCTGCGCGAGATCTGGCTCATGGTGGTGCTCATCGTGGGTATCAGCCTGACGGGATACTTCGCCTACAAGGGGCTGGGCAGGAGATTGGGAGCGGGTCTCAGCGGCATACTGGGAGGC
>CAZEHQ010000060.1:0-19688 GCA_964512165.1 uncultured Gemmatimonadaceae bacterium | reverse complement strand
GCCGGCGCCCCGGGGGCGCTCTCGGCGGCAGCGGGCTGGCCGCCTTCGTCGGCGCTCACGTCGTAGGTCTTGTCGCCAACCTTCACCTTGTCGCCTTCGACGACGACGGTGTAGGAGCGGCCCTCCACCTTGACCGCGTAGGAGGCCGGACCTTCAGGGGCGGGTGCGGGTGGTGCGGGTGGTGCGGGTGCAGGTGCAGGTGCGGGCGCGGGTGCCGCTGGCGCCGGCTGGGGCACCTCGTCGCTGGTCTTGCGGACCCCCAGCTCGGCCTCGCCCTTGAGGAAGGCGATGCCCTTGTCGCCGCAGGCGGCGGCGATGAAGATGCTCTCGTCCGTGGTCTCCAGGCCCTCCGCCTTCAGGCGCTCGCGGGCCGGGCCGGCACCCTTCTTCGGATCGGCGTCGTTCAGCTCCAGGGGAGGCCGGTCGGTCGGCTTCAGGCCGAGTTGCTCGCTGGCCCGGGCGACGACCTCGGGATCGGGCGGCACCGGGGTCTTGCCGAAGTATCCGAGGACCATGCGCCCGTAGTCGTCGGCGATGCGCTCCCACGGGCCGAGCATGACGTTGTTGAAGGCCTGCTGGAAGTAGAACTGCGAGACCGGCGTCACCGAGGTGCCGAAGCCGCCGCGCTCCACGACCTCGCCCATGGCGCGGATCATCTCCGGGTAGCGCTCCATGATGCCGTTGTCGCGCAGCATCTGGGTGTTGGCCGTGAGCGCCCCGCCGGGCATGGGGCTCCAGGGGATCATGGGCTCCACCGCCACCGCCTCGGGCGGCAGGTAGTAGTCGCGCATGCATTCCTTGAAGACCTCTTCCGCCTCGCGGACCTTGTCGACGTCGATGTCGAGGTCGTACTCGGTGGCGCGCAGGGCGTGCCACATGACCAGCACGTCGGGCTGGCAGGTGCCGCCCGAGACCGGCGCCAGGGAGAGGTCGATGGCGTCGGCGCCGGCGTCGAGGGCGGCGTTGTAGGCCTGCACCGAGATGCCGGCGGTCTCGTGGGTGTGGAAGTGGATGAAGGTGCCCTCGGGCAGCAGGCGCCGGGCCTGCACGATGGTCTCGAAGACGGTGGCCGGCACCGCCGTGCCGGAGGCGTCTTTGAAGCAGACCGAGTCGAAGGGGATCTCGGCGTCGAGGATCTTGCGCAGGGTCTCGGTGTAGAAGGCCGGGTCGTGGGCGCCGCGGCACCCCGGCGGCAGGGCCATCATGGTGACGCAGACCTGGTGCTTGAGACCGGCCTCGACGATGCAGCGCCCCGAGTGGACGAGGTTGTCCACGTCGTTGAGGGCGTCGAAGTTGCGGATCGTCGTCATGCCGTGGCGGGCGAAGAGGTCGGCGTGGAGCTTGATGATGTCGCTCGGCTGCGAGTCGAGGCCGACGACGTTCACGCCCCGCGACAAGGTCTGCAGGTTCGCCTCCGGGCCCGCCGTCTCGCGGAAGGCGTCCATCATGTCGAAGGCGTCCTCGTTGCAGTAGAAGTAGAGGGACTGGAAGCGGGCTCCGCCGCCGGCCTCGAAGTAGTCGATGCCGGCCTCGCGCGCCGCCTCCAGGGCGGGGAGGAAATCGGGCGTGAGCACCCGCGCTCCGTACACGGACTGGAAGCCGTCGCGGAAGGCGGTGCACATGAACTTGACCTTCTTCGTCATATCACTTGACCATGACCGACCACAGGATGCCGGCGCAGATGGCAGAGCCGATGACGCCGGCCACGTTCGGGGCCATGGCGTGCATCAGCAGGTGGTTGTGGGGGTCCTCCTGGTGGCCCAGCATCTGCACCACGCGCGCCGAGTCGGGAACGGCCGACACGCCGGCGGCGCCGACGAGGGGGTTGATCTTGTTCTCGGTGAACAGGTTGAGGAACTTGGCGAAGAGCACGCCGCCGGCGGTGGCCATGGCGAAGGACAGAGCGCCGAGGCCGAAGATCAGCACCGACTGGGGCGTGAGGAAGACCTGGGCCTGGGTGCTGGCTCCCACCGAGAACCCCAGGAGGATGGTGACGGTGTCCACGAAGGCGTGGCGCGCCGTCTCCGCCAGGCGCTCGGTGACGCCGCTCTCCTTCAACAGGTTGCCGAACATGAGCATGCCCACCAGGGCCAGGGAGCCGGGGGCGATGACGGCGGCGATGAGGAAGGCGGCGATGGGGAAGACGATGCGTTCCCGGCGCGACACCTGGCGCGGCGTCGGCATGCGGATGAGGCGCTCCTTGCGCGTCGTCAGCAGGCGCATGACCGGCGGCTGGATGACCGGCACCAGGGCCATGTAGGAGTAGGCGGCGATGGCGATGGCGCTGATCAGGTGCGGCGCGAGCTTGGCGGAGAGGAAGATCGCCGTGGGGCCGTCGGCGCCGCCGATGATGCCGATGGCGCCGGCCTCCTCGGGGGTGAAGCCCAGGTAGAGGGCGCCGATGAGGGTGAGGAAGATGCCCACCTGTGCGGCGGCGCCGAGGAGCACCAGCCGCGGGTTGGAGAGCATGGTGGAGAAGTCGGTCATGGCGCCGATGCCGAGGAAGATCAGCGGCGGGTAAACGCCGTGGCTGACGCCGAAGTAGAGGTAGTAGAGGACGCTGCCCTCGTCGTAGACACCGACGGCCATGCTCGGGATCGCGGCGATGTTGCCGACGATGGCGCCGAAGCCGATGGGCAGCAGCAGCAGCGGCTCGTAGTCCTTGGTGATGGCCAGGGTGATGAAGATCAGGCCGATCACGACCATGAGGAGGTTGCCCCAGGTCATGGTGGCGAACCCCGTGGTGCCGAGGAACTCGAAGAGGACGCTCATGGCGCCGGCGTCAGGCCCGGGTCCGGGTGTAGGCCCAGGCGGCGGCGGCGACGGCGGCCAGATCCTCGGGCGGCGGCTCGACCCGGCGGGGCGCGTGGTGCACCGTTTCCGGGAACCGCCTGGCCACCGCCGCCAGGAGGCGGGGCAACACGGTGATGAAGAGGCTGATGAGGAGCAGCGCCGTGAAGACGATGACCATGCCCGCCAGGGCGATGGGCAGGCCCTGGCCGTCGGCGATGCGCTGGAGTCCGAGGTCGAAATCAGACATAGATTACCAAGTCTCGCGTACAGGCTCCGGCTCCGCCAGAGGGAGAGGAGCCGCCCCATGAGGAGAGGAGAGACCGCGATGGAGGAACGGAAGCTGACGGAGGAGGAGCGCTACCAGCTCGAGGTGGGCGGATACCTGATCCTGCCCGGGGTGCTGACCTCGGCGGAGCTGACCGCCTGCAACCGGGCCCTGGACCGCCTCGGCCCCGTGGAGGGGCCCCTGCGCTGGTCGGCGCCGGCCGGCGCGCCGCTGCTGGCCCTGCGCCACCACCCGGTGCTCACCAGCTACCTGGAGGCGATCTGCGGCAAGTTCCGCATCGACGAGTCCCCGCGCCTGCTGGGGGCGGGTGCCGAGGCCGACGGCACCGCCCTGACCGGCGGCGGCGAGCCCCTGGACTGGTCGCGGGCCTACGGCGAGCGGCAGGAGTCCTTCAGCCGCGCCGTGCGCGTCGTCTGGGCCCTGGCCGACGCCGCCGAGGGCGACGGCGGCCTGGCGGTCGTGCCCGCCAGCCACACCAGCACCGTGGAGCCGCCGCGGGACCTGGTGAGCGGCACGGATGACATGGGCCTCGTGAGGCAGCCGGCGCTGCGGGCCGGCGACCTGATGATCCTCGCCGCGTCGCTGCTGACCGGCCTGCGCCCCTGGCGGGGGCGGGGACCGCAGCGGCTGCTCTCCTGCGGCTACCTGAGCACCAACGTGCGGCCCTCGGCCGAGTCCGAGATCCGCGGCGAGGACGACGGCGACGAGGAGTGGCGGGCGAGCCTGACGCCGGAGCAGCGGGCCGTGGTCCACAACCCGAACCGGCCGTACCCGCCGCCGGTGGTCATGTCCGACGGCGAGCGCGCCTGGCTCGAGGAGGAGGGGGGCGTCCACCATCCCTCCATCTACACCCGCGACGCGGACTGCGGCATCGACGAGAAGGAGTTCTACTACTGGGACCTGTGCGGCCACCTCGTGCTGCCCGGGGTGATGGACGCCGAGTGGCTGGCCGCGGCCAACGAGGCGGTGGACGCCCATGCCAACCCCAATCCGGGGAAGGGCGGTTCGGCGGCCGGGCACTCCGGGAGGCTGGCCGGGACCGGCGGCCACCGGTCGTCCCTGGGCAATCCCTGGAAGCTGCCGGCGCCCCACGGAGAGCCCTTCCAGCGCATGATCGCCGACCCCGCCCTGGTGCAGCGGCTCAACTGGATGATGGGCAGCGGCTACGAGGCCACGCTGTGCACCAGCTTCCTCTTCGGAAAGGGGTCCTCCGGGCACCTGCTGCACGCCGGCGGGGGGCCGCCGCGGGTGGGCGCCCACTACCGGCAGCAGAACGGCCGCGTCTACGCCGAGTTCGTCAACGTCGCCTGGCAGCTGCGCGACGTGACCGCCGCCGACGGCGGCTTCGTCTGCATCCCCGGCAGCCACAAGACCCGCTACCGGGCCCCCGATTGCGTGCTCACCTGCGAGCAGGAGTTCGGGCTGGTGCGCCACGTGGAGGCCAAGGCGGGGGACGTGGTGCTCTTCCTGGCCTCGGCCCAGACCCACGGCGCCTACCCGTGGACGGGGGAGCAGGACCGCCGCGCCATCTTCTTCCAGTACAAGTCGCGCAGCCTGTACGCCCCTTGACCCGGGCGGTGAGCTACGCCGACCCCCGGGTGGAGCGGGACGGCGCGACGGGCTGGAAGGTGGAGATCCTCCATCGCGGGCAATCGGTCTCGCGGCTGTGGATCACGGACCGGCGCATGCGCATCGGCGCCGCCGTGGTCCGCGTCGGCGGGATCGCCGGCGTCGGCACCGACCCCGCCCATCGCCGCCGCGGCCTGGCGGTCCGCGTCCTGCAGCGGTCGCTGCGGCTGATGGCGGACGAAGGCTGCGAGACCTCCCTCCTCTTCGGCATCGAGGACTTCTACCACCGCGTCGGCTTCGCCACCTGCATGCCGGAGCACGGCCTCTCCCTGGCCGCGGCCGACGCCCGGCGCGCCGTCTCGCCGCTGAAGACGCGGCCCATGGGCCCGGAGGACCTGCCCGCGGTGCGCCGGCTCTACACGGCGGGTAACGCCGGGCGCACCGCCTCGGTGGTGCGTGACCGGACGTGGCGGGAGTTCCCCATGGGCTCGGGATTCGGCGTGACCGGGGTAGCCCGCGTAGTGCATCCCGCCCGGTCGCCTCAGCGCCTGCTCGGCTACTTCCTCTACGACGACAGGTCCGACTACGACGACAAGATCGACCGCTGCCGTCTCGCCGAGGTCGCCGGCCGGGGCGCCGAGGTGCACGCCGCCGTCCTGAAGTTCCTGGCGCGCCGGGCCGCGGCCCTGCGGCTCGAGCGGATCACGGCGAGCGTGCCGGTGGACCACCCCTTCGCCCTCTACTGCCGCGGAATCGGCGCCCGGGAGGAGACCGTGTACCCCCGCAACGCCGGCCCCATGGGCCGCATCATCGACCTGCCGCGGTTCGCCTCGGCCATGGTCCCGGAGTGGGAGCGGAGGTGGCCGGCGGCCGGCCCGGGGGAGATCGCGCTGCACACGGATCTCGGTGCCGTGGGGTTGCGCCGAGGCCGCGACGGGCGCCTGGAGGTGGGAGGCTCTTCAGAGGACGGCCCCCGACTGCGGGTCCCCGATCAGGCGGTGCTGTTCCAGCTGGCCATGGGGTATCGAAGCGCCGGCGACGCCGCGGCGGCGGGCCTGCTGCGGGGCTCCGCGGCGGCCCTGGAGGTGGCCCGCGCACTCTTCCCGCTGCGGGTGGGCCACATGTGGTGGCCGGACCGGTTCTAGCGCTGTGCGCAGGCGCCAGGGCCGAACAGAACCCCAATCGTCAGGCCGTAGATCCGAAGCCGCCCCTCGCAGCCGGTAGAGATGGACCCCGGCGGCCGCGGCCGCTCCGGCCTCATCGATGGCCGGCCGGCCTGCAGGCCATGGACCAGCGTCGCCGCCCGCTGTCCCAGGGACCAGAGGACACTCCACGCCAGTCCGTCAGCAACGCTTTGCAGCTACACTTCGGCAAAGTGGCAGATACACGAAATATCGGGAGAGGGCCGATAATTGTGTGGCTTCCTCACGATGGGTGTGAGTGACTGGGTCCAGTCGAGGCACGGGCCCGAGAGAGAGAGGGGACAGGATCGGGTGCGGACCTGGGGGTCGCGTGGGAGCGGGCATGACAGCAGACTTGGGAAGGGGACGGCAAACCGTGCAAGAACACGAAAAAGCGTGTCTCCTCGGGATCTGACGCGATACTTGTGTACGGGCAGCCCTCCTAGTACGCTGACAAGAGTGGTGTGCACTCCCGTATTCCCAGTTGCGAGAGACCTTCGAGATGAGTGATGGCCTGGAGAGGAAGGAAGGAAAACCCTTCGGTTCCATCTCGGTCCAGCGGTACACCCTGTCGGATGGGCTGGCGGGGATGCAGATAGAGGACATCCACCAGGATCGACTCGGGTTGCTCTGGATTGCCACGGCCGACGGCGGGGTCAGCCGCTTCGACGGTACTCGCTTCGACACCTTCAGCACGGATGCCGGGCTCCCCAACCCGATGGTGAGGGCCATTGCGGAAGACGCCGATGGAGGGCTGTGGTTCGGCACTCTTGGTGGAGGCCTGGCACGGCTCGGCGAAAACGGGTTCGAGGTGTATACCACGGAGCAGGGACTGCCTTCGAATGAGGTTCTGGGGGTGCAGCCGCAGCCGGATGGCTCGCTGTGGCTCCTCACGGGAGCCGGGATCGCCTTGTTCGTCGAGGGGCGGTGCACGGCCACGACGACTGCCATCGACGGGCGCCCCATAGGCCCGGTCCATGACATGGCCACCGACTCGGCAGGCACGACCTGGCTGGCAACCCGGGACCGCGGCGTCCTCAGCCTGGATGGTCGGCGATTGGGGGTCGGCGATGGGGGGGGTGTTCAGCGGGCGTGGAAGTTCGCCCGGGACCCTTCCGGCCCGCTGTGGATCGCCTTTCACCGCCGGAGCAAGGCGGCCATCGCCCGATATGATGCATCAGAGGCCGAGGTCGAAGTGATCGATCTTGGTGCTGATCTCAAGATGTCGGAGCTCTCGCGGTACGGGGCGAGGCACGTGCGGGTGGACGACAGGGGCTGGGTCTGGGTGGCGCGGGTGCGGGACGTGTTGGTGCATGATGGTGAGGTCTGGCACTCGCTGGCGGAGCAATTCCCGGAAGTGGAGTTCAGGCCCACGCGTGTCACGTATGGGGACCGTGAAGGGAATGTCTGGGTGGGTGCGAATCGCGGGCTGGTTCTTCTTGATCGGCGGAGCATACAGGCCTACGGGGAGGAGGATGGACTGCCCCATGGAGACATCACGTCTCTGAAGGAAGACGGCGCTGGCCGCCTGTGGATGGGCACGGAGTGGGGGCTGGGGTGTCTCGAGGGCGACCGGGTCCGTCCAACCGGATTGAGTCGAGTGGTCTCGGCTTTGGGGGTAGACCGGCGGGGTGGGCTCTGGATTGGGGGAGTGGGCGGGATATGGGAGTGGATGGAGGGAAGCTCTCAGTGGATTCCCCTGGATTCCGAGGACAGTTCCGACATCGCCACAAGGTTGTGCGGAGATGAGGAAGGGCGGCTCTGGGTCTTCACAGATCAAGGCAGAGTGGGATGGATCGAGGAAGGTCGCTTTGTCGAGGTCGGTCAGGGACTGCCAGGGGGAGTCAAGTGCAATGAGGTGGCGCCGGACGGCGATGGGGGTTTCTGGATCGGTGTTCAGGCCAAGAGTCCGGGGTTGTACCACATGGATGGAAGTCATCGGGTGAGGGCGGCGGATCTCGCCTGGCTGAAACCCGTGTCCCATGTGAAGGCCTTGTGCCAGGTGGGGAGCACCCTTTGGGTGGGGACCAACAATGGGCTCCTGACCGTGGAATACGAGTCCGGGGAAATCCGCCAGTTCACGAAGGACCAGGGCGAACTTCCATGCAACAACATCAGCGCCCTGGCGGTCGACAGCAGGGAGTGTGTGTGGATTGGGCTGGCCTCGGGGGGGCTGCTGAAATACGACGGCCGAACTTTCCACGACATACGGCTGGGGTCGTCGGTGCAGGAGAACAGGGTCGCGACCATCCTGTGCGATCGGCGGGGCCGGCTGTGGTTCGGAACCTTCGGGGGGCTCAGGATGTACCGGCCGCCCCAGACCCCTCCTGGCATCGTGATCCGCCGGAATGTGGGGGGACGCTTCCTGGAAGCGACCGGGGCCTTGGTCTGCAGCCCCGAGGTAGAGCTTCACTTCCAGGGCATGCGTTTCAGGATCGGGGGGGCCGGGCAGATGGCGTACAGCCATCGGCTGGTGGGTCACGGTCCCGCTGAGGAGTGGAGCGAGTTCGGGCCGGATAGCAAGGTCGTCTACCAGGGCTTGCCGGCCGGCGAGTACCGCTTCGAGGTGCGGGCCCGCGACCGGGATGACATGGTTTCGGAGGTTGCGTGTCTCAGGCTTGAGGTCGTTGGTGACGCGGCGAGCCCTCGTCTGGAGAGTGCGCCGCGGGATCGGCACGCATCAATCCGGACCGAGGCCCTCCAGAGCCCGACCATATCCGGGCTCCTGTCGCAGCTCGGGCCGGCGGTCGAGACCGACATGACCCTGCTGCTGGCAGGGGAGACGGGGACCGGCAAGAGCCTGCTCGCCGGGGAGATCCACGCCCGGAGCCCACGCAGAGAGCAGCCCTTCGTCCGTCTCAGTTGCGGGTCCCTGCCCCGGGGGCTGGTGGAGAGTGAGCTGTTCGGCCGTGAGCAGGGCGTCTCCGGCGGGGCGGCGCGGCAGATCGGCTGTCTCGAGCGGGCCCATGGCGGCACCTTGCTCCTCGATGGAATCGGCGATCTGCCGATGGAAGCGCAACGGGCCTTTCTCCACGTCCTGGAGGACGGCCAGGTGAAACGCCTCGGCAGCAGTGAGCCCATTCAGGTGGACGTGCGGGTGATCGCGGAGACCAACCGCGATCTCCAGAGGGCCGTCCAGGAGGGGACCTTCCGGCGGGATCTCTACTACCGCTTGAACGAGTTCCCGGTTGCGCTGCCGCCCCTGCGGGACCGCCGGGAGGAGATCCCGGTCCTGGCGGCGCACTTCGCGGGCGCTTCAGCCCGGCAGCTGAAGCGCCCGGTTCCGAGCCTGAGCCACGAGGCCATGGCGCACCTTCAGGGACACTCCTGGCCGGGGAACGTGCGCGAGCTGGAGCACCTGATCCGGCGGGCGGTGGTGCTGTGCGGAGGCGATGTCATCGAGGTGGCGGATGTGCCCTGCTCAGCCGATGCGCCTACGTCCTCTCCTCCGGTTGAAGCAGGGGCTTCCGAAGAGAGGGACGAGAGGCAGCAGATCCTCGAGGCCCTCAAGGCCAGCAACTGGATCGTCTACGGAGACCGGGGGGCCGCCCGCCTCCTGGGCATGCACCCCGAGAAGCTGCGCTACCGCATGTCCAAGCATGGACTGCGGCGCCCCCGGCCATCGTCCTGACCCCGCGCGGGCGCTGCGCCCAGGCGCTAATCGAGCCGGTAGACCCTCGAGGCGGTCCCCCGGAAGAGGGCGTCCTTGTCGGCGGCGGAGAATCCCGCGGCGATGCGCTTGAAGGCGTTCCAGAGCACCGGGTAGGAGACCGAGACCTTGTCCACGGGGAAGTTGCTCTCGAACATGCAGCGCTCCGGGCCGAAGGTCTCGATGGCGTGCAGGCACCAGGGCCGGTCGGCCTCGGCCAGCTCCTCCGAGCCGGGCGGCCGGTCGCGCTCGTGCCAGCCGAAGCCGTTCAGCGGCATGGCGATGCCGCCGACCTTGACGTTCACGTTGGGGCAGCGGCTCAAGCTCTCCATGTGGCCGCGCCAGACCTCGAAGACCTCCTGGCGGCGGCCCTCGTAGGGGCCGGTCCCCAAGGGGCCGCCGAGATGGTCGAGGACGATGGTGGTGCCGGGGAAGGCGCGGGCCAGGTCCTCCAGGTCGGGGATCTGGGAGTGGTAGATCCAGGCGTCGAAGCTCAGACCGAGCGGTCCGAGTTTGGCGAAGCCCTCGCGGAAGGCCGCATCCAGGTAGCGGCCGCCGCCCTTTTCGGAGCGGCTCATCCCCCGATCCCAGCTCGCCGCGTGGCGGATGCCGCGGAACAGGGGGCTGGCCTCCAGGTGGGCGTGGAGGACCTCCTCGGCGGCGGCGCCCCGCAGCAGGTCGGCGTGGCCGACGATGGCCCCCACCCGGGCCGCGCCCTCGGGGCCGGCGGCGGTCTGCGCGGCCAAGCCGGCGACGAAGCGGGTCTCGCCCACGGGCCGCAGCGCCGGCGGCCCCTCCTGCAGGTACTCGGCGCGGCACTCCAGGAAGACGGTGCGCTCCACCCGGTGCCCGGCGCCGGTGTCGGCCCACAGGTCGTCGAGCAGGTAGCGGCCGAAGCTGCTCTCCGCCCAGAAGTGGTGGTGCGGATCGACGATGGGCAGATCCGGCTCGAGGATCTCTTCCTGCACCTGGGCGAGCCAGTCGGGTCTGGGTTGCATGGCAGAGTTTCTCCGGGGGTTCAAGGGTCGATCCGCAGGTCCCGCATCCCGGCGGGCGGCGTGGCCTGCGGCGGCGGTTGCGCCGTTACGCATATAGGTCTTCCAGGGCGTGGCAACTGGCCGGCGCGGGCGTGGTGCCCTTCTTCAGCTTCCGGCGCGTGAACAGCCGTCCCTGGATCGTCGCTCCGCGCTGGTTGGGATACGCGTCGATCTTCTTCTGCAGCTCGGCGGCCAGGGCTCGCGGTGAGCGCACGGCCCCCCACTTGCACTCTCCGATGTCGGTGCGGTTGTCCTGCCGCAGGCCGACGACGTCGATCTGTGTCTGCTGGTCCCAGTATTCGCCGATCTCGTACGCGGCGCCCACGCCCTCCCGCTCGTAGAGGAGACCGAGAGCCTCGCGGCAGAGCCGCTCGAAGCAGGCGCCGAAGTAGCTCTCGAGATCGGGCTTGATCAACTCCTGGAACGAACGCCGGGGGCCCATCTGCGCGATGAATCCGAGGTGCGGGTAGACGAAGCGAAACCAGAACCGCAGCAGCGGATCGTCGAGGGCGAAGCGCACGTTCCTGGCCACGGGCGGGCGGCCGGTCACCGGATAGCGGCGGGAGACGTACCCGAGCTCGGTCAGCTGCTGCAGATAGTAGTGCAGGTTCCTCTCCCGGATGCCGGTCTGCCGGGCGATGGCGACGGAGGTACGCGACCCGGAAGAGAGAGCGGTGAGGATGCCGTGGTAGTTCGCCACTTCCCGGAGCTCCTCGCGCAGGAGGAAGTCGGGCTCGCGGTACAGGGGAGCGAACTCGCCCAGGAGGTTGTTCTCGATGTTGGCGCGGATGGAGCCGGCGGGGGAGAAGAATCGCAGGTAGAGGGGAACGCCCCCGCAGACGAAATACGCCTGCGCCCGGTCGGCCGCGGACCAGCCGGGATGGAACAGGGCCGCCTCGCGGAACGAGAAGGGCTTGAGGAGGATCTGCGCGGTGCGCCGCCCGAAGAGGGGACTCTGCTCACCGAGGACCTCCCTCTCCATGAACCCGATGTACGAGCCGCAGAGGATCAGCAGCACGTCGCCCCGCTTCTTCCAAGACCTGTCCAACTGCTCCTGCAGGATCGATGGAAGCTCGGGACTCGCCTCGGCCGTCCACTGAAACTCGTCGAAGGCCAGCACGAGCTTGGCCGTGCCGCTCTTCTGGCTGAGAACGGTGCTCAGGGCCGTCGCCCAATCCCCGGCCGACACGGATGCGAGGAGTGGCTGCCCCAAGGCCCGGGCGGCCGTCTCCATGAAGGCGCGAATCTGGAATTGGGGGGGCGCCTTCTTGCCGAGGAAGTAGAGAGCCGGCTTGCGGCGGATGAAATGGAGGATGAGCTCGCTCTTGCCCACGCGGCGGCGCCCGTAGACGGGGATGAACTCGGTGCGCCTGGACCTGTAGGCCCTCTCCAGTACCTGCAACTCCGCCTGGCGGCCGATGAACATGCCGCGAAGGGTACGGCCCCCGGGGATATTGTCAAGGGTAAACTTGACGAGTCTTGACTAGACAAGTCGTGATTTGCAGTTTCATGCCGCGGATGGGCGGATGGCTTTCCTTCATCCACCGGTACTATTCTTTGCTCCGGCGAGAAACCGGCCACCAGGGAGAGAAGCCACTTTGATCGACAGCGAGCAGGGCCTGGCCGAGAGCCTCGAGGAGGCGCGCACTCTCGGGCGCGCGGCCATCGACGTGGAGATGGTCTGGGAGCGCACCTTCTACCCGGCCCTCGGCGTCATTCAGCTCGGCTTCTCACGCGAGGTCTGTCACCTCGTGGATGCCGTCGCCCTCGAGGGCCGGCTGGCGCCCCTCGCCGAGATGCTCGCCGGCCCCACGGTGAAGATCCTCCACGACGCGCTGCAGGACCTGACCGTCCTGCGCATGGCCACCGGCGCGTCTACGCGGAACATCTTCGACACCCGCATCGCCGCCGGCTTCGCGGGCCTGGCGCACACCATCTCCCTGCGGGACCTGCTCCAGGAGCTGTTCGGGGTGGAGCTGGAGAAGACGGAGACCCGCACCGACTGGCTGCGGCGGCCCCTCAGCCCCACGCAGATCGGATATGCCGAGGACGACGTGCGCTACCTGGTGGAGGCCCGCGAGGAGCTCTGCCGCCGAGCTCGCGCCGCCGGCGTCGAGGACTGGCTGCAGGAGGAGATGGCCGGCCTCGACGATCCGGCCCTCTACGAGGAGCGGGACCCGCGGGAGGCCTTCCGGCGGGTCAAGGGTTACGGCAAGCTCCAGAGGCGGGAACTGGCGGTGCTGCGCGAGGTGGCGGCCTGGAGGGAGGCGGCGGCGCGGGACCTCGACCGGCCGCGGGGCCAGGTGGCGTCGGACAAGCTGCTGCTGCTGCTGGCGCAGCGGCAGCCGGTGGAGATGGAGGACCTGCGCGAGATCCGGAGCCTGCGGCGGCATCTCCGGACCCGCGGCGAGACCCTCCTGCGGGCGGTGCGGACCGGGCTCGACCTGGAGCCCGGGGACTGGCCTTCCGGGCCTCCCCGGATCCGCCACGGCCGGGAGGTGGAGATGCGCTCGCGGGCGGCTTCGGAGCGCGTCAGGGAACGCGCCTCGGCGCGGGGCATCGACGAGGGGCTGGTGGCGACGCGGGGCGAGGTCCGCTCCCTGGTGCGGGAGGGCCCGGAGAAGGAGGCGGGGCGCAACCGCCTGGCCGGCGGCTGGCGCTGGCAGCTGGTGGGGGAGGAGGTGGCCGCCGAGTTCCACCGGCCCTGAGGCGGCACCCGGGCGCAGAACGACGAACCGCGGCGCCGGGAGACTCCGGCACCGCGATCTGAAGGATCCTTCGAACCTGTGCTGGCCTAGCGGCGCTTGCGGCCGCGGCGGTCGAGACCCATCTCGGCCAGGCGGGCGATGCGCTCCGCCTTCTTGCGGCGGCGGATGCTCTTCTGCAGGTCGAGCTTCTTCTGCACCGACGGCTTCGTGTAGAAGCGCTTGCGCTTGAGATCGCGCATCAGGCCCGTGCGCTTGGTCTTGGAGGTGAAGCGGCGCAGGGCGCGCTCGAAAGGCTCGTCGTCGGAGAGCTCGACGCTGAAGTTCACCATGACGGGGGAGGCTCCTCGAAGGGTTCGAAAACTCGTTGAGTTGGAAGAAGATAGGGGGAGGCCGCGAGAGCGACAAGAGGGCTCACGACCAGACGAAGACCTCCGGGTGGCCGGCGTCGTAGCCGATGAAGACGGCGAGCACGATCCTGGGCGAGTCCCCGACCACGGCGGGCACCTCGTGGACGAGTCCGGTGTTGAAGAAGTAGAGGTCTCCCGGCTCCAGGTCCACCTGGCAGTGCCCCAGGCCGTGGCCCCGCGCGTACTCGTGATAGGTGTTGGCCGCCAGGTGCGGCTGCACCTCCTCCGACCAGGGGCACTGGTGCAGGATGGCCTGGGTGGTGGCGGAGCTGGCCGCGTTCTGCAGGCAGAGCACGCCGGCGAGCTGCACCGGATAGCGGCTCACGGCGTAGTTGAAGCGCTTCTCCCGCAGCACCACGTGATCGATGTGGGGGGCGTAGAACTGACTGTCGTAGTGGATGCGGAAGATGGCGGGACCGTAGAGGCGGCCGTCCGGCTCGCGGGCGGTGACCACCTGCTTGTCGCCGGCCAGCCGCCGCAGGACGCCGTAGAGCAGCTCCACCGGATCGGGGAAGCCGTCGAAGAGGGTGGTGAACAGCTCGCGGCTCTCGCGGGCGTGGGCGAAGAAGGCCGGCTGATCCTGGCCGAGGTTGCCGAGGCTGGTGCCGATGTCGATGCGCAGCGGGGCGTCGGGCGGCGCCGGCTGCCGCGGGTCCCGCATGAGGCCGCGCTCGATGAAGCGGCTCACGAGGCCGGCGCAGTCCGCCGCCGGATAGGCGCCCCGCAGGATGATGGCGGGGATGTCGGCCTCCACGAGGCGGCGCAGGGGGTCCCGTCCGGCGCTCAGGGCCACCTCGATGTCGTCCGCCTCGACGGGTTGCCACGTGCTCATGGAAGGCACCTCCGCCGGCAAGGATTCCGCGGGGAATCGCCGCGGAGAGCGACCTCCCCGCGGCGGGCCGTCCGAGGGCCGGCGGCAGCGGCCGGCCGGTAGCTGGGCGTGTGATTCATGGGGCCCGGAATGTTGCACGCCGGCGGGTCGGTGGCAACCTTATGCGCCGGCCTGGAGGGGCGACGGAGATGAGCCCCGGTGGCTGAAGCTAACGGAGGCATGGAGGAACCGGACACATGAGACCCGCCAAGAAGCTGGCCCTGGCGGCCGCCGCCGGAGACCTGAAGCAGGTGAAGGCCATGGTCGAGGCCGACCCGCCCCTGGCGCGGGACTGGCAGCCGATCATGGACGCCTGCTACGTCGCCCAGGTAGAGGTGGTGGCCTGGCTGCTGGAGCACGGCGCCGACCCGAACATCAAGTCGAAGTCCGCCCACCACTACCGGCCCCTGCACCGCACGGTGGAGCACAAGCAGACGGAGCCCCGCGGGCCCCGCCACGTGGAGTTGGCGGAGCTGCTGCTGGAGCACGGCGCCGACCCCGACGGGCGCGGCTCCCACTGGCAGCTGACGCCCCTGGCGCTGGCCGTCCGCGGCGGCGAGGGGCAGTTCGTGCCGCTGCTGCAAGGGCGCACCACAAACGACATCTACAACGCCTGCGTCATGGCCGACACGCGGCGGGTCGGGACCCTGCTGAAGAAGGACCCCGCCCTGGCCACCACCGCCGACGAGGCCAACGGCTGGACGCCCCTGCGCTACTGCGCCGAGTCCCGGCCCGCAGGCTCCGGCGCCAGGCCGCAAAGCTACGTGGCCGTGGCGCGGGCCCTGGTCGAGGCCGGGGCGCCGCCCGGCGAGGGGCTCGATCCGGCGATCCACTCGAAGAACCTGGAGCTGGTCCGCTACCTGCTCGACGCCGGCGGGGAGATTCGGGACGGCGACACCCTCAACCACGCCGCCCAGGACCGCGCCTACGATGTCCTCGACCTGCTCGTCGAGCGCGGCATCGACCTCAACGATCAGCGCGGGACCGAGCATCACGGCGGCTACACCCCCCTGGGCTGCTGCATGCACGGCCGCAGCCTCCACGGCGCCCGCTGGTTCCTGGAGAAGGGGGTCGACCCCAACGACATCGGCAGCGCCGAGGGCGAGACGGCCCTGCACGCGGCCGTGCGCTACGGGTGCCGCGTGGAGATGCTGAAGATGCTCGTCGACTTCGGCGTCGAGGTGAACGCCAGGGACCGCGCCGGCCGCACGGCGCTGGCCGTGGGCCGCGAGCGGAAGCGCAGGAAGCAGGTGGAGTACCTGGAGAAGATCGGCGCCCGGTAGCGGCCTCGAAGGTCCGCCGGCCGGGGAGGTTCCGGGGCTGGACCGGAATCAAGCCGAGGCCGTGCTTTGTTGGTTCCCCCGGAACGAGGATGATCCCGTGTCCAACGCCAGCAGACCTCCCAAGACCTACCGCGAGTTCATCGGCCGCTACCCCAAGCTGGGCAAGGCCTGGGACCTGATCGGCGAGGCCGGCGAGGAGGGCCCCCTGGACGCGCGCACCCGCCGCCTGGTCAAGCTCGGCGTCGCCATGGGCGCCATGCGCACCGGCGCCGTGCGCTCGGGGGTCCGCAAGGCCGCGGATCTGGGCATCTCCCGGGAGGAGGTGGAGCAGGTGGTGGCCCTGGCAGCCGGCACCATCGGCATGCCCTCGGCCGTGGCCTGCTTCACCTGGATCGAGGAGGCCCTGCCTTCCGAGTAGATCCCGGTGGAGGAACCCACCGCCGCCGGCCTTCGTCCTGAAAGCGGCCCTGACTTCTGTCCGGGCCCCTGCTTCCGGAGATGGTTTGAGAGCGATCGCAAGCATACCCGTGCTCTGGCTGCTGGCCGCCGGCGCCGCCCGGGCGGGCACCCTGAGCGGATTCGTGACCGACGCCGACAACGGCGAGGCCCTGCCCCTGGCGGCGGTGGTCGTGGAGGGAATCCGCATGGGGGCCACCAGCAACAGCAGCGGCTACTATGCCGTCAAGCAGGTGCCGGACGGCGAGTACGTGGTCACCGCCTCCTACATCGGATACGAGACCCTGCGGGACACGCTGCGCTTCGAGGCCGGGGTCGACATCCGGCGGGACTGGTCCCTGACCTGGCAGCCCATCCTCGAAGAGGCGGTCGTCGTCGAGGCCGAGCGCGAGGAGGAGGAGGAACAGGCCACCCAGAGCAGCTTCATCGCCCTCCAGGTGGAGCCCCTGCAGCAGATGCCCGCCGTGGGCGAGGCCGACCTGCTGCGCAGCCTGCAGCTGCTGCCCGGCATCCAGTCGGCCTCCGACCTCACCAGCGGCCTCTACATAAGGGGCGGCGGACCCGACCAGACGGCCATCCTCCTCGACCACATCCCCCTCTACAACCCGTCCCACCTCTTCGGGTTCTTCTCCACCTTCAACCCCGACGCCATCAAGGACGTGCAGCTCTACAAGGGGGCCTACCCGGCCAAGTACGGCCGCACCCTCGGGGCCGTCCTCGACGTGGCCAACCGCGAGGGCAACCGCCAGCGCTTCAGCGGCCGCGGCGGCATCAGCCTCATCTCCAGCCGCCTGCTGGCCGAGGGGCCGATCGACGGCGGCTCGTGGATGGCCGCCGGCCGGCGGACCTACCTGGAGCCCGTCCTCGGCGCCGTCCGCGCCTTCGACGTCGACATCCCCCTCAGCTACTACTTCTACGACTTCAACGGCAAGATCAACCAGCGGCGCGGCGACGACACCTTCACGCTGAGCACCTACCTGGGACAGGACGACCTGCGGGTCGACCTCTTCGGTGAATCGGACGAGGATGGAGATGAGTCCGGCGCCGACACGGTGAGCACCGCCAAGGAAGACGTGGAGGAGTCCTTCGCCGACCTGCGCTGGGGCAACCGCGCGGTGACGGCGCGCTGGACGCGGGTGTTCTCGCCCGATCTCTTCGGCCACTTCATGGCCGCCGGCTCCTACTACGAGAGCGTCCTCGACTTCAGCGTCTTCAACACCCCCTTCACCGTCGTCAACAGCATCCGCGACCTGTCCCTCAAGGGCGACCTCGACTACTTCGCCCACCGGGACCACACCCTCACCCTCGGCTTCCTGGCCACCCTGTTCAGGTTCCACTTCGCCCAGAGCTTCAACGGCGAGGAGCAGGACGACCTGCGCCAGCGCTCGGTGCTGCTCGCGGCTTACGCGCAGGACGAGTGGGAGCCCGACCCGGTCACGCGGCTGCGCCTCGGGGGGCGGGGCACCTGGTTCAGCGAAGGCCGCCGCCTGCACTTCACACCGCGCCTCTCCCTCAGCCGGGCCCTCACCGAGAAGGTGCGCGTCAAGCTCGCCGGGGGGATGTACCGCCAGTACCTGCAGCTGATCACCACCGAGGGCTTCACCGGCGGCGACGGCTGGGTGCCCCTGGACGACAGCGTCGAGCCCGGGCGCTCCTGGCAGGGAGTGGCCGGCGCCGAGTGGAACCCGTCGCGGACCTGGCAGTTCACGGTGGAGGGCTACTACACGGACCTGGCGAACCTCGTGGTCCTCGACACCGCGGTGGCCGCCGACAGCGAAGCCGGCAACTCCGAGGAGATCTTCGTCAGCGGCGGCACCGGCTGGGCCCGCGGCGTCGAGCTCTTCCTGCAGCGGCGCTCGGGACCTCTCACCGGCTGGGTGGGCTACACCCTGGGCTGGACGCGGCGCACCTTCCCGGAGTTGAACCAGGGGCGCGCCTTCCCCCCCAAGTACGACCGCCGCCACGACCTCTCCTTCGTCGTCTCCTACCGGGCCGGGAAGTGGCGGCTGGGCTCCAACCTCGTGTACGCCACGGGGCAGGCCTTCACCCCGGCCTCGGTGCGCTACTCACTGCGCGAGCCGACTACCGGCGTGGTCGAGGACTACGTGCTGCCGTCGCGGCGCAACAGCGGCCGCCTGCTGCCCTACCACCGCCTCGACACCAGCGTCACCCGCGACCTGTCGCTGTGGGGCCTCGAATCCGAGCTCTACCTGCAGGTCTTCAACCTCTACAGCCGGCGCAACGAATGGTTCGTCCAGTACTCAACGGACGAAGCCCGGACGCAGGCGGATGTGATCCAGCAGTTGCCCGTCGTGCCGACCCTGGGCTTGAACTTCGTATTCTAAGGCAGGTCGACCGATGACCCCCCATTCCTTCGCGTCACGGCTCGGCGGGCTGATTCCGCTCACCGGGCGCTGCCTTCTGCTGCTCCTGTGCCTGGCGGCGTGCTCCGCCGACCGCGAGCCGGGGAGTCTCTTCGGCTCGGTGGAGGAGGACAGCGACCTGGTGGTCGACGCCCTGCTGCTGGTCGACCAGCCCCTGCCCGAGCTGTACGTGCGGCGCAGCCTGGCTGCCGACATCGCGTACGACCGCGGAGCGACGGGCGTGGCCGACGCCCGGGTCCGCATCCTTCAGGGGGACCGGGTCTTCGAATACGCCGCCGATGCGGAGGCTCCCGGCCGCTACCTGCCTCCCTCGGACCCGCCCCGGGTCGAGCCTCGGACCGAGTATCAGCTCGAGGTCGAGGTGGAGGGGCGGCGCCTGTGGGGGCGCACGACCACGCCGGACCGGCTGCGGGTGCGGAAGGCGGTGCTCATCGACTGGGAGACCAGCGAGGTCATGCGCACCCTCAAGTCCTTTGCCGAGGCCGGCGACGGGGTCTTCGAGGCGCCCGAGAACCAGCTCCTCTACCTGGAGGGGGTGCTCGAGATCCACCTGGAGGCGGCGGAGGCGGCGGGCTACCAGGCGGGGATCTTCTCCCTGGACGAGAGCCCGGAGAAGGTCAACGAGGACCTGGACGAGTTCTACGAGGACGACGAGGACCCGAGCCGGAACGAGTCGCCGCCCCTGGCGGTCACCGAGGGGATCGTGCGCTGGCCGTGGTTCGCCGTCTACTACGCCGGGCGCTCCATCGTGAAGGTCTACGCCCTGGACCAGAACTGGTTCGACTACGCCCGCACGAACGCCGACCAGCAGGAGCAGGGGGGAGGTGCCGGCGGACTGGCGGGGGACAACTTCGAACGGCCCCTGTTCTCCGTGGAGGGAGGGTTGGGGCTCTTCGGCTCGGCGTCGGTGGATTCGGTGGGCTTCGTGGTGGTGCCGCGGGAGTAGGCTGGTACCGATCAGCCGTCGTCGCGGCGGTCCCGCTCCGGGGAACCCAATTCGCGGTTGCTGCCCATGGAGGTCTCGCCGCCGTCGGCGAAGAGGCAGGTGCCGGTGACGAAGGAGG
>CAZEHQ010000059.1:10849-19727 GCA_964512165.1 uncultured Gemmatimonadaceae bacterium | reverse complement strand
CCGCGCGGTCGTGGCGGCTGGACCCTGGGTCGGGGAGCTGCTGCCGGCGATGAAGCCGCGGGTGCGCATCACCCGGCAGCAGATGGCTTTCTTTGCGCCGCGGGATCCCGCCCCCTTCGAGCGCGGCCGCTTCCCCGTGTGGTCGATCCTGTCGCCCGGCAACCTCTGGTACGGATTCCCGCGGCTGCCCGAGGGGTTCGTGAAGATCGCCGAGGACAGCAAGGTCGATGACGCCGCCGTCGACGTCTCGCGGGAGCCGACGCCGGAGTTCCTGGACTGGGCGCGGGAGTTCGCAGCCGAGCGCATCCCCGCCCTCGGCGCCGAGATCGTCGGCGGCCGGTCGTGCCTCTACACCAACATGGCCGACATGGAGGACGAGGAGTTCGTCATCGATTGGGTCCCGGGGTGCCAGCGGGTGCTGATCGCCGGCTGCGGCTGCGGCCACGGCTTCAAGTTCGGGGGCGCCATCGGCCCGGTGATCGCCGACGCCCTCGAGGACCGGGAGAACCACCTCGGGGAGCTGTTCAGGATCGGGAACCGTTTCGAGAAGGGAGCGGTGTGATGTCGAGCGAGGCGAGGAGGATCTACGACGAGGCGGTGGTCATCGACGGGCTGAACGTCAGCAACTGGGAGAGCGACGCCGTCTTCGAGGCGCTGCGGGCCGGCGACGTGACCGCCATCAACGCCACGGTGGCCACCTGGGAGAACTTCGCCCAGACCATGGCCCACCTGGCGGTGTGGATGCGGCGCTTCCGGGAGCGCGACGACATCCTGCAGGTGAAGGAGACGGCCGACATCCACGTCGCCAAGGAGCAGGGAAGGACGGGGATCATCCTCGGCTTCCAGAACGCCTCGCCCATCGAGAACGAGCTCGACCGCCTGGGGCTGTTCCTGGCTCTCGGCGTGCGGGTGATCCAGCTCACCTACCACGAGACCAACCTCCTCGGCAGCGGCTGCTGGGAGCGCAACGACGCCGGCCTGAGCAACTTCGGCGTCGACGCGGTGCGCGAGATGAACCAGCTCGGCATCGTCATCGACCTCTCCCACGTGGGCCCGCGGACGACCCTGGAGGCGATCGAGGTCTCCGAGCAGCCGGTGGCCATCACCCACGCCAACGCCCTCAGCTTCTGCGGCCACCCGCGCAACAAGGAGGAGGAGGCCCTCGTGGCCGTCGCCGAGAAGGGTGGCGTGGTGGGCGCCACCTCCTTCGCCCCCTTCCTGCCGAAGGGATTCGACTCGACGGTGGAGGACTTCGTCGACGCCATCGACGACATGGTGGAGCGCATCGGCATCGACCACGTGGCCATCGGCACCGACTCCACCCACGACCAGCCCCTCGAGTTCTGGCACTACATCGGATCGCAGCAGGGCACCAAGTTCCCCTCCACCTTCGTCGACGGGTCGATGCCGTACCTGGAACTCGGCTTCCAGCCGAAGGGGATGGAGACCCCGGCGGAGTTCCCCAACCTGGCGGAGGCCCTGGCCGCCCGCGGCTACGGCGGCGACGACATCGGCAAGCTGCTGGGCGGCAACTGGCTGAGTCTCTTCGAGCGCGTGTGGAACCCGTGAGGGAGGGGCCCCGGAGCGAGGACATCGCCCGCATCGGCGACCTCACCGGCCGGCGCCCCACCGGCTTCCGCCGGGCCGCCGGAGGCTATACGCCGGCCGAGCGCTGGGTGGTGGAGCTGGAGGGCGGCGACAGGGTATTCGCCAAGATCGGCGTCGATGCGGGGACGGCAGGGTGGCTGCGCGACGAGCGCCGGGCCTACTCCGTCCTCGCCGGGGAGTTCATGCCGCGGCTGCGCGGGTGGGACGACGGCGAGCGGCCCCTGCTGCTCCTGGAGGACCTGAGCCGCTGCTCCTGGCCGCCCCCTTGGGACGCCTGCAGGGTCGATCGGGTGCTCGAGGCCCTCGCGGCTCTGCGGGCGGCCGATCCCCGCGGCGTCCTGCCTCCGGTGGGCGAGCTCGCACGGGATCTGACGGGCGGCTGGCGAAGGGTTGCCGCGGAGCCGGAACCGTTCCTGTCCCTGGGGCTGGCCACCGGGCGATGGCTGCGCGACAACGCCCCGGCGCTGACAGCGGCAGAAGACGAGGCGCAGATCGACGGCCCCTGCCCGGCCCATCTGGACGTGCGCAGCGACAATCTCTGCTTCCGCGAGGGCCGGGCGGTCCTGGTCGACTGGAACCACGCCGTGGTCGCCCACCCGGATCTCGACATCGCCGGCTGGGCGCCGAGTCTGCATGCCGAGGGTGGCCCGCCGCCGGAGGAGATCCTGCCCGGCGCGGGACCCCTGGCCGCCGTCATCAGCGGCTCCTTCGCCGAGAGGGCCGGCCAGCCGCTGATCCCCACGGCGCCGCGGGTCCGCGACGTGCAGCGCCGGCAGTTGCGCACGGCCCTGCCCTGGGCGGTGCGCGCCCTGGGGCTGGCGCCACTAGACGGACCCGCCGCCGGCGGAGAGCCGTCCCTCAACCTCACTCACAAGGGAGGATGACCCCGTGACAACCCTGCCCGAACTGTGGCTCCCCATCCTGGTATCGGGAGCCCTGGTGTGGATCGTCAGCGCCGTCGTGTGGATGGCGTTGCCCCACCACAAGTCCGACTACCGCGGCCTGCCCGACGAAGATGCGGCGCGCCAGGCGCTGCAGCCGCAGGACCTGGCGCCCGGACTCTACAACATCCCCAACATCGCCTCGCGGGAGGCGATGAAGGAGCCGGAGAACCAGAAGAAGCTCGCGGAGGGCCCGGTGGCGTTCATGACGGTGCTGCCCAAGGGGGACCCGGCCATGGCCCGCCAGATGGTGACCACCTTCGTCTACTTCCTCGTCGCCGGGACCGCCGTGGCCTACGTCACCGGCCGCGCCCTGGGGCCCGGGGCGGAGCCGATGGCGGTCTTCCGCATGGCCGGCGCCGTGGCCTGGCTGCTCTACGGCTGGGGGCGCGTTCTGGAGTCGATCTGGTTCGGCCTGCCGTGGTCCCAGCAGGTCAAGCAGCTCTTCGACGCCCTGCTGTATGCGCTGGTGACCGCCGCCGTCTTCTCCTGGCTGTGGCCGGCCATGGGCGGGTAGCCATCCCTCGGGACCGAAGCTCACGCCGAAGGAGGCCGACATCCTGGCGTCGGCTCCCCAGGGGTGGGCCGGCGTCTACCGCCGCCGGTTCGTCCATCGAGCGGCGCCGGCCTATCCTTTGCCCGCGTGTCAGAGGATCCCACATACGCAGGAACCGAAGGCAAGGCGAGGAGCGCAAGATGAGGATGTCGAAGATCCCCGGGGCGAGTTGGCGGCCCCTGTTGGCGCTGGCGCTGCTGACCGGGTGCGGCGATTCGGAGGAGAGGGAGTGGCAGGACGCCAGGATGAAGCGCAGCGCCGAGGGCTACGAGCAGTTCCTGGAGCAATATCCCGATGGGCCATTCTCGGCCGACGCCCGCGAGGCGCTGGAGACCCTGCGCTTCAAGCAGGCCCAGAAGGAGAACACCCTCGACGCCTTCACCGGATTCCTGGAGCTCCATCCGGACGGCCAGCACGCCGAGGAGGCCACGAAGACGGTGGAGATGATGCACTGGGTCCAGGCCCAGAGGCAGAACACCCAGGGCTCCTACGAGCGCTACCTCGAGAAGTACCCCGAGGGCCGCTTCGCCGAGGACGCCGGCGAGCGGATCGCCCCCTTCCTGCTGGCCGGGCTCGCCCGCAGCCGCGACCCCGCGGACTTCGAGGCCTTCCTGGAGCGCAATCCCGAGGGCGCGGCGGCGGACCACGCCCGCTCCCTCCTCGAGCGGCTGCTCTACCAGCAGGCGCGCGCAACGGGCACGCCGGAGGCCTACCAGGCCTTCCTGGAGCGGTTCCCGGAGGGCAAGTACGCCGAGGAGGCGAGGCGCCGGGGAGCTCCCGGGATCCGTGCCGCCGCCGGCGAGTCGCGCTCGTGGACGCACTACGACGGCGATGCGCCGGCCGGGTCCGGTGGAGACTGGTCCTTCGCCGCGGGAGGGCCCCCCGCCGCCGTCTCCTACGGCGAGGGCGAGGCGCCGGCGCCGCGGACCGGGGCTTGGCGCGAGGTGATCGTCCAGCTGGAGAACAAGGCGTCCGAGAGCCGGAGCATCACCTTCGAGGAAGCCCTGGCCACGGGGTCGAGTGCCCTGCTCACCGATGGCCGGCGGACGCTGGAGCGGCCGGTGGATCTGCGGGCCTTCAAGATTCCCGGAACGCCGGCGGAGGGGGCCTCCCTGCTGGCGCCGGAACTCGCGGGGGCGCTGGAACTGCGCCTCGGCGCCGGCGGGAAGACCTGGCTCCTGCTGCTCTTCGATGTCCCTCCCAACCGCAACTCCCTGACGGTCGAGGTGGCAGGCCTGGACCCCGTGGAATTCACCCTGCAATAGGGGGCACGGGCGCGTGAGGGGGGTGCGGGGCTCGAAGGTCCTGCTGGCCATCGGCGGTCTGACCGCCGGCCTGCTGCTGAGCGAAGGGCTGCTCGGCTGGTGGAAGCCGCAGGTCTCCCGCCAGCCCTCCCTGTGGCGCTTCGACGACCGGCTGGGATGGCGCCACGTCCCCGGCGCCTCGGGGTGGATGCGGCGGCCGGAGTTCGAGGTGGAGATGCGCATCAACGCCGACGGGCTGCGCGACCGGGAGTATCCGCTGGACGGGCCGTCCGGCGGCTGGAGGCTCCTGCTCTTCGGCGACTCCTTCGTCGAGGGCTGGGGTGTGCAGGCGGAAGACATGGTGAGCAGCCGGCTGGAGGCGCGGCTGCAGGCCGAGGCGGCCGCCACCCCGGTGGAGGCGATCAACTTCGGCGTGGCGGGGTACGGCACCGACCAGGAGCTGCTCTTCTTCGAGCAGTCGGGCAAGCGCTACCGGCCCGATCAGGTGCTCCTGTTCTTCTACGCCAACGACCTGATCAACAACGCCAGCGACAAGGGGATCGGCTCGGAGCGCGGTTACAAGCCGTACTTCCGCGTCGATCCGCGGGGCCGGCTGCGCCTCCTCGGCGTGCCCGTGAAGAGGAGCCGCTTCTGGGACGGATCGAGGGCCTGGCCGTGGGAGCACCGGCTGGACAAGTACCTCAAGGAGCGTCTCCACGTGTACGCCGCGCTCCGCAAGGCCTTCTCCGGTGCGGGGGTGCCCGAAGGGTCCCGGCAGCGCTTCTACGAGGTCCTCTACGGGGTGGAGGACGATCCGACGGCCGAGCGTTACTGGCGGCTCACGGGCCAGATCCTGCGGGCCTTCCGCGAGAGCGCCGCGCGGGCCGGGGCCGAGCTGATCCTGGTCTACGCGCCGGCCATCGTGCAGGTGGAGGAGGAGAACTGGCGGATGAAGCGGGACCTCTTCGGACTCATCGGCGAGTTCGACCTGGACAAGCCCAACCGCCGCTTGGCGGAGGAGGCGGCCCGGGACGACATCCCGCTGCTGGACCTGTCCCCGGCGTTCCGCAAGCACAGCGGGCACCGGCGCCTCTACTACGAGGAGAGCCACTGGACGCCGGAGGGACACGCCCTGGCGGCGCGTCTGGTGGCCGACTACCTGCTCCGGCGGCGGCGGCAGGAGGCCTCCCGCTAGCCCGTGGGAGGCGGCGTCCCGGTTGTCCCCGCCAGGCCCGGAGGGCCCGAAAGCCGCCCGCCAGGCTCGCCGCCGCCGGGGGGCGGTGAGCGCCGATGAGCGTCGGCGCCGCGGTGCGCGGCTTCCGGCCGCGCAGCTTCAACCGCAACGTCCGGTCCTTCTACCTCTACGGGTTGTCCATCAACGCCGGGATGACCCTCTACTGGCTGCTCTACAACCTCTACCTGCTGAGGCTGAGCTACCAGGAGGACTTCATCGGCCAGATGGCGAGCATGGCGCCCCTGGCCACGGCCCTGCTGGCCCTGCCCACGGGGGTGCTCAGCGACCGCCTGGGGCGTCGCCCCTTCCTGATCGCCTCGGGTCTGCTCCTGGCCCTGTCCCAGATCGGCCTGTGTCTGTCCACGGCCTCCACCGCCCTGCTGGCCTTCTCCTTCGTCGGCGGCGCGGCCAACGCCTTCATCTGGGTCAACCACGTGCCCTTCCTCTCCGACAACGCCCAACCCTCCCGGCGCGCCGAGGCGATCGTCGTCTGGTCCGCGGTGCAGATCGTGGTGCGCATGTTCCTGAGCCTCGTGGGCGGCTTTCTCCCCGGAGCGATGGCCTGGATCCTCGGGACCTCCACCGAGGTGCCGGAGCCTTTCCGCTATGCCCTGTTCCTCGGGGCCGCCTGCTCCCTGGTCTCGGTGGTGCCCCTGCTGCGCATCCGCAGGCAGCCGGATGCGGCGCCGGTACAGGAGCGAGGCCCGGACGAGGGGGAGGACCCCCGCCGGCCGAGGGGCGTCTTCGCCGTCGTCGCCGCCACCGCCGGCATGCGCGGCTTCTCCATGGGGCTCACCTACCCCTTCTTCAACGTCTTCTTCGAGGAGGAGCTGCACATCGGTCCGGCGGCGATCGGCGCCGTGTTCTTCCTCAGCCACCTCGTGGGCCTGCCCTTCACCTTCAGCGTGCCGGCCCTGGTGCGCCGCTTCGGCGCCACCCTGACGATCCTGGTCAGCCGGGCGGTCTCCGGCGGAGCGGTGGGGATCATGGGCGCCCTCGTCACCCTGCCGGTGGCGGTCCCCATGTTCCTGCTGGCGCGCGCCGGTGAGGTCATCGACATCCCCGCCGACCAGCACTTCACCACCCAGGTGCTGCCGCGGCGCTACTGGGCGCGGGTCCAGTCCATCCGCGTCTGCGGCTTCCAGCTGCTGGCCTTCTTCGGCAGCCTGATCGGGGGCGTCCTCATCCTCGAGCACGGCTACCTCCTGGTCTTCGGGCTGGCCGCTCTCTCGCGGACGGCGAGCGGACTGGTCATGGCGGCCTGGTTCGGGATGAGGCCGGACAGAGCGGCGCCATGAGTCCGGGTCCCGAGGGTTCGGCGCGAGTCCGCCGCAAGGTCCTGGCCACGGGCGGATTCGCCCATGCCATCCACGACGGCTTCACCGACTGCATCTACGTGCTGCTGCCGCTGTGGGCGGCGGCCTTCGCCCTGAGCCACACCGAGGTGGGGGCCCTCAAGCTGGTCATGTCGGGTTTTCTGGCGGCGACCCAGGTGCCGGCGGGCCTCGTGGCCGAGCGCTACGGCGAGCGGGCCGTGCTCGTCGTCGGCACCGTGCTGGCCGGGGTCGCCTACGTGCTCCTGGGGTGGGCGGGGGGCTTCCTGAGCCTGGCCGCCTTCCTGGTCGTGGCGGGAACGGGCTGCGGCACCCAGCACCCCCTGGTCTCGGCCATCATCTCGAGGGCCTACCCGGCGTCGGGGCGGAGGGCGGCGCTGGGCACCTACAACTTCACCGGGGACCTCGGAAAGGTGGTGGCGCCGGCGGCGGTGGCGGCGGGGGCGGCGGCGTATGGCTGGCCGGCGAGCGCGGCGGCGTACGGGATCTTCGCTCTCTGCGGCGCCGTCGCCCTGGGGGCGCTGCTCCCGGGGCGGCCCGACTCGCCAGGGGAAGCGGAGCCCCCGACGCGGGAAGAGGCGGAGAAGGGATGGGGCATCACCGACCGGCGCGGCTTCGCCACCCTCTCCGTGATCGGCATGATCGACAGCGGCGCCCGCCTCTCCTTCCTCACCTTCCTGCCCTTCCTGCTGGTGCAGAAGGGCGCTTCCGTTGCGACCATCGGCCTGGCCCTGGCCCTGGTCTTCGCCGGAGGCGCCGCCGGCAAGCTGGTCTGCGGCCACGTGGCCGAGCGCGCCGGCATCCTGCGGACGGTGGTCCTCACCGAGGCCGCCACCACGGCGCTGATCGCCGCCGTCATCCTGCTTCCCCTGGACATGACGCTGGTCGTCCTCCCCCTGGTCGGGGTGGCCCTCAACGGCACCTCCTCCGTCCTCTACGGGACGATCGGCGACTTCGTGGAAGGCGATCGCCAGGCTCGCGCCTACGGCCTGTTCTACACCCTGGGGATCGGCGCCGGCGCGGTCTCCCCCCTGGTCTTCGGCGTGGTCAGCGACCTGTGGGGGGTGGCCACGGCCCTGGCGGCGATCGCCGCCTTCGTGGTCCCCGTGCTGCCCATGTGCCGGGTGCTGGGGCCGCGCCTGCGGCGAGCGGACTCGCAGCGGCGGCTGGTGCTGAGGCCGGCGGAGGCCGAGGATTCGGAGTTCTCCTTCGGCGTGAGGGCGGCGGCCTTCCGGCCGTACCTCGAGCGCATGAATGGGTGGGACGAGGGCGAGGAGCGCCGGCGGCACGAGAGGCGCTTCCGGGAGCAGGAGTTCCAGGTGATCGAATGGGAGGGTGAACCCGCCGGCATCGTGGCCCTGGCCACGGGGGAGGACTGCCTGTGGCTGAAGCAGATCTGCATCGCTCCGAGCCACCAGGGGCGGGGCATCGGCGGCGCCTGCCTGCGGCGACTGCTCGAGGGGGCCGGGAAGCGCGGCGTGCCGGTGCGTCTGCGGTCGCTGAAGGTCAACCCGCGGGCCCTCGCCTTCTACGAGCGCCACGGCTTCCGCCGCACCGGCGAGACCGACACCCACTACCTGTTGGAGCGTTGAAAGGGATCCCCGGATGAGGTCGCGGCTCGTCGGCCTGGCCCTGCTGCTCCTCGGCGCCTCCGCCCGGGACGGCTCGGCCCGCGAGCCCGCCGTCCTGATGGGTGAAGCCGTCCTCTCCGGCGCCATCGCCTGGTCGCCCGACGGCGCCTGGCTGGCGGTGCCGGGCAGCTCCGGCATCTCGCTCCACGATGCGCGCAGCGGACGGCTCGAGATCCATCACGACGCCGGTTTCGCCAGGTCCGTGGCGTTCTCGCCGGACAGCGGGACCCTGGCCGCCGGCATCGGCAGCGAAGTCCGGCTGTGGGAGGTCGACACGGGCCAGCCGAGGGCCGGCTGGGACGGCCAGGCCTTCGTCCGCTCCGTTGCGTT
>CAZEHQ010000059.1:0-10749 GCA_964512165.1 uncultured Gemmatimonadaceae bacterium | reverse complement strand
ACCGTGGCCAGCGGCGGTTGGGACGGGACCGTCCGCCTGTGGGATGCGGAGACCGGACAGCCCGGGCCAATCCTGGAAGGGCGGGGCAGGTACGGGTCCGCCGGCTGGGTCTGGTCCGTGGCGTTCGTGGATGACGGGACGGTGGTCAGCGGCCATGACGACGGGGTCCGGTTGTGGGATGCGGAGACCGGCCGGCTCGAGTCCACCCTCACCCTCGAGGGACACACGAGCTGGGTGTCGTCGGTGGCGGTCTCTCCCGACGGCAGGACCCTGGCCAGCGGCAGCCGGAGCGGCGGGGAGAGCCGAAGCGACGGCCGCTTCTACAGGGTCCTGCCGTGGGATCTCCGGCCCGCCGCAAAGTTGGAGGCCAGGGTGACAGGTCCGGGGGCCGCAGGCCTGACCGTCGACTTTTCGCGGAGCATATCGGGCCGCCGGCCCCACTACGCCTGGAGCGCCGTCACCGACGGGTCCGGGCGGCTGGGACTGACCCTGTACGGCGGAGCCACCGGTCTCTACCAGGCCCGCTCCCGCACGGCCGCCGGCGAGGCCGCGGCCAGCTGGTACAGCCTTCCCATCAACAGTCACCGGGTGGAGTACCTGGACCTGTCCCTGGCGGGTTCGGTGGCCGCCGGCCGGCCTCCGGCGGGGAAGGCGGCGGCTTCCGGGGAGCCGGCCGGCAGCGAGCTGTATCCCAACACGCCCAACCCCTTCAACGCCGGCACGCAGATCGCCTACCGGCTGGCCGGCGCCGGCGCGGTGCGGCTGAGGATCTACAATCTCCTGGGACAGCCGGTGCACACGCTGGTGGACGAAGTCCAGGCCGCGGGGGAGCACCGGCTGTCCTGGGACGGACGCGACCGGCGCGGCGCCCCGGTGGCGGCGGGCATCTATGTCGTACGGCTGGACCATCCCGGAGGCGTGCGGACCCGGAGACTGATGTGCCTCAAGTAGGCGGGCGGCCCGGGAGCCGCCGGACCGGCTTGCCCACGGAAAGGAACCCTGCCATGCGCGTCGTATGGAACACGCTCCTCGTCCTCGGCGGTCTCCTCGGCTACGGGGCGACCGCGGCCGGAGCGCAGGACGCCTCCTCTTTCGTCGTCGATGGAGACTGGCGGGACTGGGGCGGCGGTGGACCGGGCGAAGGGGACGAGGTCTTCGACGTCACCCCCGACTCCAACAACACCATAGACATCATCGCCTACGCCTACGGACACGGCTCCTTCGGCGAACGCTCCCTCTTCACCTTCATCTTCCGGTTCCTGGAAGCCCCCTTCCAGGGATCCAGCGACACCTCGGTGCAGCTGTTCTTCGACGTCTCGGCGGACACGACCCAGGGCGAGGCCCAGCCTCCCTGGGTTGCCTTTCTCCCCGAGTACCAGATCGAGATCGTCGGCCGCGACGGCGGCCTCACGAGGCAGATCCACCGCCGTCTCGCCGGCGATGAGTGGGTCGTGACCGAAGGCGAGGACATCGCCGAGGTGGAGGTGGCCCTGTCGGGTGAGTGGCTGGAAGGAGCGGTCCCCTGGCCGGCGCTGGGGGATCCCGGGACCACGGAGGAGGACGAAGCGCGGGGATACTGGCACTTCAAGTGGACGGCCAGGACGAGCCAGGACGGCTCGCACGACTACGTGCCGGACGGGACGAGCTATCCGGGAGTGCCGTGGGGTCCCATGGGAGGGCGCGTCTCGACGATGGTCTCCTCCGGAGGCTGGGGGCGGATCAAGGAGGGAGTGTCGGAGTGAGGGTCCTCAGGCTGCCGCGTCTCGCGTTGCTGCTCCTGTGCCCCGGCATGGGGCTGGCACAGGAGGAGTTTCCCATCGGGGCCTGGTTCCCGGGTCTGTTCAACAGTCAGTCCGATTGGTTCGCAGAGCGCCTGGACCAGGTGGCGGCGGCCAACTTCAACACGATTCACTCCGCCCTGGAAGTGAGGAATGACGCCGCCGTCAACCGCGTTTTCATGGACCTGGCCCACGAGCGGGGCCTGAGGGTTCAGCTCTACAGTTGGAACGTGCCACCCGGGTGGAGGGCCGCCAGCCGCCGCTACTGGACCAAATCCCTTGAAGCGACGAGCCCCAGGTACTTCGTCCATCCCGTGGGAACGCGGGCCGGAGGCGCATGGTTCGCCAATACCGGGGAGCACACCCCCGGCCTGATGCTGGACACGCCGTCCGAGGGCCGCGGCATCTTCCTGCGCTATCGGGAGCAGAAGCTGAACAGCCGGGGGCAGGTCGTGGCCAACAGGGCGCGGTACGTGGTCCATGTCTTCCGCATGAAGACGGACGACAACACCGGCACCGACAGAGTCGCCACCCTGCGCATCCTCCGGCACTCGGATGGAACCGTGCTGCGCACGCGAAACGTGAGGAAGCTGCAGTTCCATGCCGCCGACACGTACCAGGACTTCGTGGTCAGGTATGCCCCGGCCGCCAACGCCTATGTCCGGTACCAGGTGGAGTGGACCGGAGCGGCGAGCCTCTGGGTGGACGAGATCCGGGCCCACGACGACTACGGCCACAGGCTCTTCGCGGGGCACCATGACGAGGCGATCCGGAGCGACCTGGCCTCCTATGACGGTGTCTCCGCCCCCGAGCCATGGCGGTTCTATGCCGACGACGAGCCCCAGTGGACGGAGAAGGACGAGAGCGTCGCCTACGTGAACCGCTTCATCAGGGAGCAGACCGGCAAGTCGGGGGTGGTGGCCTTCAACCGGCCGCAGAGGGACCTGCTGCGGCACTTCGTGGGCACGGTGGAGCCGTCGGAGCTCCTCGTCGACTTCTACACCTTCGGGCTCAACGTGCCGAGGTCCGGTCAGGCCGGATATGCAACCCGCCTGCAGAACGCCCTCGACAGCTACGTCACCTGGTATGGGACCGCGCGGGAGGTGGCCCGGGAGGCGGGCATCCCGCTGTGGGGCGTCATCCAGGCCCATGGCTGGCCCGGCGGCCTGCGGGACCCGACACCGCAGGAGATCCGCGTCCAGGTTCACCTCGCCCTGACCCACGGCGTGACGGGCATCTACTACTTCATGTATTCCAGCCACGCCAACGACGATGGCCGGGCCGACCTGCAGGGCCTGGTGGACCCATTCTACAGAATCACCCCCAAATGGCGCGAAGTGCAGGCCCTCAATCGGATGTTGCAGGAACACGACGATATCCTGCTGCAGCTGACCTCCGACGCCGTCTTCCCGGGGGATGAGCCTGCAGCCTTCGTCCAGGGGATTTCCGATCCACTCGACTTCCACCTCGGCGCCTTCACCCACGCCGACGGAACCCGGTACCTGATGGTGGTCAACCGCCGCTGCCAACCCTCCCGCAACGTCCGGACGCTGACCATCGACCTGGACCCCTCTCGCCTGAACGGACCGGCCGGGTCCTACCTGGTGAGGGAGCTCTACGAGAAGGACGCCGTCGTCACCAACGGCGCCTTCCCTTCGGTTACGGCCTCCTTCGCTCCGGGTGAGGGCAGGCTGTTCCGGGTCGAGCCGTGGCCGGACCGGGTCACGCTGACCGGCGACGTGACGATTCCCGCGGGGGTCAAGCTCACCCTCCCCGAGGGCGGCACCGTGGTCTTCGGCCCGGGCGACGAGACCGGGGGCGGTGAGGACGGGAGGCGTTCGGAGCTCATCGTCGAGGGGGCTCTCGACGCCGGCGCGGGGGGCATCACCTTCCGGTCAGCGGATGACGCCGACCCCGCGTCCGACGGCTGGTACGGCATCCGCGTGGCCCGCACCGGCCATGCCGACCTGTCCGGCGCCACGATCCAGGGCGGGCTCCGCTGCGTCGAGGCCTGGGAGGAGAGCACTCTCGATGTGACGGGCACCAACCTGGTCGACTGCGGCGAGGGGATCGCGCGGCTCTCGACGGCGCCCTGAGCGGATCAGGCGGGCAACTCGAAGTAGCCCAGTTCCTCCATCCTCCGCAGCCAGCGGCCCCGCCTCGGGCTGCCGGAAGGGTTGCGCAGCCATTCGTCCGGGTAGACGGGATCGTCCGGCCGCCCGAAGTGGGCGCCCACGTCCTTCGAGCCCACGGCGCGCTTGCGGGCGGCGGCCTCCTCGGCCTCCCCGCGGGGGTTGTTGTAGAAGACGCAGGTGCACATGCGGCGGCCCGCGGCGCCTCCCGAGCTGGCGTGCCAGCAGCGCATGTCGAAGGCGACCACGTCGCCGGGCTCCGACTGGCAGACGTACGCGGGGACCTCGGCCACGGCGAGATCGAGACCGCCCAGGGAGTCGCGCAGGTGATCGTGGAAGCCGCGACGGTGCGATCCGGGGATGAGCCGCAGGGCGCCGCTGCCGGCGTCGACCGGGTCGAGGTAGAAGGCGAACTTGACGCCATGGCAGTCCTCGTCCGGATCGGCCCGGTGGTCGGGGTGCCAGCGGGTGTCGCCCACGTAGCGGTTGGCGTCGGTGCCGATACCGATGACGTCCTCGCCGTAGAGCTGCTCGGCCACCGCGCAGAACCGCTCGTCCTCGAGGAGGCTGGCGAAGAGGGGGGTGCGCGGGTGCAGCATCATCGCCCAGTAGCGCTTCTCCCCGGTGAAGGGCTGGTCGGCGTAGAGATGGTCGAGCTCGGTCTCGTACTCGAGGCGCAGGGTCTCCACTTCGCGGGGCGTGTAGAGGCCGCGGAGGGTGACGAAACCGAAGGTCCGGTAGTGCTCGAGTTGCTGTTCGGTCAACATGGAGGCTCTCCCCCGTCAGCGGGAATGGGAGAGGATCAAAGCCCCGGCCAGCGGGAGGTGCAAGTCCCGGCCCGCCGGCTATCTTTGGGCCGGCCAACCAGGAGGACGAGATGACGAAGGAACTGCTCGCCGGCGCCGGAGGCGCCCGGATCACGCCGCCCACCGGGCATCCCATGGGCGGGTACGGGGCCCGCGACCACGGCGCCGAGGGCGTCCACGACCACCTGCATGCCCACACCCTGTTCCTGGACGACGGCACCACGCAGGCCGTGATCATCTCCAGCGACCTGATCGGCATGCGCTTCGAGCACGTGGCCCGCGTGCGCGAGCTGGTGAACCGCGCCACGGGGGTGCCCGCCGCCAACGTCCTTCTCGCCTTCTCCCACACCCACGGCGGCCCCCTGATGTACACCGACTTCAGGGAGATGAAGGAGGCGGAGGCGACCTTCATCGACGCCCTCTGCCACTCCATGGCCGGCACCGCCGTGCAGGCGGCCACGGCGGCGGGGCCGGTCCGCTGGGGCACGGGGCGGCAGCCGCTGCGGGTCGGCGTCAACCGCCGGGAGAGGCAGCCGGACGGCACGACCCGCATCGGGGTCAACCCGGAGGGCCCGGTGGCGCCCTGGGTCGACGTGGTATGGTTCGAGCGCCTCGACGGCTCGCCCCTGGTCGTGCTCTGGCAGCACGCCGCCCACGGGACCTGCCTGGTGAGCGACAACTACCTCTTCACCGCCGACTGGATGGGCGCCGCCATGCGCCTGATCGAGGGCCAGCGCCGGGGGGAGACGGCCCTCTTCCTCAACGGCTGCGCCGGCAACATCAACCCCCACCCGCGGGGCTCCTACGAGCTGGCCGGGGTGCACGGGACCCGCGCCGGAAACGCCGTGCTGCAGACGGTGGGGGAGGCCGGGGAGATGCGAAGGGGAGGACGGCTGCGCTGCGCCAGCCACGCCTTCGAGCTGCCCCTGGAGCCGATGCCCTCGGTGCTGGAGTGCGAGCGCGAGCTGGCCGAGTGGGAACCCGCCTTCCTCGAGCTCGGGGGCGAGTTCCACCGCAACTGGCGCGTCTGCCGCCACTACTTCGCCGCCCGGGAGCGGCTGCAGGCCCACCGCAGCAATTCGGTAGCGTCGGGCCTGCCTCTGGAGATCCAGGCCCTGGCCCTGGACGACGTGGCCCTCGTCGGCCTGCCGGGGGAGATCTTCGTCGAGACGGGGACGGCCATCGCCGAGGCCTCGCCCTTCGCCCTCACCCTGCCGGTGGGCTACGCCAACGGCGCCATCGGCTACGTCCCCACGAGCGAGGAGGTCCCCCACGGCGGCTACGAGGTCCACGACGCGAGGGCCCGCCACCAGGGGCGCATGCTCGCAGACGATGCCGACCGGGCCCTGGCGGCGGGGGCCCTGCGGGCCCTGGAGCTGGCGGCGGAGGGCTGACCCCTCCTTCCCGTGGCTTACCTGGAAGCGCTGCTGGCAGGTGTCGGGGGCCTGAGAGAGCGTCTGCCGGCGGTCTCCGCCGCCGGGGAGCAAGTAGCCGCGCGCCTCGACGCCGGCGGGCGGCTCTGGCTGGCGAGCGTCCGTCCCGACTTCACGTCGGAAGGTTACACGCGTTCAGGGGGCCTGATGCTGGCCGAGGAGTGGACGCCGGAGACGGCGCTGTCGCCGGGGGACGCGGTGATCCTCGGCTGGTCGGGAGCCCCGCCGGAGCGGGAGCTGGAGCTGCATCGGCACCTGCGCTCCACTGGCGCCCTGGTCGCCGCCATCGGTCCGGCCGGGTGGGCCGGGGCGGACCCGCTGCCGGGCGATCTCTTCCTCGAGAGCCCGGTCCCCTGGCCCGGGGCGGCGACCGCCCCCTTCGGCGGACAGGACTACCCGCTGACCTCGCTGCAGAACCTGCTCCTCCTGTGGGCCCTCACCGGGGAGACCGTCGCCGCCCTCACCCGCTCCGGGCGCATGCCCGCCATGTACCAGAGCGTGCTGGTCCCTGGCGCGAGGGAGCGCAACGCCCGATTCGCCGGCTCGCCCTTCCACGAGACCCACGAGGTGCCGGCCATCCCCGCCGGGCGGCTGGGCGGCGACTACCTGGACCGCATCGGAGCGATTCTGCGGGCCCTGATCGAGGAGGAGGCGGAGGCGATCGAGGCCGTCGGCGCGGTCTGCGCCGAGGTTCTGGATGCCGGCGGCTGCATTCACGCGGGGCTGATCTCGCACTTTCCCATGTATCAGCTCGGGGCGCCGGGGGATCCGCCGTACATGCGGCTCTTGGCGCGCCTGCAGGGGGAGTCCCCGCGGGTGGTGGAGCTCGAGGAGAAGCTGCGGTCCGGGGACCTGTTCTTCTTCCTCGGGTATTACCGGCGGCCGGTGGATGCCTACGCCGCCGCGAGACGGGCGGGGGCGCGCATCGTCGAGGTGATCACCGGCGACGGCACGGACGATCCGCCGTCGCTGTCGCCGGACCACGTCATCCGCCCGAAGTGGCCCTTCGGCGACGCGGTGACGCCGGTGCCGGGGTACGACATCGAGATTCTGCCCAGCTCGGGGATCGTGCAGGCCGCGGTCTACTGGGCGGTGGTGGCGTCGATCCGGCAGGCCCGGGCGGGCCATGGATGATGCGGCGCGAGGCGAAGAGCCGGCGCCCGAGGAGGAGGAGGCGATGAGTACGGCGGAGAGAACGACGGTCCCCCTCGGGAGCGGGGAGAGGCTCACGGTCCGGGTGTGCGAGCCCCCCTTTGCCGGCGGCGGGGAGGACCTCTGCTGGTGGGGGGACGTGGCCGCCGACGTGATGGCGGGGAAGCTGCGGCCGTGGCTGCGCACGGCCTGGTACCTCGGCGAGATCGCCGGCGAGCGGGCCGGGTACATGAGCTGCTGGACCCCCGCCGCCAGCGGGGAGATCGGAATCGTCGAGTTCGTCCGGACGGCGGAGGCGCACCAGCGAAAGGGGGTCGCCTCGGCCCTCCTCGGCCGCCTCGTGGAGGACTTCACCCGGGCCGGAGGCCTGGCCCTCTACCTGTGCACGACCAACCCCCATGCCGGCCGCCTCTACGAGAGCCGCGGGTTCCGCTATCTCGTCGGCGACGGGATGCGCTACCTGGCGCCCGGCGCCGGGGACTTCGACGGCGGCTACCTCGGCGGCGGCGGTCCCGCCGTGGTCCGCGATGCCACTTGGGCGGACCTGCCCCCGGCGGCCGCCCTCTTCAACCACCCCCAGCCGCGGTGGATCGTGAAGGACTCCCTCAGCCGGTGCTTCCACGACACCCGCTACGAGAGCCACTTCCTGAAGACCTTCCGGCGCCTCGAGGGTGGGCGCGGCGTCTGCGTGGCCCTGGAGAACGCCGCCGGCCGACTCGTCGGCCTGGCCACGGCCGAGCGGCGGGACACCTTCGCCGAGCAGCACACGGCGGTCCTGAGCTTCCGCGTGGCGCCGGCCTTCATGAACCGCACCGCCGCCCTGCTCGGCGCGGCGGTGGAGCGCTGCGCGGCCCTGGGGATCGCGGTCCTCCACGTCCACGCCGCCGACTGCGACGAGGACCAGAAGCAGCTGCTGCAGGAGGCCGGGTTCGCCGAGGAGGCGCGCTTCAGGGACCGGCTGCGAGTCGGGGAGGGGTTCGTGGATCTGGTGGTCTACGGGCGGAGAGCACCGGCCCCTGCGGCCCCTTCCTCCGACGAGGGCGAATTCTACGGCGGGCGCCAGCCGTGGCAGCGGCAGCGCGTTGCGGAGATGGGGGAGTGATCACCGACGCTCGGACGACGCGCCCACGGGCGACGCAAGGACCGAGGAGCTAGAACCCGTACTCCTCCTTGACCTCCGCGAAGGCGTGGACGGCGAAGTCGAGGTCCTCCCGGGTGTGGGCCGCGGATATCTGGGTGCGGATGCGCGCCCTGCCCTCGGGGACCACGGGATAGAAGAAGCCGATGGCGAAGACCCCCTTCTCCAGCAGGCGGGCGGCCACCTTCTGGGCCAGCACGGCGTCGCCGAGCATGATGGGGACGATGGGGTGACCGCCGTCGTTGAGCTCGAAGCCGCGGGCCGACATGGCGGACTTGAAGTACCTCGTGTTGGCGTGCAGCCGCTCGCGCAGCTCGCCGGAGGCGGAGATGATCTCGAGAGCCTTGAGGGAGGCGCTGACGATGCTCGGGGCGAGGGTGTTCGAGAACAGGTACGGCCGCGAACGCTGGCGCAGCAGTTCGACGATCTCCCGCCGGCCGCTGGTGTAGCCGCCGCTGGCGCCTCCGAGGGCCTTGCCGAGGGTGCCGGTGATGATGTCGACGCGGTCCATCACCTGGCACAGCTCGTGGGTGCCGCGGCCGTTGTCGCCCAGAAAGCCGACGGCGTGCGAGTCGTCGATCATCACCATGGCGTCGTGCTCGTCCGCCAGGTCGCAGACCCCCTTCAGGTCGGCGATGATGCCGTCCATGGAGAACACGCCGTCGGTGACGATCAGGCGGAACCGGCAGTCGGCGGCTTCCACCAGCTTCGCTCTCAGGTCATCGAGGTCGGAGTTCCGGTAGCGCAACCGCTTCGCCTTGCACAGGCGGATGCCGTCGATGATGCTGGCGTGGTTCAGCTCGTCGCTGATCACCGCGTCCTCGGGTCCGAGCAAGGTCTCGAAGAGGCCGCCGTTGGCGTCGAAGCAGGAGCTGTAGAGGATCGCGGCTTGCGTGCCCAGGAACTCGGCGATGCGGGACTCCAGCTCGTGGTGGATCGGCTGGGTGCCGCAGATGAAGCGCACCGAGGAGAGGCCGTAGCCCCACTCGTCGAGACTCGCCCGGGCGGCGGCGACGATCTCCGGGTGGCCGGCCAGCCCCAGGTAGTTGTTGGCGCACATGTTGAGCACGCGGCGCCCGGCCACGTCGACCCGGGCCTGCTGCGGCCCGGCGATCACTCGCTCGCGCTTGTAGAGTCCATCCTCCTCGATCCGCGCCAGCTGATCCCTGAGGTGCTTCTTCATCGTTCCGTACATCGGTCTCTCCCGACTAGATCATGAGATCGCCGCCGTTGATGTCGAAGGCGGCGCCGGTGATGTAGGGAGCGTCCCTCACCAGGAACAGTACCAGCCGCGCCACCTCATCGGGCGTCCCGAGGCGGGCGATGGGGAAGCTCTCCTCGTAGGCCTGCAGCCGCTCGGGAGTGCAGTTGGCGCGGACCATCTCCGTGTCGATCAGGCCGGGGCAGATCGAGTTCGCGGTGATGCCGTGGGGCGCCATCTCCTTGGCGAGGGCCCGCGTGAAGCCGAGGACCCCGGCCTTGGCGGCGGTGTAGTGGGCGCCGCCGAGGGTGCTGACGCTGCGGCCGGCCGACGACGACATGTTGATGATCCGGCCGAAGCGGTTCGCCTTCATCGTGCCGAGGACCGCCCGGCTGCACAGGAAGGTCCCCTTGAGGTTGGCCTCCACCACCAGGTCCCACTCTTCCGACGAGATCTCCTCGATCCTCGTGGGGCGCAGGATCCCGGCGTTGTTCACGAGGATGTCGACTTTGCCGAACCTCGCCAGGGCCTCGGCCACCAACTCGTCGACGGCGGACTCGTCGGTCACGTCACAGCGCCGGCCCACGGCGCGGCCGCCGTCGGGGTCGATCTCGGCCGCGGTCCGCTCGACCTGATCGCGATCCAGGTCACAGAGCACGACGCGGGCGCCGTCCTCCGCCAGGGTCCGGGCGATCTGCGCGCCCATCCCCTGCGCGGCGCCGGTGACGATGGCCACCCGGGGCGTTGGCTCAGCCTGTGACATGGATCCTCCCGTGTCTCGAGCCGCCGTCGGGGTCAGTCGGCCTCCGGCCACTGGTAGACGTGGACCTCCAGGGGCTGGAAGAGGTCGGTGAAGCCGCTGGACTCCGTGCTCGCAACGCGGTCCTCGAACATCGCCCGGGGCCGCACGGGCCGGTCGAAACGCCACGTGCCCAGGGCCAGCTCCGGCGTCACGTTGACGGCGATCAGGGTGTGGACCCCGTCGTGGAGCCGCTCGGTGAAGTGGATCGCCTCCCCTTCCTGCTCCAGCTGCGCGCTCCGCACCGCGGCGCCCGCGGCCAGGGTCGGGGCCAGGTGGCGGATCTCGCTGGAGAGCTTGAGGACCTCCG
>CAZEHQ010000058.1:11999-19763 GCA_964512165.1 uncultured Gemmatimonadaceae bacterium | reverse complement strand
AGCGCCGCGCGCCTCCCGATTCGGCCGCCTTCGTCGCCCGCGCCATGGGCCGCGGGCTGACCGAGGAGCAGGCGGTGCAGCGCTACGCGAGCATGAAGGAGCGCTTCGCCGAGGGCCGCGGCGGCGACCGGAGCCGCAGGGGCGAGGGCGGCGGAACCCGCGGGGGCGGCCGGTGAAGCTCGTCGAGTTCTCGACCACCCGGCGGGTGACGGTGGCCATGATCATGGTCGCCGTGGCCGCCTTCGGCATGGTGGGGTTCTCGCGGCTGTCGGTGAACCTGCTGCCCGACATCACCTACCCCACGATCACGATCCGCACCGAGTACCCGGGCACGGCTCCAGCCGAGATCGAGCGGCTGATTTCCGAGCCGATCGAGGGGCTGGTGGGCGTGGTCAGCCGCGTCGTGCGCGTCAGCTCCGTCTCCCGCCCGGGACTGTCCGACGTGATCGTCGAGTTCGAGTGGGGCACCGACATGGACTTCGCCTCCCTCGACCTGCGCGAGAAGCTCGACCTCGTGAACCTGCCGATGGAGGCGCAGAGCCCGATCCTGCTGCGCTTCGACCCCTCCCTCGACCCGATCATGCGCATCGCCCTCCACGGCGGCAGCAGCCTCATGGAGTTGCGCCGCGTCGCCGAGGACCGGGTGCGCCTGGACCTGGAGAGCCTCGAGGGCGTGGCGGCGGTGCGCGTCGAGGGCGGACTCGAGGAGGAGATCCAGGTCGAGCTCGAGACCCGGCGCCTGGCGAGCCTCGGCATCCCCATCAGCGTGGTGACCCAGCGCCTGGCGGCGGAGAACGTGAACCTCACCGGGGGCCTGCTGAAGGACGGCGAGGCGGAGTTCCTGGTGCGCACCCTCAACGAGCTCACCGGACCCGACGACATCGAGCAGGTCGTCATCGCCCGGATCGGGGGGGCGCCGGTGAAGCTGTCCGACGTGGGGCGGGTCGTGCGCGGCCACCAGGAACGCGACGTGGTGACCCGCATCGACGGCCGGGAGGGCGTGGAGATCGCCGTCTTCAAGGAGGGCGACGCCAACACGGTGAGCGTCTCGGAGGCGGTGCGCGAGCGCCTCGGGGAGTTCCAGTCCCGCTTCGGCGACCTCCTCGGCGACGCCGAGGTGGAGATCGTCGTCGACCAGGCGCGGTTCATCTCCCAGTCGGTGGACGAGGTCCTGAAAACGGCCGTCATCGGCGGCCTGCTGGCGATCGTCATCCTCTTCCTGTTCCTGCGCCATCTCAAGAGCACGGCCATCATCAGCCTGTCGATCCCGATCTCGGTGGCGGCCACCTTCTTCCTCATGTACGCCACCGGCGTGAGCCTCAACATCATGTCCCTCGGCGGCCTGGCCCTCGGCGTGGGCATGCTCGTGGACAGCTCCATCGTGGTCCTCGAGAACGTGCAGCGCTACCGCGAGCAGGGCCGTTCCGCCCTGGAGGCGGCGCGCCTCGGCGCCGGCGAGGTCGGCTCCGCCGTGATCGCCGCCACCCTGACGACGATCTGCGTCTTCGTGCCCATCGTCTTCGTCGAGGGCGTGGCCGGCCAGCTGTTCCGCGACCAGGCGCTGACCGTGACCTACTCGCTGGTGGCCTCCCTCCTCGTGGCGCTGATGCTGATCCCAATGCTCGCCTCCCTCGCCCTGCGTCCGCTCACGGCCGAGGAAGAGGGCCGCGGCGACGGGGCGGTGGTCCGCGGTCCGGCGGCCCTGCTGCGGGCCCTCGGGGCGCTGCTGCGGGGTCTGGGGCGTGGGCTGGCGGCGCTGCTCTCGCCGCTGTTCTGGCTCTTCGACCGCGGCTACGGGGCCGCCGCCGGGGCCTACCCCCGGGTCCTCCGCTGGTGCCTGGGCCGCCGCGCCATCGCGCTGGCGGCCTTCGCCGCCCTGTCGGCGGGCGTGCTCTTCCAGGCCCGCACCCTCGGTGTCGAGCTGATCCCCGAGATGAGCCAGGGCGAGTTCCTCATCGACCTCGAGTGGCCCGCCGGCACGCCCCTGGAGCGCACCACGGAGTTGGTGACCCGCCTCGACAGGCAGGTGCGGGAGCTGCCCGGCGTCGCCACCGTCTTCAGCCAGATCGGCGCCAGCGGCCAGACCGGGGGCTTCGCCGACGAGAAGAAGGAGAATCTGGCGCAGCTCTTCGTGCGCCTGGAGCCCGGCGAGGGGTCCGAGGAGCGGATCATGGACCGGGCCCACACCCTGCTGGCCGGCGTGCCCGACCTCGACCACCGGTTCTCGCGGCCCTCGTACTTCTCCTTCCGCGCACCCGTGGAGGTGGAGGTCACCGGCTACAACCTGGAAACCCTCGAGGGGATCGCCGCCGAGCTGGCCGCCGGCATGCGCGCCATCCCCGGCCTCGTGGACGTCAAGTCGAGCGCCGAGGGCGGCCAGCCCGAGATCCAGGTCGTCTTCCACCGCGAGCGCATCGCCGAGCTGGGCACCACCATCCAGGACGCCGGCGGCCTGCTGCGCAACCAGCTGCAGGGCCAGGTCTCCACCGAGATCATCCGCAGGGACCGCCACATCGACGTGCGCGTGCGCGCCGTCGAGGACGAGCGCCGCTCCGTCGAGGACCTGCAGGCCCTCGTGATCAGCCCGCCCAGCTACCCGGTGCCGGTCTCCCTGGAGTCGGTGGCCGAGGTGGATGTCGTCGAGGGGCCGGCCGAGATCCGCCGCCTCGACCAGGAGCGGGTGGTGGTGATCACCGCCAACCTCGCCGGCCGCGACCTGGGCAGCGCCGTCGAGGAGATCGAGTCCCTGGCCGCCGCGATCGCCCTGCCCGAGGGCTTCGACGTATCCATGGGCGGCCAGAACGAGGAGATGGTACGCTCCTTCGACAGCATGCAGTTCGCCCTGCTCCTGGCGGTCTTCCTCGTCTACCTGGTCATGGCCTCCCAGTTCGAGTCGTTCCTGCACCCGCTGGTGATCATGTTCACCATCCCCCTCGGCCTGGTGGGCAGCGCCATGGCGCTGCTGGCGGTCGACGCGAGGGTGAGCGTCGTCGTCCTCATCGGGCTGATCATGCTGGCGGGGATCGTGGTGAACAACGCCATCGTCCTGGTGGACTACGTCAACACCCTGCGGCGGCGCGACGGGCTGCCCCGCCTCGAGGCCGTCCTCGAGGCCGGACGGCTGCGCTTCCGGCCGATCCTGATGACCACCTCGACCACGGTGCTGGCCCTGCTGCCCATGGCCCTGGGCCTCGGCGAGGGCGCCGAGATCCGCGCTCCCATGGCGATCACCGTCATCGGCGGCCTGCTGCTGTCGACGGTGCTCACCCTGGTGGTCGTCCCCGTGGTCTACACCCTCCTGGACAGGTCCGCCTCATGAGACTCGCGCGCTTCGCCGTCGAACGCCCGGTGACCCTGGCCATGATCACCCTGTCCACGGTCGTCCTCGGCATCATCTGCTTCACCCGCATCCCCATGGAGGCCTACCCGACGATGACCTCCTCCTCGGTGAACGTGCGGGTCTCGTACCCGTCGGCCGCGCCGGAGGAGATCGAGCGGGAGATCACCATCCCCCTGGAGCAGTCCCTGGCCATGCTCGGCAACATCGAGCGCGTCAGCTCCAGCTCCGGGGGCAGCTCGTCCAGCGTCCGGGTGGAGTTCAAGGCCGGCACCGACATGGACCTGGCGGTGATGGAGGTGCGCGACCGCGTCGACCAGGCGCGGGGGCTGCTGCCCTCCGACGTGGACCGCGTCTCCCTGTTCCGCTGGAACAACGAGGCCTACCCCGTGCTCGAGGCCGACCTGGCGTGGAAGGGAGACGAGAACCGCCTCTTCGACATCGTCCGCGACGTGGTGGAGCCGCGGGTGCTGCGCATCGACGGCGTCGCCAACGTCGAGATCGACGGCCTCCAGGAGAAGCAGCTGATCATCGAGCTGGACCAGCAGCGCCTGCAGGCCCACGACGTCTCCCTGTCCTTCCTCGCCGGCCAGCTGCGGGCCGGCAACCTCGACGTCTCCCTGGGCCGCGTCGATCAGGCCGGGCGCCGCTACCTGGCCCGGGTGCGCGGCGAGTTCCAGGAGGCCTCGCAGATCGGGGACCTGCCCCTGGCCGGGCGCAACCTGCGCCTGGGGGACCTCGGCGAGGTGCGCTACGACTACCCCGAGCGCACCTCCTTCGAGCGCCTCAACGGCCGCGACGCCGTGGAGGTGGAGATCTACAAGGTCGCCGCCGACAACCCCGTCGACGTAGCCCGCGAGGTACGCGCCGTCCTCGAGGGCATCGTCGACGGCTACGGAGGCCTGCTCGACATCAACATCACCCGCGACCGGGCCGACCAGATCCTGGCGGAGCTGAACAAGCTCAAGGACACGGCCCTGCTGGGCAGCCTGCTGGCGGTGGTCATCATCTTCCTCTTCCTGCGCAGCATCCGCAGCACCCTCGCCATCGCCGTGGCCATCCCCGCCTCGGTCTGCTGCGTCTTCACCGGCATCTACGTGGCCCGCGAGCTGTTCGACTCGGCCATCACCCTAAACATGGTCTCCATGGTGGGGCTCATGCTCGCCGTGGGCATGCTCGTCGACCCGGCGGTGGTGACCCTCGAGTCGATCTTCCGGCGCCGCGAGGAGGAGGGCGCCGGCCCCGTGGAGGCGGCCGTCGGCGGCACCGGCGAGGTGGGCATGGCCGTCCTCGCCTCAGCCCTGACGACGATGTGCGTCTTCATCCCCTTCTTCTTCCTCGGCTCGGGATCGTCCCGCATCGTGCGCTTCATGGGCGACGCGGGGCTGACCATCTGCCTGGCGGTGGCCGTCTCCACGGTGGTCTCCCTGGCCGTCATCCCCCTGGCCGCCTCGCGGCTCTTCCGGCCGGGCGCCGAGCGCCACGACCGGCGGCTGAAGGTCGCCGTCGGGGCCCTCCTGCTCGCGGGCCTGAGCTGGAAGGTCGAGTCCATCGGCTGGGAGGGCCTGGCCGCCTGGGGCCGCACCACCGGCGCCCGGGTCCTGGGGACAACCCTCGGCATGGAGTGGTCCACGGCGGCCGTCCTCGGTGCCGTCCTGGTGCTGCTGGTCCTCCTCCTGCGCCACTGCCGGCGCCACGGCATGCGCGCCTCCTACGTGCGCCTGCTGAACTGGACCCTCGACCACCGGGCCGTAACCCTCGGCGCGGCGGTGGCGATGATGGGGGGCGGCGTGTGGATGTTCCTCAGCATGGAGCAGCAGGGCATGCGCTGGCCCTCGGAGCGCCGCGTCGACATCACCGTGGAGACCGAGCGCAGCTTCAGCCTCGGGGAGGTGGACTCCCTCATGGCCCGCATCGAGCGGGACCTGCTGGCCCACGCCGACGAGCTGGACCTGGAGACCCTGTCCACACGGATCCGGCAGCGAAGCAGCAGGCTCCGGGCGCGGCTCGTCGACGCCGACGACGGAAACCTGACGACGATGGAGGCGCAGCAGGCGATCCGGCGCCGCCTGCCGGAGATGGCGGGCGTCGCCTACAAGATGGGGAGGACGCGCAGCTGGGCGGGCAACCTCCTCGGCGTGGAGGTGCAGCTGAAGGGAATCGACCCGGCGGTGCTGGAGGTCCTGGCCGAGGACGTTCAGGCGCGTCTCGCGCAGCTGCCCGGCGTCACCAGCGTCGACACCGACCTGCAGGAGGGGGAGGAGGAGATCCAGGTCTCCGTCGACCGCGAGCAGGCCCTCGGCTACGGCCTGTCCCCGCAGCGGGTGGCCTCCACCATCTCCACGGCCCTGGGGACGCGGCGCACCACCAGCTTCAAGGCGCCGGAGCGCGAGATCGGCGTCGTCCTGCAGCTGGAGGAGGAGGACCGCGCCAACCTGGAGCAGTTGAAGAACACGGCCTTCGAGGGGCAGGACGGGACGCCGGTGCAGCTGGCCGCCCTGGCCGACTTCACCCACGCCGAGGCCCCCCGGAGCCTGCAGCGGGAGGACCGCCAGCAGACGCTGAACGTCTTCGCCAACACCACCAGCCGCCAGGCCGCGTCCCGGCTCAACCCGCAGGTGCAGGCGATGATGGACGAGATGGCCCTGCCGCCGGGGTACTCGTGGCAGCTCGGCCGCGCCGCCCGCTGGGAATCGCAGGACACGGAGGGCAACCTCTTCACCCTGCTCTTCGCCGTGCTCCTCATCTACCTGATCATGGCCTCCCTCTTCGAGTCCCTGGTCCACCCCTTCACCATCATGTTCGCCATCCCCTTCTCGCTCATAGGCGTCTCCGCCGCCCTGTGGGGCCTCGACGTCGCCTTCGACCCCAACGCCATGCTCGGCCTGCTGATCCTCTTCGGCATCGTCGTCAACAACGGCATCGTCCTCATCGACCACATCAACCAGTACCGCCGCGAGGGGATGACCCGGCGGGCGGCGATCCTGCGGGGCGGGCAGAACCGCATGCGGCCGATCCTGATGACGGCGGGCACGACGATCCTCAACCTGATGCCCCTCGTGCTGCCCATGGTCTACGGCACGGCCGAGGGCTTCGCCCGGCGCTGGGGGCCGATCGGCCTGGTGGTGGTCAGCGGGCTGGCCACGTCGACCTTGCTCACCCTGCTGCTGGCCCCGACCCTCTATTCCCTGCTCGACGACTTCAGCCTCTGGGCGCGCCGCGTGATGCGCGCCTCCAACCCCACCACGGAGCCAAGCAGTCGATGAACCGGATCCCCCGATCAGCCGCCGTCCTGCTTCTCGCCTCGGCCACGGCGCTGCCGGCCGAGAGGCTGTCCCTCGACCAGTGCATCGACCTCGCCCTCGACAGCAACACCCAGGTCCTGCAGGCCGAGCAGCAGGTCCTGCGCTCCGAGGCCGACGTCGTCTCGGCGCGGGCCCAGCGTCTGCCCTCGCTGAGCACGACCCTGATGAACCTCGGGCGCTCGCGCACCGGCCCGTCCCTGCGCATCCAGGACAACCCCACGGGCCAGATCGACCCGGAGACTGGAGAGCGCATCTTCGCCGAGGAGCACACGCGCATCCCGGCCATCGACCGCAGCTCCTACTCCTTGAGCGCCGGCGTCAGCCACACCCTCTGGGACGGCGGCGCCCGCCGCTGGGGCCACCGCGGCGCCCGCGAGTCGCTGGCCGCCTCCGAGCTCGGCCTGCGCGCCGGGCGGACGGACGTGGTCTACCAGGTGAAGCAGCGCTACTACGCCCTGCTGAAGGCCCAGGAGCTGGTGGAGGTGCAGGAGGAGGCCTTCCAGCTGGGTCTGAAGCGCCAGGAGGAGGCCGAGATCCGGCTGGAGGTGGGGGCCGGCACCCGGGTCGACCTGCTGCGCCTGCAGGTGGCCGCCGACAACGCCCGGGCCACCCTGATCAACGCCGAGCAGCAGGTGCAGCTGGCGCGGGCCTCGCTGAACCACGTGCTGGGGCGCGGCCTGTCGGCGCCCCTGGAGACCGTTCCCCTGGCCGGCGAGGCGGAGCTGCCGCCGGAGACCACCGAACCGGCGGCGATGGCCGAACTCGTGGAGCGGGCCCGGAAGGCCAACCCCGGGCTCGAGCAGGCGCGGCGGAGCGCGTCGGCGGCGGAGATGAGCCTCAAGGCGCGGCGGGCGGCCTGGCATCCGCGGCTGTCGGCCAACGTCAGCTACAGCCGCGCCAACGAGGTCCTCGAGCGGGTCTACGGCGACCTGGACCAGAACTACCGCCTCAACGCCGGGATGAACCTCACCTACCAGCTCTTCGACGGCGGCCTGCGCGGCGCCGACGTGGACCGCGCCCGCTCGAGCCTGGAGTCGGCGCGCCTGGGCCTGGAGCAGCAGGAGCGCGACCTGGCCCTCTCGGTGGAGACGACCTACCTGGAGCTGGTGCGCCTCGGCCGTA
>CAZEHQ010000058.1:0-11989 GCA_964512165.1 uncultured Gemmatimonadaceae bacterium | reverse complement strand
GTCACCGCGCAGACGACGGCTTCCGCTTCGGCAGCGGCCGAAGAGACGAACGCGTCGCTTGAGGCCCACCAGGTGCTGCTCGACCGCTACTGCGTCACCTGCCACAACGAGCGGATGGCCGACCGGGGGACCGTTCCCTTCGCCTTCGACGGGCTCGACGTGGCCGACGTCGGCGCCGACCCGGAGGCCTGGGAGACGGTCGTCCGCAAGTTGCGGCTCGGCATGATGCCGCCGGCGGGACGCCCGCAGCCGGATCGCGCGGCGCACGACGGAGCTGGCGGCCGAGGACCTGCACTTGGCGGAGGAGCGCTACCGGGTGGGCAAGGGCCGGCTCCTGGAGGTGCTGGACGCCCAGGTGGGCCTGACCTCGGCGCGCAACAACCGCGTCAACACGCGCTACGACCTGGCCCTGGCCGAGGCCGACCTGGAGAGGCTCACGGGAGCGCCCGCGCCCTGAGCCTCCCGTGGTCCCGGATGCCCTGGGGCGAGCCCCGCTCCGCCCCGGCGCGGCCCCCGAAGGCTCCGCAGAAGCTGCCGATGAAGTGCAGTAACCCCTGACAGGAAAGGGACTTACGCCAATCGTCACCTTTGCCAACAGGGGTTCCGAGGGTTAGATTGCCAAGTTCGCGCCGCGGTGACGGCGCGAACCACCTCACCAAGAGCAGGCACGTGGAGATCCTCGGGGGAGCACAGTTCGCCGTCGCCGGCGCCGGCGAGTCCCACGGACCCGCCATCACCACCATCGTCTTCGGATGCCCGGCGGGCGTGCCCCTGTCCCGCGAGGGGATCCAGGGCTTCCTCGACCGGCGGCGCCCGGGCAGCAACAAGCTCGGCACCCCCCGCCGCGAGGGCGACAAGGTGGTGCTGCTCTCCGGCCTCTACGACGACGACCACGAGACCCTCCTCGGCGGCGCCGAGGTGGCCACCCGCGTCGGCGGCGAGGAGATCCGCGCCCCGGGGTACGAGGGCGGCCTCACCACCGGCGAGCCGATCGCCGCCGTCGTCCTGTCGGCGGCCAAGCGCTCCGCCGACTACGCGCAGTTCCTCGGCCCGGCGGGGGACGTGCGGCCGGGGCACACCGATCTGGTGAAGCACTACAAGTCCGGGGGCCGCACGGATCCCCGCGGCGGCGGCCGCTCCAGCTACCGGTCGACGATCTCCGACGTCATCGGCGGCGCCGTGGCGCGGCGGTTCCTCGCCGAGCGCTTCGGCACCGCCTTCTTCAGCTCCATCTGCCAGGTGGGGGAGATCGAGTCCGGTGAGCGGCTGGCCGACTCGGTCGGCGACGGGCGCCTCACCGCGGACGAGGCGGCGGCGCTGGAGACGCGTCTGGAGGAGCCGGAGCTGCGCGCCATCGACGGCGGCTTCGCCGCCGAGGCGGCGCGGCTGATCGAGGCCGCCCGCAAGGAGGGCGACTCGGTGGGCGCCGCCCTCGAGGTGGTCGCCGTCAACGTGCCCCCCCTCATCGGCGAGCCCCTGTACGACAGCCTCAAGCTGCGCCTCATGGGGACCCTCGGCGGGCTGCACGCGGTGCAGTCCTGCGAGATGGGCTCCGGACGCGACGTGGTGGGGCGCCGGGGCAGCGCCAACAACGATCCGATCCGCTCGGGCGGCTACCAGAGCAACCACCACGGCGGAATCATCGGCGGGATCACCACCGGCAGCCCCCTGGTCTTCCGCGTCGGCTTCAAGCCCACGGCGACCATCGCCCGGCCCCAGGACTCGGTGCGCAAGGACCTGGAGGAGATCGAGTTCCGGCTGAGCAAGGGGCGCCACGATCCGTGCGTGGGGGTGCGCGCCGGGGTCACCCTCGAGTCGAGGATGGCCATCGAGGTGGCCGATGCCGTGCTCGCCCACCAGGCGGGGCGGATCGACGCGGGCAACTTCCGCCTCTTCGACGGCCCGGGCTCGTGAGCGCCTTCGAGTTCGCGGAGGTCGCCCGCCTGCCGGCCCCGGGCGACAACGTGGGCATCGCCACGCGAAGGCTGGAAGCCGGCACCCGTGTGGCCACGGCGGAGGGTGAGTTCACCCTCTCCCACACGCTCATGGAGGGCCACCGCTTCGCCGTGGCCCCGATCCCCCGGGGGCGGGAGCTGCTCTCCTGGGGCCTGCCCTTCGGCGCCGCCACCCGCGACATCGCTCCCGGCGACTACGTGTGCAACGCGGGAATGCTCGAGGCCCTGGGGGGCCGCCGCCTCGACTTCGAGCTGCCGGCGGAAGCCAACTTCGAGGACCGGATCACCCCCTACGTCCTCGACGAAGCCGCCTTCGAGCCCGCCGCGCCGCTGCCCCTGAACCCCGATCCACCCACCTTCCGCGGCTTCGACCGGGGCCCCCGCGGGGCGGGGACGCGCAACTACGTCGTCGTCATGGGCACCAGCTCGCGCACCGCCGCCTATGCGCGCCTGCTGGCCCGGCGCCTGGCGGACGCGCCGGTCAGCGATGGCTTCGACGGTGTCGTGGCGGTGGCCCACACCGAGGGGGGCGGCGCCGGGACCCCCAACAACCGGGACCTGCTGCTGCGCACCCTGGCCGGCTTCGCCGTGCACCCCAACGTGGGGGCCCTGCTCGCCGTGGACTACGGCTCCGAGGCGGTGCCCAACCGGCTGCTGGAGGGGTACCTGCGCAGCGAGGGCCGGCCCATCGACGCGCTGCCGCACCGGTTCCTCTCCCTCGAGGGCGGGTTCGACCACTCTCTCGACGAGGGCGAAAGGCTGGCCCGCGGCTGGGCCGAGAGCCTGTCGCAGCAGCGGCGGGTCGAGCTGCCGGCGTCGCGGCTGCGGCTGGCCCTGCAGTGCGGCGGCTCCGACGCCTTCTCCGGCGTCTCCGGCAATCCCCTGGCGGCCTGGGCGGCGCGCGAGCTGATCCGCTCCGGAGGGGCCGCCAATCTGGCCGAGACGGACGAGCTCATCGGGGCGGAGCCGTACGTGCTCCACCGGGTGCGCGACTCGGCCACGGCCCACCGCTTCCTGGAGATGGTGGAACGCTTCAAGGAACGCGTCGCCTGGCACGGCCAGTCGGCCGAGGGCAATCCATCGGGGGGCAACAAGTACCGCGGGCTCTACAACATCGTCCTGAAGTCGATCGGCGCCGCCATGAAGCGCCATCCCGAGGTGCCCCTCGAGGGCTGCCTGGAGTACTCGCAGCCGATCCCCGCCGGCGGCTTCTGGTTCATGGACTCGCCGGGCAACGACCTGGAGTCGATCGCCGGCCAGGTGGCCTCCGGGTGCAACGTGATCTACTTCGTCACCGGCAACGGCTCGATCACCAACTTCCCCTTCGTGCCGACGGTGAAGATCGTCACCACCACGCCGCGCTTCGAGCTGCTCGAAGAGGACATGGACGTCAACGCCGGCGCCTACCAGGACGGCGAGTCCATGGATGCCCTGGGACAGGCCCTCTTCGATCTCACCCTCGAGATCTCCTCCGGGCGCCGCTCCAAGGGAGAGCAGGCGGGCCACTCGCAGGTGTCGATCTGGCGCGACTGGCCCCAGCGGGACTCCGGCCGGCTGGCGGAGCTGCAGTCGGCCCCGGCCCCCGCTGGCGAGCCCCTGGCGGTCCGGTCCTCCGCGCCGCCGGCGGCCTCCTTCGAGGCCCTGGACACCGGTGACGGCCTCGCCCTCGACCGCCTGGGCCTGGTGCTGCCCACAAGCCTGTGCTCGGGACAGGTGGCGCGCATGGCGGCCGAGCGCCTCAACGCCTCGGGCCTGGGCGAGTCGGCGGGCCTCTCCCGCTTCGCGGCCCTGGTCCACACCGAGGGCTGCGGCGTCTCGGGCGGGTCCAGCGAGGAGATCTACCGCCGTACGCTGCTCGGGTACCTCACCCATCCGTCGGTGGCCCTCGCCCTGCTGCTGGAGCACGGCTGCGAGAAGACCCACAACGACTACATGCGCGCCGCCCTCGACGAGGCGGGGATCGACGGCAGCCGCTACGGCTTCGCCAGCGTCCAGCTCGACGGCGGCATCGAGCGCGTGCTGGAGCGCGTCGAGGAGTGGTTCGCCCAGCGGCTGGATGGAGTCGGGGCGCCCCCGTCAACGGAGGCCGGTCTCGCCGATCTGCGCCTGGGTCTGCTGTCGGCGGGACCGATCCCCGACGGGGCGGCGCGGGCCTTCGCGCAACTGACGGGCTGGATCGCCGGCGCCGGCGGCACCGTCGTGGTGCCGGAGGGCGGCCTCGCCGGCTCTCCGGCCTGGGCCGCCGCCCTCGGTCTGGCCGGACCGCCGGCCCCCACCATCGCCCACGGCCAGAGACCCGCCCGGCCCGGCCTCCACGTGATGGAGGCGCCCATCGAACACTGGACCGAGTCTCTCTCGGGGTTGGGCGCCACCGGCGTGGAGATCCTCCTGGCCCACGCGGGAGAGCACCCCGTGCAGGGCCATCCGCTGGTCCCCCTGCTCCAGGTGAGCGCCGCCGGGGAGGTGATCTCCCGCTTCCGCGAGGATCTCGACGGCGCCCTCGAGGAGGGTGACACCCCCTGGGCGGAGAGTCTGCTGCGACGGGTGCTCGAGGTGGCGGCGCGGCAGCGGCCCCCCCGGCTCTGGGAGCGCGGCGTCACCGACTTCCAGATCACCCGGGGCCTGCTCGGCGTGTCGATGTAGCCCCTCAGAGGGCGGGCATCTCGACGCCGAGCTCCGCCGCGACGGCGGCGATCTGCTCCCAGGTCGCGTCGGGGATCTCGAAACCTTCGGAGAGCCTCCGGGCGCGGGTCTCCTCCTCCATCTCCCCCGGCGCGTAGACCTGCGAGAAGCCGGGCAGGGGCCGGGCGGAGGTCACCCAGGCGGCGAGAGCCTCCACCTCCTCCACGTAGTCGTCGAGGGTGGTGAAGGCCGAGATGTCGATGGCCAGGACCATCACCCCGCCGCCGCCCTGCCCGTCCTGCCGGGTGCATCCCGCGTGCGACAGGGGGCCCACCAGCATCTCCACCATCATCGCCAGGCCGGCTCCCTTGTGGCCGAACTGCAGGCCCCCCAGGGGCAGGACGGCGTTGTTGGCGGCGTCGCTGTGGTAGAGCCCGGCGTCGGAGACGTAGTCGCCGTTGCGGTCGATGACCCAGCCGTCGGGCAGTGGATCGTTGCGCACGATCTTCTGCTCGATCTTGCCGCCGGCCACCACGGTCATGGTCATGTCGAGCATGAAGGGGGCACCGTCGCGGCGCGGCGCCGAGAAGGCGATCGGCTCGGGCCGCAGGCGGCGGTCGGCGCTGCCGTGGGGGGCCAGGAACAGCCCGCCGCCGTTGAGCCACACCATGCCGATCATGCCCTGCTCGGCGATGCGCGGCGGATAGTCGCCCAGGCGGCCGATGTGGGTCACCGAGTTGAGACCGACGAAGCCGAAGGTGGCGGCCCGGGCCTTCTCCACCGCCAGGTCGACGGCGCGGGTGACGGCGACGATGCCGTTGGCCCCGCGGCCGTCGATGATCGTCAGGCAGGGGTTCTCGCGCACCACCTTGCGTTCTTCCCAGCGCACGTAGCGGCTGCGCATCTGCCGGGCGTACCCCGGCATGAACCAGGTGCCGTGCGAGTCGTGTCCCGCGAGGTGGCTGTTCACGAGATGATCGGCGACGATGCGGGCATCCTCCTCCGGAATGCCGGCGGCGGCGAAGATGTCGAAGGCGAGGGGGCGCAGGACTTCCTCACGGACGATGGGCATTGGGCGGACCTCTCCTTGTGAGAGAGCGGCGGGGCGGCTTCAGGCGGCGCGGCGCCGCGACATCAGGTCGGCGAAGTAGCCGAAGAGGTGGTAGCTGTCGTGGGGCCCCGGGGAGGCTTCCGGGTGGCACTGGATGGAGAACACGGGCAGCTCGCGGTGGTGCATGCCCTCGACGCAGCCGTCGTTGAGGTTGCGGCGGGTGACCTCCAGGGCATCGGGCATGCTGTCGCCGCGGATGCCCCAGCCGTGGTTCTCGGAGGTGATGAGGATGCGGCCGCTGTCGGCTTCCTCGATGGGCTGGTTGGCCCCGCGGTGGCCGAACTTGAGCTTGTAGATCTCGGCGCCCAGCGCCAGGCCGAGGATCTCGTGGCCCAGACAGATGCCGAAGATGGGCCGATCGGCGCGCTCCACGAGATCGCGGACCGTGTCGATGGCGTAGTGCAGGGGCCGGGGATCGCCGGGGCCGTTGGAGAGGAAGATGCCGTCGGGCTCGCGGGACAGGGCCTCGTCGGCAGTGGTGGTGGCGGGCACCACGGTGACCCGGCAGCCCTCGGCCACCAGACGGCGGATGATGCTGCGCTTGATGCCGTAGTCGAAGGCGACGACATGGAACCGCGCCGGGCCGTCGGGCTCGCAGTCGTACGGCTCGGCGCAGGTCACGCCGCGCACCAGGTCGACCCCCACGAGCCCCTCCCAGTCCCGGGCCTTGGCGGTGAGGCTCCGCGGGTCGAGATCGCGCGTGCTCACCGCCGCGTTCATGGCGCCGTGGATCCGCACCCGGCGGGTCAGCTCCCGCGTGTCGATGCCCTCCACGCCGACGACGCCATGCTCCTGCAGGTATTCCACCAGGCCGGATGCAGCCCGGTGGTTGGACGGCCGCCGGCAGCACGCCTTCATCAGGAAGGCGCGCACGTGGGGGCTCTCGGACTCGTCATCCTCGGGGTTGACCCCGTAGTTGCCGATGTGGGGATAGGTCATGCACACCATCTGGCCGGCGTACGAGGGATCGGTGAGGATCTCCTGGTACCCCGTCATGCTCGTGTTGAAGACCATCTCCCCGAAGACCTCGCCCTCGGCGCCGACGCGGGTGCCGGTGAAGGTCGTTCCGTCGGCGAGAGCGACCAGGGCAGGCGTGTTCGTTTGAGTCCGGGGGGGGCAATAGAACAAGAAGAGGCGCTCCCGGGGCCGGGAGCTCCTCTTCTCGATCGAGTGCTGTCCTGCTGACGCGGGTCAGGCGAGGTGCTGATTCGCGAGCTTGGTCATCTCGAACATGCTGACCTGGTTCTTGCCGCCGAACAGATCGCGGAGCTTGTCGTCGGCATTGATCATCCGCTTGTTCTGTTTGTCCTGGAGGTCGTTCCGCTTGATGTAGGTCCAGAGCTTCTTGACAACCTCCGTCCGCGGCAGGGCCTTGGTGCCCACCACGGCGGCCAGAGCCGCATCGGGGGTCAGGGGCCTCATGAACGAGGGGTTCAGCTTCCTCTTCGCCCTTTTCTTAGCGGCTTTTTTTTTTGCTTTCTTCTTCGACGCCTTCTTCCGGGTCGCTTTCTTCTTCGACGCTTTCTTCTTCGAGGCCTTCTTCTTGGCGGCCTTCTTCTTCGCCGCCTTCTTCGGCGCGGCCTTCCTGGCCGCCTTCTTCCTGGCGGCCTTCTTCTTCGCCGCCTTCTTCGGCGCGGCCTTCCTCTTGGCCGCTTTCTTCCTGGTGGCCTTGCGCTTCGCCATCTGCTCTCTCCTTAGGTGCGCGTGGAGCGGCTCTGCCGCCTCGCCTGTCGTTGTGCCCGTCGGAAGAACTTCCCCACTTCTGGAAAGGCACAAATCACAATTCAGGCAAAGATAGCCAGAGCGCTTCGAGTCCGTCAAGCGGAAATGGTATTGCGTACAGAGGGGAATGACCCACTGTACGGGGCGATTCCCCTTGCAGCGCGAGTCGTGGGATGGGTACCTTCTGCAAGGCCCCATTCATCCTCCACTTGAACATGGAATCCCCGTGACGCCGAGCTCGTCAGAGCCCACCATCGCAGTGATCGGCGCCGGCAATCTCGGCGGCTGCTTCATCTCGGGTCTGCTGGATTCCGGTGTCGCCGCCCATCGGCTGACGGCGGTGGATCTCCTCGACGACCTGCTCGCCCCCCTCGCTCAGCGCGGCGTGCACACCTCAACCGACATCTCCGCCGTCTCCACGAGCGATGTCGTCTTCCTCGCCGTCAAGCCGCAGGTCGCCCGCCATGTCCTGCGGTCTCTCGCCCTGCACCTGTCCCGGGAGCAACTCGTCGTCTCGGCCGTGGCCGGCGTACCCGCGTCCACCATCGAGGATCTCCTGCCGCCTTCCCGGGCCGTGGTGCGCGTCATGCCCCAGACCCTGGTCCGCCTCCGCGCCGGCGCCACCGCCCTCTGCGCCGGCCGTCACGCCGGCCCGGCGGAGGTGGCCGCGGTGCGAGCCCTTTTCGACCGGCTGGGTACCACGGTGGAAGTCCGCGAGTCACAGATGGACGCCGTCACCGGAATGTCGGGCAGCGGCCCCGCCTACATCTACACCGTGATCGAAGCGCTCGCCGACGGAGGCGTGGAGGCCGGGCTGGCGCCGGAGGTGGCCATGGCCCTGGCGGCGCAGACCGTGAACGGAGCGGCGCGCATGGTCCAGGAAGGCGTGGCCTCTCCGGCCGAGCTGCGGGACCAGGTGACCTCCCCCGGCGGCACCACCCTCGCGGGACTGACGGCCCTGGAGGAAGGCGGCTTGCGACAGGCCGTGGCAGCCGCCGTGGCCGCCGCCACGCGACGCGCCAGGGAACTGGGAACCTGAGCCGTGATCGCCATCGCCGACTACGGCATGGGCAACCTGCGCAGCGTGGAGAAGGCCTTTCAGTACCTCGGCCACGAGGCCGCCATCGTCGAGGATCCGGCCCTGGCGCGGGATGCAACGCATCTCGTGCTTCCGGGTGACGCCGCCTTCGGCGACGCCATGCGCAACCTGCGCGCCTCCGGATGGGACGAGGCGATCGCCGATCACCTGCGGGCGGGCCGGCCCTTCCTCGGGATCTGCGTCGGCCTGCAGCTGATGTTCGCAGCCAGCGAGGAGATGGGGCACCACACCGGACTGGAGTTGTTCGCCGGCCGCTGCCTCCGGTTCCCGGCGTCGGAGCGGGTGCCCCAGATCGGCTGGAACCAGATCTCCATCCGGCGCCAGTGCCCGCTTCTGGAGGGCGTCGAGGAGGGCAGCTTCTTCTACTTCGTCCACTCCTACTACGTGGAGGCCGAGGAGGAGAGCGAGTCGGTGGCGACCACCGAATACGGCCTGGAGTACACCTCGATCGCCGCCCGCGGCAACCTCTTCGGAGTGCAGTTCCATCCGGAGAAGAGCCAGAGGGTGGGACTGCGCCTGCTGGCCAACTTCGCCGCTTTCCGATAGATCGGCTGCATCGGCGCCATGCTGGCCAAGCGCATCATCCCCTGCCTCGACGTAAAGGACGGGCGCAACGTGCGCGGCGTCCGTTTCTCCGCCGACCGCGACGCCGGCGATCCGGTGGAGCTGGCCTCGCGCTACGACCGCGAGGGCGCCGACGAGCTGGTGTTCTACGATATCACCGCCTCCGCCGACGGCCGGGCGATCGTGATGGACCTGGTGCGCCAGGTGTCGGAGCAGGTCTTCATCCCCCTCACCGTGGGCGGCGGAATCCGTACCTTCGAGGACGTGCGCACCATTCTCAAAGGCAGCGCCGACAAGGTGTCGATCAACTCCGCCGCCGTGAGGGACCCGGAGATCGTCAACCGTTCCGCCGAGAGCTTCGGCAGTCAGTGCATCGTCGGCGCCATCGACGCCCTGCGGCTGCCCCCCGCCGACGGCCGTGATCCGAGCTGGGAGATCTACGTCGACGGCGGGCGCACGTCGACGGGGATCGACGCCCTGGAGTGGGTGACGGAGCTGGTCGAGCGGGGCGCCGGCGAGCTGGTCCTCAACAGCATCGACGCCGACGGCACGAGAGACGGCTACGACCTGGCTCTCAACCAGGCGGTGGCCGGCCGCGTGGGCGTTCCCATCGTCGCCTCCGGGGGCGCCGGCACGCTGGAGCACATCCACGAGGTCCTGACCGAGGGACAGGCGAGCGCCGCCCTGGCGGCGTCGATCTTCCACTTCGAGGTCTACACCATTCCGCGGGTGAAGGAGTACCTCGCCCAACGCGGCGTCACCGTGCGCCACTACGAGACGTGAACCACGCACCCGAGACCCGGCCGCGGGCCCGGCGCATGTCCGGCGTGCGCCGCGTGGTCGTCAAGATCGGCTCCACCAGCGTCGCCGGAGAGGCCAACCAGCTGCACCGGCCCACCGTGCGCCGTCTGGTGGGCGAGGTCTGCGCCCTCAGGGAACGGGGCCTCGAGGTGGCCGTCGTCTCCTCGGGAGCGGTGGCCGCGGGCATGGGCCGCCTGGGACTGAGCGAGCGCCCCCGGTCGATCGCCGATCTGCAGGCGGTGGCCGCCGTGGGCCAGAACCTGCTGGTCACCACCTACGAGAGCCTCTTCGCCCGCCGCGGCGTTCCCGTGGGGCAGGTCCTGCTGACGGCGGGGGACATCCTCGACGACCGGCAGCGCTACGTGAACCTGCGCAACACCTTCCGGCAGCTCTTCGCCCTCGGCGCGGTGCCGCTGATCAACGAGAACGACTCCGTGGGCGTGGCCGAGCTCAAGCGCTCCCTGGGCGACAACGACATGCTCGCCGCGTACGTGGCCAACCTGATCCACGCCGAGCTGCTGGTCATCCTCTCCGACGTGGAGGGTCTCTACCGCCGCTATGCCAACGGCCGCGGAGACGAGTTGCTGCGCGAGGTCTCCCCCGGAGACGACGTCAGCCGCTCGGTGACCCGCGCCGCCAACCGGCTGGGGCGCGGCGGCATGGCGACCAAGGTGAGGGCGGCGCAGCTGCTGATGGCGTGCGGCGAGATGACGGTCATCGCCCACGCCCGCAAGCACAGCCTGGCGGAGATCCTCGACGGCGGCGAGGTGGGCACGCTCTTCGTGCCCGCGGGACGGCGCATGGGCAGCCGCAAGCGCTGGATCGGCTTCGCCTCGCCGCCGCGGGGGAGCGTCACCGTCGACGCCGGCGCCGTGGCCGCCCTCAAGCTGCGCGGCGGCAGCCTGCTGCCGGCGGGCGTGACCGCCTGCTCCGGGACCTTCCGCGCCGGCGACGTGGTGCGCGTGGAGGACGACCAGGGCCGCGAGGTGGCCCGCGGCATGAGCCGCTACGGCGCGGGGGAGGTGGGCCGCATTCTCGGGCGCAGCTCCCCCGAGGTGGCCGGCATCCTCGGACAGCCGCCCCTCGAAGTGATCCACCGCGACGACCTGGTGCTCACCTGATGGCCAGGCGGACGCCCGCCGACCCGCCGGAGACCGACCCCCTGGCCAGCGAGCCGCCGAGGCTGCGGCTGTGGACGGTGGCCGCCGTCCTCCTCGCGGCCGCCGCCTGGGGCTACCTGTTCTTCGGCGAGGAGGGCGGCTGGGTGGAGCTGGAGGAGCACGGCGCGCGCCTGGCCGAGCTGGAGGCGGAAGTGGCCCGCCTGGAGGCGCAGAACGACAGCATGCGGCAGATTCTCCACCGGCTGCAGAACGACCCCGCGTACCTCGAGAAGCTCGCCCGCGAGCAGCTCGGCATGGCCAGGCCCGGAGAGCGGCTGTACCGCATCCGCGGACAGGACGCTCCCGGCGGCGAGTAGCGGCGGCGGCGCTTGGCACGCATCCAGGCCAGGACCGACGCGGTGGTCCTGCGCACCCGGCGGCAAGGCGAGACGGGCAAGCTCGTCACCCTCTTCACCGAGGACCACGGCAAGGTCCGGGTGATGGCCAACGGCGCCCGGCGGCCGAAGAGCCGCTTCGGCGGCTGCCTGGAGGTCGGATGGTCGGTGCACATCGCCTGCTCCCTGCGCGACGACCGCGACCTGCACACCCTCTCCGAGGCCGAGCTGGTCCGGTCCCGCCCGGCCCTGGTGGCCGACCTGCGGCGCCTGTCGTACGCCGCCGCCGCCTGCGAGATCGTCGACCGGCTGACCATCGAGCACGAGGCGAGCCGGCGCCTGTTCCGCTGTCTCACGGGAGTCCTCGGCGGTCTCGAGGAGGTGGAGGAGCCGCAGCTGGAGTCGCTGTTCTGGTACTACCAGCTGCGCGTCGCCGAGGCCCTGGGATACCGGCCCGAGCTGGAAGCCTGCGTCCTCTGCGGCTCACCCCCCGAAGGCGGGCCCGGCTGGTTCAGCCCCGCCCTCGGCGGCGGCCTGTGCCGCGACTGCGGCCGGTCCGACGCGGCTTCCGACCGGGCGGGCCCCGGCGACTTCGGCGGCGCCCGCCGCGTCGCCGCCGA